>CANROT010000020.1 GCA_947632285.1 uncultured Clostridia bacterium
CCCGATTCCTTTTTTGTATCCTTTACGGTGAGATTTGCAGTGTCGTTTTCGATCGAGCCACGGTCGCCGACCTGACAGCCGCCCTCGCCGTAGAACGGCGTCTTGTCGAGCACGATGATGCAGTCGTCGCCGTCGGAGCATTCGCTGACGGACTGCCCGCCGACACAGATGAGGATCACGCGCGCCTCGGCGCAGAGCGTGTCATATCCGACGAATTCCGTCTTCGGGAGCTCGGAGAAGAGGGATTTTGCCATGTCGTCCCAGCCGTGGCCGAGCTTGCGCGCCTCTCTCGCGCGCGTCTTCTGCTCCTTCATCAGCTCCGTGAACGTGTCCTCGTCGATATCGAGCCCCGCTTCGGACGCGATCTCGCGCGTCAGGTCGACGGGGAAGCCGAACGTGTCGTAGAGCTTGAATATATCCTCTCCCGTGAGCCTCTCCGCGCCGGACGATTTAGCGCCGTCTATCATGTCGTGAAGGATCGAGAGCCCGGAGTCGATGGTCGCCTCGAAGCGCTCCTCCTCTATGCTTATGACCTTTTTGATGTAGTCCGCTTTCTTTTCAAGCTCGGGGTATGCGGACTTGTTTTCGCCGATGACGACGTCGCAGAGATCGGTGAGGAAAGCGCCCTCGATCCCGAGCAGCTTGCCGTGGCGCGCGGCGCGGCGCAGGACGCGGCGCAGAATGTAGCCGCGCCCCTCGTTCGAGGGGAGGACACCGTCCGAGATGAGGAACGTCGCCGTCCTGATGTGGTCGGTGATGACGCGTATCGAAACGTCGTCCTTATAGTTTTCGTTGTATTTTTTGCCCGATATCTCGCAGACGCGGTCGAGAATTTTGCGTATCGTGTCGACCTCGAAGAGGTTGTCCACTCCCTGCATCACGCAGGCGAGGCGCTCGAGCCCCATGCCGGTGTCGATGTTCTTCTGCTGGAGCTCGGTGTAGTTGCCGTGCCCGTCGTTATTGAACTGCGTGAAGACGTTGTTCCAGATCTCGATGTAGCGGTCGCAGTCGCAGCCGGGGCCGCACGTCGGCTTGCCGCAGCCGTATTTTTCGCCGCGGTCGAAGTATATCTCGGAGCAGGGACCGCACGGACCTCCGGAAAGATCCCAGAAGTTGTCGTCCCGCCCGAGGCGGACGATATGCGATTCGGGGACGCCGACCTTGTCGTGCCAGATAGAGTATGCCTCGTCGTCCTCCTCGTAGACGGACGGATAGAGAAGCTCCTCGGGTATTTCAAGCACCTTCGTCAGAAATTCCCATGCCCACGGGATAGCGTCCGACTTGAAATAGTCGCCGAAGCTGAAGTTGCCGAGCATTTCGAAATATGTGCCGTGACGCGCGGTTTTGCCGACGTTATCAATGTCGAGCGTGCGGACGCACTTCTGACACGTCGTAACGCGGCGGCGCGGGGGTTCCTCTTCTCCGGTGAAATATTTTTTCATCGGCGCCATTCCGGCGTTGATGAGCAAAAGACTCCCGTCCCCCTGGGGGATCAGCGGGAAGCTCGGGAGGCGCAGATGCCCCTTCGATTCAAAAAAAGCGAGATATTTTTCGCGAAGCGTGTTCAGTGATTGCCATTCCATATTTTCAGCATTCCTTTCGGATATCGTGTCCGACATTTTTGATTTTTTCAGATATATATTGTATCACCGACAAAGCGGCGTGTCAATGAAAAAAGAGAAACTTAAGCGCCCGCCGGAGGAGCGTGTTAAATTGCAAAATGTGCCTCGGCTCACGCCTTGCCGTCGTACTTCGAAAATTCCTCGCTGACGAAATTGTTGTTGAACATGTCTATCATCGCGCGGTACCGCGCGTGCGCCCGCCAGCCCTGATCGACCGAGCCCTCGCCGACCGATATTATCGTCGCATTCGGGTACGTTTCTTTCAGGAGCTGTACGTCCCGGGCAGAAACGAGGGTGTGCTCGAACCACAGCCGCTCAAGGAGCGGCAGATCGAGCAGCGGCGTTATGTCCGTGATGCCGTTGTAGCCCATGTTCAGGTCGACGAGCTCGCGGCAGCTTGCGAGCGGAGTTATATCGTTCACGCGGTTCACGAAAAATTCGAGATAGTGGAGGTGCTTGAGCTTTGCAAGCGGGGAGAGGTCCGTCACCTTGTTGTCGACGAGTATCAGTATCCGCAGCTCGGTCAGATAGTCGCCTATCACGGAGATGTCGCTCACGTCCTGGTGCCCGAGGTCGAGCGCCTGGAGGTCCGTGCAGTATTTGAGGACTTGTATGTCCTCGGTCGTCATACGCTCATACTCATCATATGCCATTATCAAAACGGAAAACGCCACCGCGTCCGTCCGGAGCGACCATTTCCCGAGATAAACGCGCCAGACGAATTTTGTGTTCGGGTAGGCGTCGCGCAGCGTTTCCATCTGTTCGTTTGAAAAGCCGCAGTCGCACATCTCGATCTTTTTCAGGTTGTTGAACAGCGCGGCAGACGCGAAAAACAGATCAAAGTCGCCGACTTCTTTTGAATTCAGATCTATTTCCTCGACATCGGAATCGAAGGTTTCCCCGCCGAGCTCGACCTCCGCGTGGAAGGCGACGCTCGGGAACGATTTTTTCAGCTCGATAAGCGTCCCGACGTCGGCTCCCGTCCCCGTGAGGTCGACGTTTGTGAGCGACTTGAAGTGTGAAAGTGCGGCTGAAAGCCCGTCCGGAAGAGGTTTTCCCGAAATGTCGATGGACGCCGCATCTTCTCTGAATTCGGCATCGCCCACCGGATATGTCAGAACGGCTGTGAATTCCACGTCCGGACACGCGCCCTTCAGCTTTTCCATCTCGGACGCGCGCACCGCATCATTCCCGAACGTCACATGCCGAAGGTTTCGAAGCCCGGAAAGCTCGTCCGCAAGGACGCCGAAGTCGACGTCCTTCCCCTCGAGGTCGATCTCCTCATCGGTCGCCAGGCACACGGTGCCGGCGACTCTTTTGTAGGTCACGCATATAAAATCCACGTCGGGAAATTCGGCGCGCAGCGCCTCAAGCTCCTCATCAAACATGTGAAAGCTTCCAAGGTCGACCTTTCGCAGGCCGCCGAGCTCCTTCAGGCCGCTTTCAAGAGCGGTAATATCCGTTATCTCATCGCCGGAAAAGATAAGCTCTTCCGCGTTTTTTTCAACTTCATGCCCGAAGATCAGGATCGGCCGGTTCGCGCCCTGACCTGAGCCGGCATTCTTTTCCACAAGTATAAATGCGGCCGCGACCGCTATGATCGCGACAACTTCCATAATTATTATGCGAATTTTTGCAGTCCGACCGTTTTTCGATCCGTTCATTCGTCCGTTCCCGTCCTCCGGAAAAGCTCGGCTGATATCAGCCGTCACCGGAAAAGCATCACGCTTTGCCGATATTAACGACAGTATATCACAAAAATGCGGTTTATGCCATACAATCAGGATAAATATTAAATAAAATCAACGAAAACACGCGCCGCCGCTCTTTCCCGCGCCTGCCGAAGGACAGGCAATACCGCCTGTTGCAAAAAACGCAAATATGTGGTACAATATATAAAAATACCGCGCCGCGCACGGCCGCGGGGAGGAAGAAAGCCATATGAAAAAAGGAAAGATAAAGCTGATTCTCTTTATACTTGCCGCCGCACTGATCATCTCTGCCGTCGCGATACTGCCGGCGGCCGCCGCCGAGCTCACGTCGCCGCCGCACACCGGGGACATGGACCGGTTTACGCCGTGGATAATCGTCCTGACCGTCAGCGCCGTAGGGCTCGTCGTGGCGGTGTGCCTGTTCTTTACCGGCAGCAAAAAAAACAAAAAGTGATCCCACGATAAAGCGCCGGGAGGAGCGGCTTCGGCGGCTCCTCCCGGGCTTTTTTCAGATGAACATCGGGCGAAGCTGACGCCCCGCGAGCGCGGCCTCAAGCGCTTCCGGCACGCGGGCAAAATCGGCGACGAGCGAGTGCGGCTTTGAGACGACGTCGTCCTGACGCATCGGAACGAAGAAGATGTTTTTCCGCACGAGCACGGAGCCGATGTTTGAGAGATTCGCCGCGAGCGCATCGTTCGAGGCGAGCGCGATCAGCAGCGTGCGGTCGGTGCGGAGGTGCGCCTTTGCCGCCATCGTGACGGGAGTATCCGTTATCGCGCAGGCGAGCTTCGCGAGCGTGTTCCCGGTGCACGGGCTTATGACGAGCGCGTCGAGCGGCGTCTTCGGGCCGAGCGGCTCCGCCTCTTTTATCGTTGTTACGGGTGTGTGCCCCGTGACTGATGTCACCGCGTCGATGAGCGCTTCAGCCGTGCCGAAGCGCGTGTCCGTTGAGGCGGCGTTAAAGCTCAGTATTGGGAGCACATCGTATTTGGCGGCGAGGGCACGCAGCGCGTCAAGCGACTGCTTGTGCGTGCAGAACGAGCCGCATATTGCATAACCTATCATTTTCTGTACCCTTCCATTCGGCGGCGGACGACGTCCGCGAGCAGGGCGGCGGCGGATTCCGGCGCGTATTTCCCGGGCAGCCCGCCCGCTCTGAGGAGGCGGGCGCCGGCGGCGTCGGCTTCGTATTCGCCGATGCCGTAAGGCGCCGAGGCGAGGTCGATTATAAAGACGCCCTTCGGCATGTCGGGAAGAACGCGGGCCGGGATCGTGTTTATGACGGCGTCAACGCCGCGCAAAAGCACAGCTTCGAGCGCGCCGCCGTCCTTTATGTCAACGGTGTGTATGCCGGATATCTCCGCCCACGAAAGCTCTCCCTTCGAGCGCGCCGCCATCGTCACGTCCGCGCCGAGCGCGGAAAACACGCGGCACACGCACTTTGCGACCCTGCCGGAGCCGAAAACAATGATGCGCGACCCGCGCACGGCGATGTTCGTTTCGTCCATATAAAGGGAGAGCGCTCCCTCGGCGGTGAGATATGCGTTTTTCACGGTCAGCGCCTCATCTGCGGCGAAATCGAATGATTCCCACCCGGAGGAGGCGATCTCGGCCGCCGTATCGCAGGACGGGCTCCACGAGAATAATACGGCGCCGCTGTCGGGGCGGAAGCGTTTTATCTGGTCTTTTATGCTTTCTTTTGGTTTGACGGGAAAGATCACGGCGCGGTACGGCGCGTCCGACACAGATACGGAGGTGTCGCCCGGGCAGAATGTGCCGACGTCATAGCCGTCGGCATCAAGGAGCGAGGCGAGATATCTCTGCCGTGCGTCGCCGTCGATGACAGCGATCTTTACGGTTTTGTTACTGCCATTCATTTTGCGTTTGATACCTTTCATAATTGTCACGAAGAAGATGAAACCGAGTTGAAATACGGAAGACAGGAGGACTGTGTCTCCGTACACTATTATGATATGACGGCACCCTCAGTCGTGGGAGGCAAAAGTTTTTTTGCGGGAAGTACTTGTCAAACGCCTTTGTTTGTGGTATGATATCACCGTAACCGGGGCATTAGCGCAGCTGGGAGCGCACCACACTGGCAGTGTGGGGGTCACGGGTTCGAGTCCCGTATGCTCCATATATCAAAAGGGCACCCATCCGGGTGCCCTTTTGATATATGAGCGTTGGGGCCAATGACGATGTTTCGACTATGCATAGCGCGCAGACTCGGCGGGCTCTAATTCGCTCACGAAAAATGTGAATATTACGGAAAAACTTTGAAATAATGACTTGCCTACCCGCTGCGCTGCAAAAATGTGCCTGTCACATGGCGGGATGCTCCCCCGCATCTTCGCCGCCGTCCCCGGAGGCGAGCTCTTCCCGCTTTTGCGCGATCCATGCGCGGCGCGCGCGGACGCCCGCGACGGCGGCCTTTCGCAGCCACAGCATAACGGCATATTCGACCGCGAGCGTGATCGCGGACAGAATGATGATATCCTTCGGCGAGCTGTTCCCGAGCCGGTTCAGGACGTCAAAAACGGTTATTGCGGGCGGGATGATGAAATAGATCAGGAGGCTGCGCTCGGTCCAGACGCAGTCCGCCTCCTCCTTTTCGAGAAATTCTCTCATATCATAGCTCCCGCCGCGCTTTTCGCGGCGCCTTTTCTTTTTCGCATATTTCCGCTCCATAGTCTCCGCGGCCGTGACCGCGAGGTTCTCCGACAAAAGATCGGACATGCTGACGCGCTCCCGCTTTATATGCCTGCCGCGGAAAACGTAGTATACGATGACGACGGGCGCGGTGATGACGATGACAACCCACGACGGGACGGTGAACAGCCCCGTCTTCGTCATCATCATCGCGGACAGAAGGATCAGAAACGTCGCTGCCGCGACCGCATAGATCGCCGACTTCAGCGTTCCCATTGAAATTTTCTTCGCCCTGAACATCGCGCGCCTAATCAGAGCGCCCGAGGCGGCGGCGACTATCCCAGAGACAGCGGCACCGATGATGAGGCCCGAAATGTTAATGCCGGAGTATGAAGACCAGACATCGGCTATCGTGCCCGTGTCCTGACCGATAAGGAAAAATAAAATATCGGCGGCGGAGAAAATGAGGAGCCAGAAAGAGATGCGGTAAATATAATCAATGGCGGCAAGAAGCCGGTTCTTTATCCCGAGGTCGGAGCAGAACGTCCGGCAGAAGAGCGGTATGTCGCCGCCGGTTATTTTGTCGACCGGCGTGCCCTCGGCCTCTGCCGCCAAAAATATGTCGAGCAGCTCGGAGAGCCGCTCCTCGCGCGCCGCCTCGTCAAAATTCTGCGTTAGGACGTACATCTCGATCTTCTCGAATGCGGAGGCGTACTCCCCGCCGAGCTTATCCTTATAGAAAACGTAGCTGTCCTTCATTTCGCTGTACCTGTCTCCCCTCCGAGAACGGAATCCGCCGCTGCCGTTATCCGTTCGTAATTTTTTTTGAAGTCTGCGAGCGCCGTGAGCCCCGCGTCCGTGACGGAATAATATTTTCGCATCGGACCGAACGGCGACTTTTCGCGCCGGCAGACGATATATTTTTTTGTCTCAAGGCGCGTTAACACCGGATAGAGCGTCCCCTCGAGCAAGTTTTCAAATCCGCACGAGCCGAGGCGCGAAAGGATCAGATACCCATACGTCTCGCCCTCCGCGATGATGGAGAGCACACAGCCCTCGAGTATGCCGCGCAAAAGCTGCGAGTCATCAACGCTCCCCATGCAATCGCCTCCTACTATGCGTCATCAAGTAGCTCCGATATAAATATATCACATCTGCCATGCTTTGTCAAGCAGGCAATATGCTTTATATGCGGTACGGCTTGGCGGTGAATGTTCGCCGCAGACTCGGCGGGCTGTATAAAAGGCGAGTATGAAACGGACGGGCTCCCGCGGCAAAACGTTGCCGGAGCCCTTAAAACTACAGCGTCCGCGTTTCGCGGTATTTTATCGGGGTCATGTGCACATATTTTTTGAAGACTTTGCCAAAATAATTGCCGTTATCATATCCGCACAGGCGGGCGATCTTATCAATGGAATAATTTGTATCCACGAGCAGCTTCAATGCGTGGCTCATTCGTATTTTTGTGAGGTACTCGAGAGGCGCCGCTTTAACCTCCGCAGAAAAAACGCGGGTGAGGTGGCTCTGGGAAACGCCGAGAATATCGGCAGCCTCGGCGATCCCGCTTATGTCTGCATACCGTGACTGAAAAAGGTCTATCGCCTGCTTGTTGAGGCGGCAGTAAGCGTCGGCTGCATTTGAAGCACAGCAGAGCTTGACCAGAAAATCAAACGCAGCGGACGAGGCTATAAGGCTGTTGTCAAGCAGATTTTTTTTGGCATTCAGAAAGATGTCGATCGCACTTTTTACGGCGGGGTCGTCCTTGTCGAGATAAAATATATTGCCCTTGATGCTTCGTATTTTATCGTAATACGGCCCGAGATATTTGCCCATGAAAAGAACGAAAATAAATTTCCATTCCGCGCCCTCGGGATCGCAGTAATACTTCGTCTCGCTCGGGATATAAGTAAAAAATGCTTGCCCCGGAGTTAAGACGGTCTTTCCGCCGTCGATTTCGAAAATGCCCGAGCCGTCAAGCGTGTACTGAAAGAGGTAGCTGTCTATTCCGCGATTTTTGTTGTCGAAAAAGTATGACGCATCGGTGCGCACCTCCACGCCGACGCCCGTAAGACGTATCAGAGGTTCCGAAACCTCGTCAATAAACGGAAAGCCGATAGTGCCGGGAAAAATGTCAATCAAAATATTACCCTCCAAATCAAATAAGTGCGATTGCGGCCCGGAATGAATGCTGATAAAATAAGAATTGAACGGCGGAATATGCAATATAAGTCATAATTTAAACGGCTTGAAACAAAAGCTCACAGCAATATTGTACCATATACACACGGAAAAATAAATATTTTCCCGCACGGTTTGTAATCAAAAAAATACTTTTTTGAGGCTGTGTTCTTCAGCAACGTTTGCCGCCGCACACGGCTTGAGCTACAGACTCAGTGAAGATCTTGCCGCTGATATACATGATCAAGGCGCACTAAAGCGTACTAAAAATAAAGGAGAAGCAGTAAAATGAAGCGCTTGGAAAAAATCACGGTAGTTTTGCTTGCGGTCATGATGGCCTTTTCTATGGCAAATATTGTATTTGCCGAGACGGAAACGCATGACGGGGTAAAAATCACTCTTTCAGCCGACAAGAAAGAGTACCAGGAGGGCGAGACTGTCGCGGCAGAGCTGACGGTGACGAACACGAACGAATTTGACATCACGGACGTTTCGCTCGAGCACCTTGTCCCGGACGGGTACAAGCTTGCGGACGGCTCTTCGGCTTCAAAGGATCTTGATGTTCTCGGAGCCGGGCAGTCCGTCTCGCTGGCTGTAAAGTACACAGCGGAAAAAGCAGCGGGGACACGTCCGCCCGAGACGGGAGACAGAGAAAGGTTCCTTTTCTGGTCAGTCACGCTTGCTGCGGCGTTCGTCGGAATGGCTGTCCTGATTTTCAGAAGGAAAAATAAGGGAACGCCGTTTCTTTTACTCATTCTTTGCTTGGGGATAGTTGGTACTGCCATGACTGTCGGTATATCCGCCGCTTCGGAAAACACGAACGAAACGAAATCTGTTGAGATCTCGAGCCGAATAAAGGTGTCGGGAAAAGATACATTGATCAAAGCAACGGTAGGATATAAGCTTGATGAAGGCGACGCTGTCGAGCTGTCCGATTATTATGTTGACGTGAACGGAAGCGACAAAAATCCCGGCACCGAGGACGCTCCGTTCCGTACTTTGGAGAAAGCAAGGAATACGGTGCGCAAATTCAACGGCGATATGTCCGGAGATATTGTGATACATATAGGCAAGGGCGTGTTCGAGCTTGAAGAGACCTTCGAGCTCACGGACAAGGATTCGGGTTCAAACGGCTGCCGTATCATATACGAGGGACAGGGTAAAGACGAAACCGTAATAAGCGGCGGCACTGAGGTCACGGGTTGGACTCTTTACGATGCGGATAAAAATATATATTGCGCCGACGTGGAGGACGGATCGAATTTCCGCCAGCTATATATTGACGGCGTGAAGGCGGTGCGCGCGAGGAGCGGTCGGGCAGGTGAATACGACAAGCGGATCCTCGACGCCGAAAGAATAAAAGACGGAAAGGTGCTTCCCGAGCTTCTTCTCGGCGACAGCGCGGAGGCAAAGGCCCAGGCGGACGACGGCACGATATTCATCGCCGAAAAAGACGGAACGTTCAGCAGCGAATGGAATAATCTCAACGATGTTGAGCTTCATATCTTCAGCGCGTGGACAGTCAACATTCTGCGGGTAAAATCCGCAAAGCTCGACGGCGGCAGGTACAGTATAAAGGTCGCCGACGAAGAGGCGGAGCTCATATTCAACCGTCAGCACCCGAATATCGACGGGTACAGCCACATGAGCACAAGAAACTTTGTCTACTATGTCGAGAACGCGTATGAGCTTATCGACGAAGACAACGAGTGGTATCTTGACAGGGAGACGAATACGGTCTACCTGAAGGCGCCGGGCGGCGTTGACCCGAATAAAAAGCAGATCACGGCACCGAAGCTGGAGACGGTCATAAACGTCAACGGTACGCTCGACAAGCCCGTCGAGAACGTTACCTTCCGCAATCTGTCCGTTCAGTATTCGAACTGGCTGAAGCCGTCCGAGGAAGGCTTTGTAGACGGACAGTCGATGCAGTATATCACAAGGACGGTGTTTGCCAAGAACGATGCGGGAGTCGGCAGGCCGTCTGCGGGGATCCTTGTGACCGGAGCCAAAAACGTCGAGTTTGACAATAATAGGATCGCCAACATGGGCGCCACGGGCATAGACTTTTTCTGGGGGACAGACCACTGTGTAATATCAAATAACGAAATAGAAAACATATCCGGCAACGGCGTTTCCGTCGGCAAATTCGCGGAAAACAGCGAGGTCGATTACCATGTTCCCTATAACCCCGCGGACAAACGGGAGATCTGCACCGGCGACATTGTAGTGAATAACAAAATCACAAACGTCGGCACGGACTACGAAAGTGCCGTGGCGGTCGCCGCCGGGTATCCCAAAAACATTCTTATAGCGAACAACACCATATCGTATGCGCCCTACACGGGGATAACCGTCGGCTTCGGCTGGACAAAATCGGCAAACGCGATGAGCGGGAACCGCATAATAAGAAACGAGATCCACCATGTTACCACGACGCTCTGCGACGCGGGAGGCATATATACGCTCTCCGAGCAGCCCGGGTCAAAGATGCTCGGAAACTATATCCATGACATAGTTCTGCCGAAGTGGGCGGATTATGAAACGTATGGCATATATCTCGACGAGGGGACCGGCGGGTATGCGGTAAACGAGAACATCGTGGAGAACGCGTATACCATCAATCAGCATGCGACCGGAGAGAACCTTGTTTACGGGAACTATCTGGATCCCGATGGGACAGTAGTATCGAGCAGGGCGGACGAAATAAAGAAGCTCGCGGGAGTGCAGGAAAAGATCGATATCGAGGAGCTTCTCGCGATGACGGAGACCTCCGAACAGCAGGAGCACGAGACGGAACGCCTGACTGAGGATAATTTCGACGGATACGGTGCCGGAGCCTTTGCTTCCGATAAGTGGACGGTCGGCGACGGGCAGGAGTCCCTCGTCGAGATCGTTGAAGGCGCTGACGGAAATAAATATGTGAAGCTCGTCAGCTACGGGTCGAATACCACACTTTATTCGACGTCCTCGTTCGGAGCGAACGTTACGACCTTCGACTTTATGCTTCCCAAGAGCCTGACAAGCTACGAGGGAATATATAACGTGATACGCAAATCGTCGATCACCTATACATCGAACATCACGCCCGCGTATTATACGAGCGTTCGCCTTGAGACAAAGGGCGACAATGAGACGGGGATCTTTAAGGAGATCAAGTCGGAGACGTGGTACACCTGCAAGACGATGGTAAACGGCAGGACGATGTTTATGAAGGTATGGGAGCGCGGCGCGGCAGAGCCCGAGGACTGGGACGTTATGAGAGACATGAACGACGACGTGAACAATGATTGCACTCTCGGCATCGAATTCTACGCGTTTTCGGGAGCAAGCGTATACATCGACAATGTCGTAATAGACGTTATCAAAGAGAAGTGACCCGAATATCACAGGCCACAGTGAAGCGCCGCTGAAAAAAGGACCGCCGGCAAATGCCTGCGGTCCTTGATTTTGTCAGCTCGGTATGCGATGCGGCTTTGGCGCGAAAGTCCGCCGCCTCGATCACAGAGACAGGCGTGACGGTCTTAAACCGTCGGCCCTCCGCCGCCGGGCGGGAGGCGGCGGGCGGGAATGTCGCCGACGCGCTTTGCCCAGACGGCGACGCCGTCATTCGTGAGCCCGGTCAGAACGAGCGTCGGGCGCGCGTTTTCGTGATCCCACGCGGGCAGGACGCGGGCGCGGATCGAATGTCCGCCCGTCATGTCGATATAAATTTCGTCATCTCCCGTCATGTGCCATCTGCACCGCGTGTAGCTCGAGATGTGCATCGCACCGGAGGCCGTCAGCGTTGCGGGCGCCGAACCTATTACGGACTGCGGCACGGTCGGCGAAAGCGTTATCCACTCGTACCTTCCCGCGACCTCGTCGTGCGGGATCGGCTGCGGACGCTCGCCGGCGTAATTTTCCGGCGAAACGACGGGCCAGCCGTCCACCCACGCGATCCGGCGGACGTGCATCGTTGAGGACACGAACCCGTACACGGCGTATGGGCGTATGTGGCAGACGAGGAACCAGTCCCCGCCGTCGTTTATGACCGAATTGTGCCCCGGCGCCATCCAGCCGCGCGAGTTCTCGAACCTGTAGCCGCACATTATCATCGTGCCCGTTCTGCACTCGTAGTCCTCGCCGTTCGTCATCGGGCGGCCGTTGCAGTCGAGATACGGTCCCTTTATGTCGCGGCTCCTGCCGACGCGAATGTTGTAATCATTTGAAAGCGAGCCGTATGAGACAAAGAGATAGTAATAGTCCGTCTCCGGGTTATACCTCACGTATGCGCCCTCGACGCCGCCGTCACACCACTTCGGGCGGCACGCGAGGCTGATGCCGAGCGCCGAGTCCGCCGTTCTGCCGTCCTCCGCCTCCGTCCTGTCGGCGGCGAGGCCAGTTTCCGGATCAAGGCGCAGCATTCTGATGCCGCCCCAAAATGAGCCGAACACCATGTACTGCTCCCCGGTCCGAACGTCCTCGACGAGGTTTGCGTCTATCGCGTTGACGGGGGAGTGCGAGTTCGTCTTTACCACGATGCCGCGGTATTTATAAGGCCCCTCCGGCCTGTCGGAGACAGCGAGATAAATGCAGGAGAGCCGGACGCCGAACGAGGAGTTCGAGCAGTATATGCGGTACTCGCCGCCGACCTTGATGATGTCGGGCGCCCAAAGCCCGCGGCTGTTCGTCCATGCAAACGCCTCCTCCGGAGTTTCCTCGATGATGCGCCCGATGTGAGTCCAGCTTATGAGGTCGGGGGAGCGGTAGACGTTCTGATGTGTGCAGTACGCGAAATAGTCGCCGGAAGCCGGGTCGCGGTAGACGGCGGGATCGTGCGCGCCCCAGAGCCCGAGCTTTGAAAAATCAGGCTTCGGAGGTGGCGGGGGCGGCGTGCTTTCGCCGTTCTGCGGCGGGGGCGGCGGGGTGCGCCTGCGGAATTCGGGCATCGGCGGCTGCGCCGGAGGCTCCGACGGATATATAACGGAGCTTTTTTTGTTGTCTTCCATATTTTCTGTAGGTCCCTTTCGCGAAAAACTTCTGTCATCTTCCATTAAATTTTACAACGCCGCGCGCGTGATTGCAACACTTATTTGTATAAATCGGACAAAAAAACGTTTGTGTCGCATATTCGGTTGACGGGAGCGCGATTTTAGTGATAGAATATGCGTAATACATTTTCACTGTATAAAAAAAGTAAAAAAGGAGGTAGTGGAGAAAATGGAAAGTTCAAATGCAATCAGGGAGGTCGCACTTCGAATTCGCGACTTGCGCGAAATACTTGACATATCGGAAGAGCGCGCGGCGGCGGCGACGGATACGACCGTTGAACAGTACCGCGCCTATGAGCGCGGGGAGCTCGACTACTCCTTTACGTTCATATATAAGTGCGCGCAGCTCTTCGGCGTCGACGTTACGGATATTCTGAAGGGCTCGAGCCCCAAGCTGTCCGAATATTCGATCACAAAGAAAGGCGGCGGGCTGCCGATAGTCCGCAGGCGCGGATTCTCGTACAACAACTTGGCTCCGCTCTTCAAAAACAAGATCGCCGAGCCGTTCTACGTCACGGCGAGGTATTCGGAGGCGGAGCAGAAAGCGCCGATACATCTCTCGACGCACGAGGGGCAGGAGCTCGACTACATTATAAAGGGTCAGCTCAAGGTACAGATCGGCGACCATATCGAATACGTTTCCGAGGGCGATACAATATACTACGACAGCGCGATGCCGCACGGAATGATCGCCGTCGGCGGGGACTGCGAGTTCGTTGCGATAGTGATGAACGCGAAGGGGCTCGCATATGAATACGACGAGAACGCGAGCATAACGATCACCCCGAGGACGCAGAAGCGCGAGAGCCGCCCGTCCGTCGCGGACGAATTCGTCACCGTCGAGTGCGACGAAAACGGCACGCCCGTACATATCGAATTCAAGAACACCGAAAGATACAACTTCGCTTACGACACGGTCGAAAGGCTCGCGAAGGAAAAGCCCGACAAGCTCGCCCTTATCCACCTTGACGCGGACAAGAACGAGCACCGCTACACGTTCGCGGACGTCGACAGGGACGCGAACATGGCGGCGAATTACCTCGTTTCACTCGGAGTGAAGAAGGGGGACCGCGTGATGCTCGTCCTGCGCCGGCACTACCAGTTCTGGGTGACGATACTGGCGCTGCATAAGATAGGCGCGATCGTCATTCCGGCGACGACGCAGCTCCTCAAAAAGGATTACGTCTACCGCTTCAACGCGGCGGGAATATCCGCCGTCATCGCGACACGGCTTGACGGGGTGACCGGCCACATCGACGAGGCCGTCCCCGAGTCCCCGACGCTGACGCTGCGCATCGCGGCGGGCGGAAACGTCCCGACGCCGGAGGGCTGGCTCGACCTTGACGCGGCGCTCGCGTCCGGCAAATACTCCGGCGAGTTCCCGCGCACGGCGGAAACGCCTGCCGGAAACGACACGATGATAATGTATTTCACGTCCGGCACGACGGGGTACCCGAAGATCGCGGCGCACGCGTACACATACGCGCTCGGCCACTATATGACCGCGAGATACTGGCACAACGTCGACCCGAACGGTATCCACTTCACGATCTCCGATACGGGCTGGGGCAAGGCGGTATGGGGCAAGCTGTACGGCCAGTGGCTCTCCGAAACCGCGGTCTTCGTCTACGACTTCGACCGCTTCCATGCGGACGACATTCTGTCCGTTATCGAAAAATACAAGATAACCACGTTCTGCGCACCGCCGACGATGTACCGCTTCATGATCCGCGAGGAGCTCTCGAAGTACGATCTGTCGTCGCTGCAATACGCGACGACGGCGGGCGAGGCGCTGAACCCCGAGGTCTACAACAAGTTCCTCGAAGCGACGGGCATCTCGCTGATGGAGGGCTTCGGCCAGACGGAGACGACGCTCGCGATATGCAACCTCGTCGGCTCGAAGATAAAACTCGGCTCGATGGGTCGCCCGAACCCGCAGTACGACATGGACATCGTCGACCCGGACGGCAACCCCGTCCCGCTCGGAGAAACGGGCGAGATCGTGATACGCACGGACAAGGGCGTGCCGATGGGGCTCTTCAAGGAGTATTACCGCAACGAACAGCTCACGCGCGAGGCGTGGCATGACGGCATGTACCACACCGGTGACACCGCATGGCGCGACGAGGACGGCTACTACTACTATGTCGGCAGAGTCGACGACGTCATCAAGTCGTCCGGCTACCGCATAGGGCCGTTCGAGATCGAGTCCGTCATAATGGAGCTCCCGTATGTGCTCGAGGTCGCCGTCACGGCGGCTAAGGACGAGATACGCGGCAACGTCGTCAAGGCGTCCGTCGTTCTGACGCGCGGCACGGTCGGCACCGAGGAGATGAAGCGCGAGATCCAGAACTACGTGAAGGAGCACACGGCGCCCTACAAGTACCCCCGCATCGTGGAATTTGTCGACAGCCTCCCGAAGACGATATCCGGAAAGATCCGCCGGAACGTGATCAGGGGCGAGAGCGAATAAAAGCGTAAAACGTGGGGAGGGCGCCGTACATCGACGCTTTCCCCCGCTTTGATTTTTTAAAAATTCGGAGGTATGGTATGGATTTTATGGAGATCTTAAAGGAGCTCCTCACGGGCGTGTCCGAGACGGCGGTGTCGATCGTCGGGCGGCTCGTCTTTGCCGTTATCATCTACGTTGTCGGGCGGCAGCTCATCAAGCTCGTCAAGCGAATGTTCGAGCGGTCGCGCGCGGCGAAGACAATGCACGAGTCCGCGGTCGGGTTCATCTCGAGCTGCATAAATGTCACGGCGGACCTCGTGCTCGTTCTGACGATAGTGTCCGTGCTCGGCGTGCCGATGACGTCGATCGTCGCGCTGCTCGGCTCCGCCGGGCTCGCGATCGGCCTCGCGCTTCAGGGCGGGCTCTCGAACTTTGCGGGCGGCGTGATGATCCTCATTTTCCGCCCGTTCGACGTCGGCGACTATATCGTCACAAGCGGCGTCGAGGGGACGGTCACGAAGGTGAGCGTCTTCTACACGACGCTCCTGACGCCGGACAACAGGCGCATCGTCGTGCCGAACAGCACGGTTTCGAACGAAACGATAACGAACGTCTCGGCGGAGGACGACCGCCGTCTCGACATTGCGGTCAGCGTCCCGGCTGAGGCGGACATAGAGCGCGTCCAGGCGGCGCTCTTAAAGGTGGCGCGCGAGGACGGGCGAGTCACGGACCGCGAGGCACCGGCGGCAAGGATCGTCGGCTACTCGGCGGGCGCGTATGATTTTGAGCTGCGCGTTTGGTGCGGGCGCGACGACTACTGGCCGCTGCGCTTCGATCTGCTCTTGAAGATACCGGGAGCGCTCGCGGACGAGGACATCGGCATCGCGAAAAACGCCGTCTCGGTCACGGTGTCGGACGCGGCGAAGTAAAAAGAAAAGCGTGCGGGACAGCATCACGAAAATGCTGCCCCGCGCGACGATTTTGCGCCGAAACTATTGCAAGCGGCGATTTTTTGTGATATTATAGTTCTGTAAAACAACTACATATAAGGAGTGTTGCACTATGAGATACGAAATTTTGGGCGAGCCGCTTCCGGTCGTGATCTGCTATCCCGATATGAACGAGACGCTCATCACGGAAAAGGGCTCCATGAGCTGGATGTCGCCGAATATGCGAATGGAGACGTCGGCGGGCGGCTTCGGCAAAGCGATGGGGCGCATGTTCTCCGGAGAGACGATCTTCCAGAACAGGTATACCGCCGTCGGCGGGAGCGGAATGATCGCGTTCGCGTCGAGCTTTCCCGGCGCGATAATGGCGTTCAACATCGCGCCCGGCAGCGAGATAATCGCGCAGAAATCGGCTTTCCTGGCCTCCGAGGCGGGCGTTGAGCTTTCGGTACACTTTCAGAAGCGCCTCGGCGCGGGCTTTTTCGGCGGCGAGGGCTTCATAATGCAGAGGCTGTCCGGCATGGGGACGGCGTTCATCGAGGTGGACGGGTTCTGCAAGAGGTACGACCTCGGCCCGGGCGAGCAGCTCATAGTCGACACGGGATATCTCGCCGCGATGACGGCGACGGTGTCGATGGATATCCAGTCTGTCGCGGGGCTTAAGAACAAGCTGCTCGGCGGAGAGGGCTTCTTCAACACGGTCCTGACCGGGCCCGGCTCGGTATATATCCAGTCGATGCCGATAAACGCGGTCGCCGGAGCGCTCTCGGGATTTATCCCGAGGGGATAACGAAAAAATTGAGGCGCGGAGAAATTTTTCCCCGCGCCTCTTTTGTTTTACTGATTTCGGAGCGCCTTGATGATCGCCGAGGGCTTCGGCGGGTTGCCGTACAAAAGCACGCCCATGCGGTATATCTTTGCGGAGATATATCCGATGACGAAGACGGAGACGGCAAGGATCGCGACCGAGACGGCTATCTCCCACGACGGGACCGTGCTCATCGCTATCCTTGTGAACATCGCCATCGGCGAGGTGAACGGGATAAACGAGCAGACGCGTATCAGCGGCGAGTTTATATCCCCGGTCGACATGGCGATAACGACGACGATCAGCCCCGCGACGAACAGCAGCACGACGGGTGTTGAGACGGTGTTCAGCTCCTCGATCTTTGAGACCGTGGAGCCTACCGCGCCGAACATGAACGCGAAGACGAGGAAGCCGAGCAGGAAGAAGAGCAGCATATAGAGCAAAAGCGAGAGCGGCATATCGAAGATCGAGTGAACGATCATATTGTCGCCCCACTGATCTTTGTTTATCGCAAAGCAGACGAGCGCCGTGCCGAAGACGGCGGCGAGCTGCGACAGCCCCGCGATGCACGCGGCGAACACCTTTCCGAACATCATTGAGACGGGGTCCGCGCTCGTGACGAGGAGCTCCATCGCGCGCGAACTCTTCTCTGTCGCGACGGAGGAGGCGACCATCTGACCGTACAGGAGTATGACGATGTAGAGCGCGTAGATCATGACGTATGTGTAGATCAGGTTGGAGAAATAGTCCCCGCCGGACGCGCCGACCGTCACCGTGTTTTGCTCTATCGGGACCGAAAGCGCCTGTGCGGCGTCCTCCGGGGAGATACCTGCGCCGACCATCGTGCCCGTGATATAGAGCGAGCGCATAAGCTCCTCCGCCATGTACGGGTTGTCGTCAAAGAGCGGTTCCGTGGCGGAATAGTATGTGAAGCTCGTCGGTGAGGCGAGCACGAATGCGCACTCGGCAATCCCGTCCGAGATGGCCGATTCGATCTTTTCCGCGTCGCCGTCTGCGGGCTTGACGTTATATCCCGCGAACGCGGACGAAAACGCGCCGAGGAATGCGTCCTTTATTTCGTCGGGCGCCGAGACCAGCATCACGGGCAGCTCTTCCGGGTCGATCGTACCGTCGTCCGGCACCTCGTCCCCGGAGCCGAAAAGGTCGGTGACAAAACCGGCGATGCGCGGGAAGAACAGCACGGCGGCGATGATGACGGCGAGCGCGACCGTCACGCCGATGAAGACCTTGTTCGTAAAATATCCCCGGAGCTCAAATCCGAGTATAGTGCGGAAGCGTTTCATAAATTTGCCTTTTGCCTTCCTTTCCGTGTCATGATGCGTATTCGACGAAGATGTCGCCGAGCGACGGCTCGGTGACGGATATCCCGTCGATGTCGTATGTTTCCGTCAGGCGCGCCATAACGCTGCCCTTCATCTCGGGTGAAGGGAGCGTGACGGTGAGCGCGCCGCTCTCGTCGATATCGACCGCGATGTCGCCACCCCGCAAAAGGTCGGCGCGTATGCGCTCACCGTCACGCGAGCGGACCGTCAGGCGGTTGCGCGGGTACGAGCGCTTGATCTCGCGCAGCTCGCCCGTCAGAACGACGCGCCCGCCGTGGAGTATCGCGATAGAATCGCAGAATTCCTCGATATAGTTCATCTGATGGCTCGAAAACAGCACGAGCTTCCCGCGCTCTATGACCTCTTTGACGACGTCCTTCAAGAGGCGCGCGTTGACCGGGTCGAGCCCGGAAAACGGCTCGTCAAGAATAACGATGTCGGGATCGTGAGCGAGCGCAGTTATGAGCTGGATCTTTTGCTGGTTGCCCTTTGAGAGCGTTTCGAGGCGCTTCGTTTTGTATTCCGTCATTCCGAGCCTGCCGAGCCAGTAGTCGACGGTGCGGACGGCGTCCGCACGGCTCACCCCGTGGAGCTGCGCGAAGTATACGAGCTGATCCGAAATTTTCTTTTTCGGATAGAGCCCGCGCTCCTCGGGAAGATAGCCGAAGCTTACCGACTTGTAGTCGATCTGCTTTCCGTCGAGGAGGATCATGCCGCCGTCCGCGGGGAAGACGTTCATGAGTATTCTGATCGAGGTCGTTTTGCCGGCTCCGTTTCTGCCGAGCAGGCCGAAGGCGCGCCCGCTCGCGGCGGAAAACGACACCCCGTCGAGCACGAGCTTTTCGCCAAAGCTCTTTTTGATATCCTTGAATTCAAGCTCCATAAAAACTCCTTTCAGGCGCGTGAACGAATGAATGTGACGATTTTTTTGACGGCGGAGAAGGCAAAGACTGCGCCGATCACACCGGTGATGACCGCGAACACGTACTGCCCTGCCGCCGCGAGCAGGAACGTTAAAAAGACGATGAGTCCGATGAATGCAAGGGAGACTGCCGAAAAAACGGCGACTGCGGCGACGCGCAGCGGTATCGGTGCGGTCCGGCTTTTCGCGATTTCCTCCGTCCCTTCAAAGAAAATGTCGAGCAGCAGTTCAAGTATAAATTCCATGTCTTTGGCCCTTGCTATTTTTATGATATCACAATGATATCACACGAGAAAATATTTGTCAAGAGGGGGCGCAAAAATTTTTATGTGCATGATTCGCGCGAAAAGCGAAGATTTTTTGCAAAAACGTATTGACAAACGGAGATACACCGTGATATAATAACAGACGCGTCAAGAGAATATTGCGGAATTGTGTAATGGCAGCACGACAGACTCTGACTCTGTTTGTGAGGGTTCAAATCCTTCTTCCGCAGAAAAAGACAGGCACCGCAAAGCGGTGCCTGTCTTTTTCTGCGGAAGAGTGTGAATGAAACCGTTAGAGCCTCACGGGACGAAAGAGACGATGCGGAAAAACTGACAACGGAGGCTCTCGCGCCTTTTCCCGTCGGGAAAAGGCGCCTCAAATCCCTTCTTCAGCGAAATCCCCTTTATTCTTCCTCTATAACAGCGCCGTGGCGGTCGGGGGCGACGGGGGAGACGTACCAATATGTGCCGAGCGAGCGGCAGTAGAGTTCGAGCTCCGAGGCGACGTTTTTTCCGCGCGGGGCGACGACCATTATCGATGGGCCCGCGCCGCTGAGAAAGCCGCCGTAAGCGCCGGCGTTTTCCGCCGCGTCTATGATGCCGTCCATGCCGTGGACGAGGCGGCCACGGTAAGGCTGATGGAGCCTGTCGTGCATTGCGACGGAGAGGACGTCAAACCTTTTTGTGAGCAGCGCGCCGATGAGCAGCGCCGAGCGCGACGTATTGAAAACGGCCTGTTCGCGGCTGTATGACGCGGGCAGGACGCGGCGCGCCTCCTCCGTCAGCAGCGGAAAATCCGGAATGAGGACGATGAATTCAAGCTCTTCCGGCAGCGGTACCTTTATATATTCAAACCGCCTGCCGTCGAGCGCGCCGACGACCATTTCGCCGAGGAACGCGGGCGCCACGTTGTCGGGGTGACCCTCGAGCCTGACGGCCATGTCGAGCAGATCGCCGCGCGGGATATCCGTTCCGCAGAGGCGGTCCGCGATCAGAAGGGCCGCCGTAATGCAGGCGGCGCTGCTGCCGAGCCCGCGGGCGAGCGGGATTCGGTCGCGCTGGCGGAGCTCAAACCGGGGCAGCGCTTTGCCGACGCGTGAGGAAAACCATTTTATCGTCGTGTAGACGAGATTCGTTTCGTCGCAGGGGATTGGCTGCTCCGCCTCGATGCGGGGGTCGATCCCGCTCTCGCTTTGAATGAGAAACGGCGCGTCTGTGCTGCATTCGCTGTCGGTGAGGACGGTTATCTCGTTGTACAGCGACAGCGCCATTCCGGCGCTGTCAAAGCACGGGCCCATATTTGCGCTCGTCGCCGGGACTTTTACCTTGAACATAAAAATATGCCCCTTCAGGGAGAAAATTGTGATACCGGGAATATTATAATAATATCCGTACAAAAAATCAAGCCCGGATAGAAGCGAGAAAAATAATTAACATATTGACATTCGGCGGCATTTGATTAGAATATATATGTGTCACAAAATCGGGGGCGTTTTATGTCGGTCACTGAAATCGTATTGATAATAACGGAGCTTGTCGGGACGGTGGCGTTTTCGGTTTCGGGCGCGCTGACCGCCATCGACCGCGGTCTTGACGCGTTCGGCGTTTTGTTCATAGGGTGCATCACGGCGACGGGCGGAGGAATTTTGCGCGACGTCCTCATCGGGCAGACGCCTCCGGCTATATTTCTCAACCTGTATGTGCTCGGCGCGGCGGCGCTCACCTCGATGATCGTCTTTGTTATCGCGTACTGCAAGAGGAAAACGTATCACACGGTGAGAGATCATATCGAGGCGGTGAACAGCATATTCGACGCCGTCGGGCTCGCGGCGTACGGCGAAAACGCGGTGCTGTCCGTGTGCATCGGCATGCTGACCGGCGTCGGAGGCGGCATTTTGCGCGACATCATGACGGACGCGACCCCGTATGTGTTCAGAAAGCACATATACGCGCTCGCGTCAATTGCCGGGAGCGTCATATATTATATAGGCACGCGGTTCGGCGTCGGGACGGCGATATCGACATTTACCGCGATGGCAGCGGTCGTTGCGATACGTCTTCTTGCCGCGCATTTTCGTTGGAGCCTGCCGCGCATTACGCTTGACACGGACCGCCGTTTGTGATAGAATATTCCCTGTCGATGGGATATGGTGTAATGGCAACACAAAAGACTTTGACTCTTTCATTGCAGGTTCGAATCCTGCTATCCCAGACGGAACAGGGCGCCCACCGGGCGCCCTGTTCCGTCTGAGGATAGCTCATTCGATCCTCGGAGGCAGCCGATAAAAGAATCAAATCTGTAAGAAACAATATGCTGCCTCCCATTTTTCGCGCGCAGCGCGAAAAATCCTTCGAACTCCTTGGAGAAGCGACACGTAAGCCCCAAGAGTGGAGCGCGGAAAAAACCTTCGAACCCCTTGTAAAAACGGCACGGGAGCCCTGAGAGCGGAACGCAAAATAAATTTTTTCAACACCCCCATTATTTCTCGCCCTACGCGAAAAATTCAACCGCCGATATAATCGCACCCTGCAAATCGGTTATTGCTTTCGGCGGCGGGACGCTGTATAATATAACTATCCATATATTTCTTGCGGAGGTATTGCCGTTGACTATCGGTGAAAAAATAAAAAAGCTGCGGCAGGCGCACGGCATGACGCAGGAAAAGCTGGCATCGTATCTGCGGATATCGCCGCAGTCTATATCGAAATGGGAAAACAACAACGCCATGCCGGACATCTCGCTGATCGTGCCGATAGCGAATTTTTTCGGCATCACGACGGACGAGCTGTTTGACCGGGACGCGGCGAATGAGGCGGCGGAGACGGAGGCATATATCGCCGAAAGCGAGCGCCTTGTCGCCGAGGGAAAACTCGAGCTCGACCTCGCGCTGTGGGAGGAGGCGGCGGCGAAATATCCGGGCAGCTTTCGCTGCCTTCACAGCCTTGCGCACGCGCTGTGGCGGTCGCTGCCGTATACGTCCGCGCCGACCGACGGCGCCGCCGAAAGCGCGCGCCGCGTGATCGACATATGCGAGCGCATACTCGAGGACTGCACCGACAACGACATACGCGCCGGCGCGATACAGCTTTTGACATATACATACGGTCGGGAATGATATCCGTGCGCGGACGAGGCAGAGGCGGTCAGATACGCGAACATGGCGGGGACGCTGTTCGCGTGCCGCGAAGAGCTGCTCGAGGGCGCGTATTTCACGGAAGAAAACAGGCATTTAGGCAGGGAACAGAAGCACAAAAACACGCTCGCGTACATAGACCTCGCCGCCATCAACATACTCGACGACGAATATGACGGCGCCGAAGACAGGGCGTCTGCGTGCGAGGCGGCGATACGGCTGTGGGAGACGGTGCTCTCCGACGGGAACTGCCTTGACCACCATCAGGACCTCGCATACGCGCATATGCAGGCGGCGGAGGCGTGCGCCTCGCTCGGAGACGGTGCGCGGACGAAGGCGCACATCAGGGCGGCGCTCCGCCACGCCGAGGCGTATGACGCGGAAGCCCCGGGGGAGAGGCGGTATACGGGCGCGTACGTCTCGGCGGCGACCTGCGAGATAGGCGCGCATACGGACTCCGAGGCAGAATACTGGCGCGACGAGATAAGATCGGACGGGCGATATAGCTTTCTGCGCGGCGACCCGGAGCTCGAAGATATCTTCGGGGGAAACTGAAAAATTCAAAAAATCGGGGAGGAAAGCTCTGTGCGGAGCGGCTTTCCTCCCCTTTTTTATTTTTCGTGCCGGTGCGTGGGCTCATTTTCCCCGCGTTCCGATGCGCTCGTCTGTCAGGCGGTCGAAGTATATTGCCCAGCGGACGGTGACGCGCGGGTCCGGGAGAGGGGTGAGCTGAAGGAGCGTTTTGTCGTGATATATGTCAAAGCGCTTTGCGACCGTTATCGGGACGGCAGGAATGTCGGACGCCGGAACCTCAAAGCTGAGCGGCTGCCCGAAGAGCTCCCCGTCAAACGTAAAGCGCTCCCGGTCGAGCGTGCAGCGCGCGCGCCCGGCGTCGCGGACGATGTTGCCGCGCCCGTCCGGCGAGGCGACCGAAAACTCGGAGGCGAGCGGGACATCTGTGTCTAACTGCGCATACTGCCACGTGTACCACTCGTTGACGGTCGAAAACGGCGCGCCCGAAAGCGTGTAGTCCCGGGCGAGGG
>CANROT010000021.1 GCA_947632285.1 uncultured Clostridia bacterium
AGCCCGTCGAGATGCAGATGCCCGCCATATCGAGGAGCAAAAGCAGGCTCTCGCCCTCGATGTACTCAAAGCTGATGTTGAGGTTGCCCGGCAGGCGGCGGCTCGGGTCGCCGTTATATATCGTGTGCGGAATGTTTTTGAGGATATAGTCGGCGAGCCTGTCGCGCATACCGCGTATGCGCTCCATGTCGTCCATGCGGGAGGCGGCGAGCTCGAGTGCCGTGGCAAGGCCCGCGATATAGGGGAGATTTTCGGTGCCGGAACGCATTCCGCGCTCCTGACCGCCGCCGTCTATATATTTATCTATCTTGAGCCCGCGGCGCATATAGAGCGCGCCGATGCCCTTCGGGGCGCCGAGCTTGTGGCCGGAAAGCGAGAGCATGTCGACGCCGAGCGCCTTGACGTCGACGGGGATCGACCCTACCGCCTGCACGACGTCCGTAAACATCAGCGCGCCCGCCTCGTGAGCGAGCTTTGATATCTCCTCTATCGGCTGTATCGTGCCGATCTCGTTGTTTGCGTACATGACGGCGACTATCGCCGTATCCCCGTCGAGCGTGCGGCGCAGCTCGTCCATGTCGAGAATGCCGTTTTTGCAGACGTTCACGCGGCTGACGCGGAACCCCTCGCGCTCGAGCGCCTCACAGGAGCGCAGGACCGCCGGGTGTTCTATCGTCGAGGTGATGACGTGCGCCCTGCCGTGCTTCGCGCGCATAAAGCGCGCGCCGCCCTTCAGCGCCCAGTTGTCTGCCTCGGTGCCGCCCGATGTGAAGTAGAGCTCGTTCGGCGCGCAGCCGAGGACCTTTGACGCGCGCTCGCGCGCGGAATCGAGCGCCTTGCGCGCCTCGCGCCCCTTTGAATACATGCTCGACGGGTTGCCCCATACCGTGGTGAAATACGGCGCCATCGCCTGCGCGACCTCGGGCGCAACGGGCGTTGTCGCCGCGTTGTCCGCGTATACGAATCTTTCCTTTGTGACCTCTTCCAAGATACCCTCCGTTTATTTCCGTCTTTCCGTAAGATAATTATTTCTCAAAAACACGGTTGAATATTACAGTTTTCTGTGGTATCATTATTGTACCACGTAAGAAAAAAATATCAAGTACGCAGTTTTTTGTGATAAGGTATTATTTTTATGACTGAAAAAACAACGCTGAAAGAAGAAAACGCAGCTCCGTGCGCCGGAGACTGCGTGTCGTGCGAGGCGTGCGCGAAGAACGCGTGCTCCTGCTCGGAGCTGTCACCCTGCCCGCTGACGGCGGTGCTCGACGTGATCGGCGGGAAATGGAAGATACCGATACTCTGCGCGCTGTCCGGCTCGGAGTCTACGAGATATAACGAGCTCAAGCGCCGGGTCCCGTTCATAACGAACACGATGCTCGCCAACTCGCTGCGCGAGCTTGAGGGGGACGGGCTCGTCCTGCGTCGACAGTACGCGGAGATGCCGGTCAGGGTCGAATATTCCCTGACCGAAACGGGTCTGTCGTTACTCCCGATACTGAACGAGATGCAGGTATGGGGGCTTGAGCACCTGCCGTCCGCGCTCGGGGAGTCGTCCGATGTTTAAGCTCGGGATCGACCTCGGGGGGACGAATACGGCCGCGGGCATCATCTCCGAGGCGGGCGAGGTGCTTTATAAATATAAGGAAAAGACGGACACGCGTTCGGAGGCGGCCGTCATCGGTTCGCTCGCGGCGGCGGTGCGCTCGCTTTTAAAAGAGGCGGGGGCGGACGCCGAAGATATCGGGACGCTCGGCGTCGCGTGCCCCGGCACCGTTGACGGGGAGCGCGGCATCGTCGAATATTCGGCGAATCTGCCGCTGCTCGAAACGAACGTCGCGCAGATGCTGTCGGAGGCCGTGGGCGTCGACGTATCGCGCATAAAGACCGCGAACGACGCGGACGCGGCGGCGCTCGGCGAGTACCGCGCGGGCGCGGGCGTCGGAACGCGCGATTTTCTGATGATAACGATCGGGACCGGGATCGGCGGCGGCTACATAAGCGACGGAAAGATACTGACCGGGAAAAACCGCGCGGGCGGCGAGTTCGGGCACACCGTCATTGTGTTCGGCGGCGAGGCGTGCGGGTGCGGGCGGCGCGGCTGCGCCGAGCGCTACTGCTCCGCAAAGGCGCTCGAGCGAATGACAAAGGCAAAGATCGCGGAATGCGAGGCGAGCGGTGAGAAGACCGCCATGCCGGAGTTCGCGGCGGCGGAGGGAAGGGTGTCGGCACGGACAGCGTTCCGCGCCGCGGACGCCGGGGACCGGGCAGCGAAGGAGGTCATCGACAGCTACATCGCGTATCTTTCGTGCGCATTAACGAATTACATAAACGTCTTCCAGCCGGAGGTGCTCGCGATAGGCGGCGGCGTCTGCAACGAGGGTGAGCGTCTGCTCGCGCCCCTGCGCGAGCGCGTGTACGCGGAGATGTACAACAAGCGCCAGCCGCCGGAGCGCTATACGCGCATCTGCTGTGCCGAGCTCGGCGGCGGTGCGGGCGCCATCGGCGCCGCGATGCTGTAAATTAAGGCATATTGCCCTTCAAAGCCATAAAAAGCTTTGAAGATGAGGGTGCAGGGGGAAGGAACTTTCCCGAAAGTTCCTTCCCCCTGCTCTTTATAATGTATATGGAAGACAGTCAAATGACCACAACGTCGGCGGGCGTACCGTCTGCGCGGATATTGCCGTCCGCGGTGACGGCGGACGTCGGGACGTGGAAGCGCTTTGCGATATCCCAGACGCACTCGTCCTTTGTCGGGTAGTAGACGGTAAAGCCGCCGCGCGCGGGGAATGGCTCGCCCGCCGGTTTTACGGAGGTCAGAACGTGCTCGCTGCACTGTTTTGCCGCCGTGACCGAGACGGTCACCTCCGCATCGATGGCGAGCTCCCCGTCCGCGCGGGCAGACAGTGCCGAAACGGAGGCTCCGCCCCAGACGGCGAGGTCGCCGTCTGCGGCGTCCGTGCTCCCCGGCAGTTCGCAGCTCCACGGCACGCTCCACGGGACGACGTCGTATTCGCCGCCGGAGCACAAAAGCGCGCACCCGTGCAGCTCCCCCGAGACGCGGACGCGCCCGCGCTCGGCGGCGGCTCCGGCAATGTCGGCGCGGCCGAAGACGGAGACGACGCGCCCGGTGACGTTCTTCGGTATGCGTTCGTTCACGGAGAAATTGCAGGACGCCGAGGCGGCGGGCGACAGATATTCGGTGTCGTCGTATTCGGCGGCGACGGGGCAGACGCAGCTGTACGCATCGTAGACGACATCGGCGTCAACAGGCTGCGCGGCCTCGACCTCGAGCTCGTAGATGATCTCGGCGCGGCTGCCGGAGTCGTCGGTGTGGAGCTCGACGGAGTTCACGGTGCCGAACGCGCGCGCGGGCGCGCCCTCGGCAGGCGCGTCGCCGTCGAGGGTGACTGTCTCGTCAAAGCCGATGCGGTCGCGGAGCGTTCCGGCGTCGCCTTCTTTTTCATATATACATTCTATAAGAATGTCGCCGCGGCACCTGTATTCGCCGGGGGCAGTCGGGCGGCACTCGGAGATGGCGACGGAGGCGCGGCAGAGAATGGGGACGGCGCCCTCCGGCAGCCCCGACAGGTCGGAGGCGCAGAGCAGGTCGCGAGATGCGCCGTATGAGAGCGACATCGCCGGGGCGGTCCCGCGCCGGACCTCCATTCCGTCCGCGAACGAGTCTCCGCCCTCGGCGTCGGAGGCGGATAGTACGGAGATGCGGCTGCCGAGGCGGCAGCGGAGCTGCAGCTTGCGCGGCGCCGTCACACGGCAGAAGACGTTTTCCGGTGCCGTTGAGACGCGGCATATAACGCTGCCGCCGACCGGGCCCAGGACGACGTTCGTGTCGTAGTCGCAGGGGATCGTGACGCCGTTTATGCCCCCTTCCTCGGGGACATACAGAATGCGGAAGACGGCGAGCCCGCCGAGCTCCGCCTCGACGCCGTGTCCGTCCGATTCCTTAAGATAGACGCCCTCCGGCGCGGGGTCGCACTCGGCTGACAGTATCCGGCCGATGGCGGGCACGTAATCCGGCAGCGTGAACTCGCCGCCGCAGTCGTGCGTTATCTTCATTTCGCGTTCGAGCTTTATTTTCTGCATACGTTTACCTCACGGTGATCTTTTTGTTACCATCTCTATGACGGCTCGGTCACATTTATACCGCCGCCGCGCCGGGGCGGACGGAATTTTACAAAAATAAACAAATATAGCAAAAATAAGGATAAAATGGACAAATCAGCACGCCGATTTGAGCAGTAAATTAAAAATTGTGCAAAAAGCGCAGTTGTAGAAATTTAGCGCCGAAAATTGTGCAAGCTGCACATAAGCGCAAAATAATTCCCTCAAAATCGCCGACGGAAAGACTGAAAAAACGGTCGGCAAACGAGTAAATATAATTTACTCAAAGGGCGTTTTACAGGGGCGGACACGCCATAAAATGTGGGCCTGCAGCAAAAGCAAACGCTATGTTGTACGGCATGAAAACGGCTGCGGTAAATATAATTTACTCGCACGCCGCCCGACAGCAAAACGCTAAAAAACGCCCGATAAAAACACCCTTCCTTCATATCCAAAATAATCCGTCACACAGTTTTCATTTTTTCGTCATATGTTTTTATGAATACTTGACAGATTTTTTTGCGTATGATATCATATCTTTATGAAAATTTAGTACCCTCGATCAGTGCCCTCGCGGGCGCCGGGAGGGGAACGAGCGGCCCGCCGCCGCACAAACGGCGAAACAACAAAACTCTGTCTGTCCCCGCGTCCCGCACGCTTTTTGAGCTGAAGCGGCAGGGGCAGGGGCGGCATTGAAACACGGTAGGAGGAAGTTCTATGAAGAGAACAAAGCTATTGAGGCTCACCTCTCTCTTTCTCACGGTCCTTATGATCGCGGGCACATTTACGGCTGTTTTGCCTGTGTTCGCGGCCGACGCGGGCGGGGGAAACAGCGGGGCTGGATCTTCGACTCTGCAGCAGATCAGCGACGCGCTCAACGCTATCTCGTACAGCGAGTATGTGGAAAAGCACGAGGGCGTAAAGCGCGCGACGAAGACCGTCACGATCGACGCGTCCGAGTACGACGCTGAGCTGACCGACGCGGAGGTCAAGGTCGAGACCAACTACGAAGGCAAAGAGGGCGATTCTCTCTATATGCCCGACGTCGGCAAGGTGACATGGCACGTGAACATTCCCGAGACGGGTATGTACGCCGTCAGGATCACCTACTACACACCGATCAACAAGGCAAACTCGATCGAGCGTATGTTCTATATAAATGACAAGGTCCCGTTCGCCGAGGCGAGATACCTTGCCATGACGAGAACATGGACGAACGATTACGCTACCGATGAGAACGGCGATCCGTACTTCATCTCCGACATCAACGAGAACCATATCCGTCCCGAGTCGGTCGAGGTGCCCGAGTGGAAGGAATACACCTTTATCGACAGCAACGGCTACTACTCCGACCCGTTCGAATTCTATTTCGAAGAGGGCGAGAACACGATCGCTCTTGAGGGCGTTCGCGAGCCTGTCGTGATAAAGGACATAACGTTCTTCCCCTACGAGCCGCTTCCTACATACGACGACGTGAAGGCTGAGTATTCGGCAAACGGATATAAGGAAGCGGACGCCGAGCCGATAAAGATCGACGCGGAGTTCACGACACAGACATCTCACAACACGATATACCCGATATACGACAGAACGTCGGCCATCACCGATCCTCAGGACCCGATCCTCATCAAGCTCAACACGATCGGCGCGGATAAATGGCAGACGGTCGGCCACTGGATAAAGTACGACTTCGAAGTCGAGAAGGACGGCCTTTACACGATCGCGCTCAGATTCAAGCAGTCCGAGCTGTCCGGTCTTTATGTTTCGAGACGTCTCTACATCGACGGCGAGATCCCGTTCGAGGAGTGCAACTACCTGCAGTTCCCGTACTCGACCTCATGGCAGTCAAAGCGCCTCGGCCAGGACAACAAGGACGACGAGCCCTATCAGTTCTATCTGACAAAGGGCACGCATTCGATCATGCTCGAGGTCACGCTCGGCGAGCTCGGACCTATCGTCCGCGACGTCGGCGACTCGCTCGAGGTCATCAACGACGCTTACCTTGACATACTCAAGCTCACGGGCACGACGCCCGACCAGAACGCTGACTACGGCTTCAACCGCGTCATTCCCGGCACGATGAGAAATCTCATCAAAGAGGGCAAGAACCTTGAAAAGGTCATCGACTCGCTCAACGAGATGAACGGCGTCGCCGGTGAGAACACCGCAACGCTTGCGACGGTCCAGAGACTTGTCGCGAAGATGGGCGGAGACGAAGACGAGGTCGCCGCGAACCTCACGAACCTGAAGAGCTACATCGGTACGCTCGGAACGTGGATCAACACCGTTTCGGCACAGCCGCTCGAGATCGACTACATCGAGGTCCAGCCGGCGTCCGCAGCTCTGCCGAAGGCGGAGGCGAACTTCTTCCAGTCGCTCTGGTTCGAGATCCGTTCCTTTATCGGAAGCTTCTACACGGATTACAACTCGCTCGGTTCGACGAAGGAGGTCGACGAGACGAACTCCGTCGAAGTCTGGGTCGTCACCGGACGCGACCAGGCGAACATAATCCGTAACCTCATAGACAACAGATTCACGCCGAACTCCGAGGTGGCCGTCAACCTGAAGCTCGTTGCGGGCGGAACGCTCCTGCCTTCCGTTCTTGCGGGCGTCGGCCCCGACGTCTCACTGTTCACGGGCGACGGCGACGTTATCAACTACGCGATCAGAGGCGCGCTCCAGGGCATGAACGACAAGCTCTGCAAGTCGTGCAAGGAGAGGGGCGTTGAAACGCTCCAGTACGTCGACGACGGCGACTACGTCTGCGACGTCTGCGGCGCCAAGGGCGAAGACAACTGGGAGCTCTACTTCGACACGTTTGACGACGTGACAAAGCGCTTCTCCGAGTCCGCGACGATACCGTTCACGCTTTACGGCGAGACGTTCGCGATCCCGGAGACGCAGACGTTCCCGATGCTCTTCTACCGCAAGGACATTCTCGCCGACCTCGGACTCGAGGTCCCGAAGACATGGGACGAGGTCCTCTCGATGATCCCGGTCCTCCAGTTCAACAACATGGAAGTCGGACTTACGACCGACTACCTCACATACCTCTACCAGATGGGCGGTCAGCTCTACGCCGATAACGGTATGAGAGTCAATCTCGATTCGAACCTCTCGCTCGAAGCGTTCACGATGATGTGCAACATGTTCACGATGTACTCGCTGCCGTATTCTTACGACTTCGCGAACCGCTTCAGAACGGGTGAGATGCCTGTGGCGATCTCGCCTTACACCTCGTACAACCAGCTCGTCGTCTTCGCGACGGAGATCGCGGGCCTGTGGGAATTCACCGTTATCCCCGGCATGGAGCAGGACGACGGCACGATCAATAACACGGCAGTCTCCGGTGTTGCCGGCGTCGTAATGATGAAGGGCAGCGACAACAAGAAGAACGCGTGGAAGTTCATCGACTGGTACACGGATTCCGACTTCCAGGCATCGTACAGCAACGAGCTCGTTGCGGTCCTCGGTGCGGCAGGTATGAACCCGACGGCAAACGTCGAGGCGCTCGCCGAGCTGTCATGGACCTCCTCCGAGTACAACAGCCTGAACACCCAGTTCAAGGCGCTGACGGCAATGCCGAATTACCCCGGAAGCTACATTATAGCCCGTTACACGGACTTCGCGTTCAAGGCGGCTTATAATGATAAGAAGGATCCGGCGAACTCGCTGCTCGGCTACATCAACACGATCAACAAGGAGTTCTCGCGTAAGCGCGAGGAGTTCAACCTTGAGACTCTTGAGGTCGGGCAGACGCTCGCGGAAAAGCGCATCTCGCAGGCTGAGGAGATCTTCGACGATCTCTCCTCCGAGAACAAGGAGAAGTACAAGGACGAGCTCGACCGCGTCAGAGGCTACATAGACGCGGCGCTCGCGGGCGAGGCCGGCGAGTTCGAGTTCAACGAGCTTGAGGTGGCAGCCGCCGGGCTCAGGTCGACAGACTCCGCGCTCTTCAGCAAGGCAGCCAAGTATCTCGAGGATGCCGTTGCAGCGTTCAGGACATACGAATAAAGGGCAGCTTGCTCTATAAATAAAATGTAAGGAGAAACGCTCATGTCAAAGAAAACTGAAGTGGCAGCAGCAGGAGAGCACGCTGTTTCGCGCAAAGATATGACGCGGGCCCAGTGGACGTGGAAGGAGATGAAGTCGAACAAGACGGCATACCTCATGGTCGCGCCGTTTATGCTCATCTTCCTCATTTTCACGGTCATTCCGGTCGTGATGTCGATCTTTCTGAGCCTGACATCGTTCAACATGCTGCAGCCGCCAAAATTCCTTTTCCTTGATAACTACATCAGGCTGTTCCTTGACGATGACATATTTATCACCGCTATAAAGAACACTCTGATCTTTGCGGTTATCACCGGACCTACATCTTACATGCTCTCACTCTTCATCGCATGGTTCATAAATGAGCTGTCGCCGAAGATAAGAGCTCTCGTAACGCTCGTATTCTATGCGCCGTCCATAGGCGGTAACGTATACCTCATCTGGGGCTACGTTTTCTCCAATGACTCATACGGCCTTGCAAACGGCTGGCTGATGAATATGGGTATCATAAACGAACCTATCCTCTGGTTCTACGATAAGAAGTACGTCATGGGGCTCTGCATAGTCGTCGCCCTCTGGCTGTCGCTCGGTACCGCGTTCCTGTCGTTCATCGCAGGACTCCAGGGCATCTCGAAGAGCTACTACGAGGCGGCCGCCGTCGACGGTATCAAGAACCGTTGGCAGGAGCTTTGGTACGTCACCCTTCCCGTCATGAAGCCGCAGCTGATGTTCGGTGCGGTCCTCGCTATCACGGGTTCATTCGGATTCGGCGGCGTCGTCACGGCGCTTGCCGGGTTCCCGTCGGTCGAATACAGCTGCTGGACGATAACGCATCACCTCGACGACTACGGCGGGCAGCGCTGGGAGGTCGGATATGCCTCAGCAATCGCGGTGCTCCTGTTTGCGATGATGCTCGGAGCCAACATGCTGGTCCACAAACTCTTAGCAAAGGTGGGACAATGATATGTCAAAAAAGTTAAGAACCAGAAAACATCAAGTTGTCCTTAACCGTTCGGCAGGAGGAGACGCGGGCATCACGTTCTTCCTCACGATCATGGGAGTCTTTATGTTCCTCCCGCTGCTTTACGTCGTACTTCAGGCGTTAAAGCCGCTCGATGAGCTCTGGATGTTCCCGCCCCGCTTCTACGTCATCAACCCGACGCTCAAGAACTTCCGCGACCTGTTCTCCCTGATGGGCGACTCGTGGGTCCCGTTCTCCCGGTACATATTCAATACGGTGTTCATCTCCGTAGCGGGAACGTTCGGCAACCTGCTCTTCGCTTCGATGGCTGCGTACTCGCTCGCAAAGCTGAAGTATCCGGGCCGTGACTTCATGTTCGACCTCGTCGTGAAGTCGTTGATGTTCACCTCCACCGTTACGGGTATCGCGACATTCATAACGATGTCGCTCCTCCACTGGGTCGATACGTACCTCGCGGTCATCGTCCCGGCGTTCGGTTACACGCTCGGCCTCTACCTCATGAAGCAGTTCATGGAGACGAACGTCCCGGACGAAACGCTTGAAAGCGCGCGCCTTGACGGTGCGTCCGAGTTCTACGCGTTCTGGGTCATCGCAATGCCGATGGTCAAGCCCGCGTGGCTGACGCTCATCATCTACTCCTTCCAGGGCCTCTGGAACGCAGGCGCTTCGATCTACATCTACTCGGAGCAGCTCAAGACGCTGAACTACGCGATCTCGCAGATCACGGCAGGCGGTATCGCGCGTGCCGGCGCATCTGCGGCCGCAACGGTCGTCATGATGGCGGTTCCGATCATCGTCTTCGTCATTTCGCAGAGCAACATCATCGAAACGATGGGTTCGAGCGGAATGAAGGATTAAGGAGGGGAAAGCAATGAAGAAAAAGATTTTCAGTGTCCTCGTCCTTGCCATGACGGCGCTGATGCTCATAACGAACGTCAACGCTGCCGCATATTCGACCTACACATATTCGTACAACGGGTTTGCGCTTCAGTCGCCTGATGCATACGTTCCCGAAAGAGTCGTCGATATGGCATATGTCGGCATCGACGGCGTCAGCGATATCCGCGATCTCGAGGTCGACGATGACGGAAACATCTACCTTGTCGACAGAGGCAGCAACCGCGTTATCGTGACAGACCGCTACTACAAGCTGAAGTTTGTCATCGATAACTTCACGAACGAATACGGCGTTCCGGACAGCTTTTCTTCTCCATCCGGCGTCTGCATCACAGACAAGTACATATACGTCTGCGATACGGAGAACAACCGTATAGTAATGTTCAATCTCGACGGTACTTTCGTTAAGATAGTGCCGAAGCCGACCGCATCATACTTCGGCCAGGGCTCGCTTTACAGGCCCGTCGCCGTCGCGGTCGACGCTTATGAGCGTCTGTTCGTTGTGTCCGAGACGACATACCAGGGCATCATAGTCATGGACGACAAGGCAAACTTCTCCGGCTTTATCGGAGCGACAAAGGTCGTTGTCAGCCCGCTTGAGCTGTTCTGGCGCAACTTTATGACCGAAGAGCAGAGAGCTCAGCAGGAAAATTACGTCTCGACCGAGTTCAATAACATAACGATCGACGATCAGAACTTCATCTACGTCACGTCTTCCTCGATCGACGAGCAGACGCTTCTCAATAACATGAGAAACCGCGACATGAAGAGCGACTACGCTCCCGTCAAGATGCTGAACTCGTCCGGTAACGACGTTATGGCGCGCAACGGCTTCTGGCCCCCGGCAGGTGAAGTTGACGTTGCTGAGGTGTCTCTCGCCAACACGCCTGTCGGTCCTTCAAGGATCGTGGACGTTGCGGTCGGACCCGAAAAGACATGGTCGATAATAGACGATAAGAGAAGTAAAGTTTACACATACGATTCGAACGGAAACCTCCTCTTCATCTTCGGAGACTTCGGCCAGAAGCTCGGCAACATTCCTTCGGAAAGCCTGAGAGCTGTCGCTTACAGCGGCTCCGATATGATCCTGCTCGACGGAAACAATTCCTCGTTCGTCGTATACAAGCGCACCGATTACGGTGACCTCCTTATCGAGGCTCTTCGCCATCAGAACGATCGTATATACGACATCGCCGTTGACGACTGGACGAACATTCTCCAGCGCAACAGCAACTTCGATACGGCGTATATCGGCATCGGCGACGCGCTCTCGCGCGACGCTCAGTACGAAGAGGCGATGGAATACTACGAGGCGGCGTACAACGTCTCCAACTACTCCGCAGCGTTCCGCGAGGTCCGCAAGGAGTGGGTCTCCAAATGGATCTGGACGATACCGCTCGTGATTATCGTAGTCTGCGTGGCTCTCTCGAAATTCTTCAAGTACGCGGGCCGCGTCAACAAGGAAACGCAGCTCAAGGTCGGAAAGAAGAGCTTCAAGGAAGAGCTGCTCTACGGTTTCCACCTGATCTTCCACCCGTTCGATGGGTTCTGGGATCTGAAGCATGAGCAGCGCGGAAGCGTTCGCGCAGGTATTGTGTACCTGGTGGTGACGATACTCGTCTTCTTCTATCAGGATATCGGTACCGGATACATCTTCAATCCGACAGGCGCATATTCCGGCATATTCGGGCAGATCATCTCGGTCGGCGTACCGCTGATCCTGTGGGTCATCGCCAACTGGTGTCTGACGACGCTGTTCGACGGCGAAGGAAATCTGAAAGATATCTTTATCGCCACGACGTACAGCCTGCTGCCCGTGCCGATGCTCGTGCTGCCGTCGGTCATATTCAGCAACATTCTTGCGGAAAACGAAGGACAGCTCATAACGTTGCTCGTCGGTATCGCATTTGCTTGGGCGGGTCTTCTGATCTTCTTCGGAATGATGGTCACGCATGACTACTCGCTCGGAAAGAATATCTTAACGTCTCTCGGAACGATCGTCGGCATGGCGTTCATCATCTTCGTCGCGGTGCTCTTCTCGAGCCTTGTGGCGAGAATGGTCAGCTTCGTGTCGAGCATTGTCGTCGAGCTGACGTACCGTATATAAGCAAAGGATAGGAGGAAGCGAAATGAAAAAAACCGTAAGATTCATATCTGCGATTCTTACCGTCCTGATGATCTTATCCTCTATCGTGATAGTCAACGCTGCGGATCCCGCAGTTGAGGATTATCTTACGACGCCGTTTGCGACCGAAGAAGCAAAGCTGAAGACGATGAGTCTTAAATACTCGACCGAGGACTACGAGCTTTACTGCGACGAGTACACGGGTGAGATAGCTTTAAAGAAAATCAAGACAGGTCAGGTCCTGTTCTCCAATCCGTACGATGTCGGCTCCATCGGCGCCAGCGAAGAAGTGAAGTATGAGCTTCTCTCGCAGCTGATCGTTCATTATAAGACGGTCGCGGGCGAAGAAAAGGACCCGATGAACAGCTTTAACGACGCTGTTCTCGAAGGAAACGGAACACAGGTCCAGGTTGAAAACATCAGAAACGGTATTCGTGTCGAGTACACGATAGGCCGTCAGGAAGCGAGACTGCTCCTGCCTGCGATGATCCGCAAGGACCGTTTCGAAGAGCTTATCCTGAACAACATCGTCGACCCCACCAACCCCGGTCAGGCGACGTTTGATAAGAACAAGCTTTTGACGATCTACCATCTCTACGACCCGTTTGACGAGAGCCTCGGCGAACGTCAGATCGCAGAGATGCAGGCAAAATATCCGATAACGAACCGAATGGCGATCTACGTCTGCGAGACCTCCCAGTTCGAGGCGAGCAACAGAGCAGAAGCGGAAAGAATGGAAGCGATAGTCAAGAAGTATTGCCCCGACTATACGCTTGAAACGCTTGATGAAGACCATGCCATCACCGAGTACGAAGGTGGCGCGGACGTTGCACCGCCGCTCTTCCGCCTGGCGCTTGAGTACACGATCGACGAGGACGGCCTCGAGGTCCGACTCCCCGCGAACGGTATTCGCTATGATGACACGGCGTACATTCTCCAGTACATCGACGTGCTGCCCTATATGGGAGCAATAAGCAGCGATAACCCCGGCTACACCTTTATCCCGGACGGCTCCGGCGCTCTTATCGAGGCCGATAAGCTTGCCGGCGTCAGATGGAACCGCTCGTGCTCGATGTACGGCTACAACTTCGCGTACCAGCAGCTGATGGATTCCGTCACGAATCCTCAGGAAGACACGAGATTCCCCGTCTGGGGCGCGGTCACCGACCTCGGCGAGATGACGGTACAGAACGTCGTCACACCCGAAACGACGACGACCGATCCCGAAACAGGCGAGGAGGTCACCGTCCCGGCTGTTACCGAAGATGTAAAGATCAAAAACGAAAAGGGATTCGTCGCATATATCACCGAGGGTGAATCGCTCGCGTCCATTCAGTACACGAGCGGCGGCGGAGTTCACAATTACTCATACGTTTACGCAAGGCTCGAGCCGAGGCCGTTTGATACATACAACCTCCAGGAAAGCAGAGCGGAAGCGTCAAACGCGACCTGGACGGTCGTCTCACCGAGAAAATACGTTGAGAGCTACCGCATCAAGTACGTGATGCTCGACGGCAGCGATATCGCAGAGCGCGCGGGCCTCACCGACTACTATCCGACAACATACTACGGTATGGCGGAAGCTTACCGCGACTACCTCGAAAAGGCGGGCATACTCACAAGACTCACCGAAGAGGACGTCAGCGAGAACATGCCTCTCTACATCGAAACGCTCGGCACGATGATGACGTCGGAAAGGTTCCTCTCCATACCTGTCACGGTCGACACTCCTCTCACGACATTTGACAACATCAAAACGATGTACGAACAGCTCAGCGAGGCAGGAATCGACAACGTCAACTTCAAGCTGATGGGCTTTGCGAACGGCGGCCTTTCGGATCCGACCGTACCGTATAACCTCAAGTGGGAAAAGGCGGTCGGCGGTGAGAGCGGATTCCGCGATCTCCTCGAATATGCAAAAGACAAAAATCTCGGTATCTACCCCGATTTCGACTTTGCATACGCTCCGGGCGACAAATGGTTTGACGGTTTCTCATATAAGGAACACGCCGTCAAAACGATAGACGACCGCTACACGAGCAAGAGATACTACGACGCAACGTCGCAGAACTTCACGAGAAACTTTGAGATAGCGATCTCCCCGTCGGTGTTCGAGTATTTCTACGATCACTTCGCTGAGATATACGGCAAGTACGAGGCGAACGGCATCTCGGTTTCGACGCTCGGATCTGACCTAAACTCCGACTTCGATGAGGACGATCCTTACAACCGCGAGGACTCCAAGAAGCTGACGGCGGATCTTCTTGAGAAGATCGCCGACAAATACGACGTCATGGTAGATGCCGGCAACGCTTTCACGTACAAATATGTTGACCACATCGTCAACATGACGTTCGAGAGCAGCCGCTTCTTCAATGCATCGTATTCGGTCCCGTTCAACGGCATCGTCCTCCACGGATATGTGAATATCGCCGGCACGCCTCTTAACGAGGAAGGCGACGTAGAGTCTGCATTGCTCCGCTGCATCGAGAGCGGATCGGCGCTGAACTTCATCTTCGCATATCAGAATGTCGAGGAGCTCAAGCAGGATCATTTCCTCAACAAGTACTACTCGATCAGATATGATATCTGGTTCGACGACCTTGTCGAATACTACAACACGGTCAATGATGTGCTGAAGGATCTTCAGACCTCGCTTATCACGGGACACGAGTTCCTCGAAGGCGAGCGTATTCCGGACGCTGATGAGATGAGGGCGGACAACGAGGCCGCCATAGACGCGAAGAAGCGCGAGGAAGAGCTGGCGAAGCTTCTTGCTGAGCAGGAAGCGGCCGCCCAGAGGCTCAAGGACCGTATGGAACGCGAAGCTCTTGAAAAGGAGATCGCGGACGCCGTCGCTGATACGGCGGATATGATCGAGAAGATCAACGGATACCTCGAAACAGCCACGGCAAAGAGAGACGAGTTCAACGAAGCGCTCGAAGAGCTCGCAGCTCTCAAGCCGCAGATCGATGAAGCAAAGGCACCGCTTGACGCGGCTCTCGCGGCAGTAGCCGATGCTGAGGCTGCGCTCGAAGAAGCCGAAGCGGCACTTGAAGCTGCCGAGGAAGCGCTTGATGAATCCGAGGAAGAGGATACGAGCGAGCTTGAAGCGGCAGTAGATACTGCCGAGGCAGCCGTTGAAGCCGCCGAGGAAGCGCTGAGCGCTGCTGAAGAAGCGGCAGCCGAACCTCAGAAAGCGTTCGACGCAGTCGTTACCGAGACGGGTTACAATACGGTATACAGTAGTGCAGAGCGTGCCGCAAGAGCCGTTGCAAATGCGGCGAAAAGCGCGGCTGGGCTCGTTGAGAGCGCTGCTCACAAGGTCGAGATCACGGCGGATCAGGACAACGCGGCCGAGGTCGCTGCCAATGCGGCAACGGTAACGTCTGTCGGAGACAGCGTGAAGGCTATCGGCGATGCAGTCGAGGCAGCCGTAAACACGACGCTTGCGTCCTACTCGCTTGACAAAGCTGATGAACCCGCCACGGGCGAGGGTACCGAACCCGGTACGGGCGAAGGCACGGAGCCCGGCACAGGCGAAGGCACGGAGCCCGGTACAGGCGAGGGTACTGAACCCGGCACAGGTGAAGGTACGGAGCCCGGCACAGGCGAAGGTACGGAGCCTCCGGTCGAACCGGTGGAAGAAGTATCCAAGTACGCGGTGACGGACGGATCCATCGTCCTCGTTACTTACGAAAACGGAACGAGATTTATCCTCAACTACAACGGGTTCGCAGTTAAGGTTGTTGTAGACGGCAAGTCATACACGGTCGGCTCATACAACTTTGTAAAGATTGAAAAGTAAAGGGGAAGGAGAATTGAAATGAACGCAGAGGCTAAGAATCAAAAAAAGATCAAGCTTGATTCTGCTCCGAAGAAGAAGAAAAAGATAGCTTCTCTGGAAAAGAAAAAAGCGAGAGTCGGTTACATATTCGTTCTCCCCTTCATCATCGGACTTGTGATCATATATCTCCCGATGATATTCCAGTCGATCAATTACAGCTTCAACCAGATTGGCTACGCCGACGGCGGAGGAATAGAGCTTACTCCTGTTGGTTTGGACAATTACCGCGAAGCGCTGTTCACGGATCCGTCATACTTTGAGACGCTGAGAAACGGCATCGGGCGCATCGTATTCGACGTTCCCGCGATCGTTATCTTCTCACTGTTCATGGCGATCCTCCTGAACCAGGATATCGCGGGCCGCGGACTCTTCCGTGCGATCTTCTTTATCCCGGTCATCATAAGCACCGGTCTTATCAGCGATATCGACGCGAGCAATATCCTGATGCAGAACACGGGCTCCTCAATTGATACAGGTACCGGTACGAACAACGTCCAGCAAATTGTAAGCGCGATGGACATTGAGATGCTGTTCTCGAATATGAAGGTCGGAGCTCAGCTTGTGGATTACGTTGTTGATCTTGTCAACGACATTTTCAACATCGTAAACCGTTCGGGCGTCCAGATGCTCATATTCCTTGCAGGTCTTCAGTCCATCTCCCCCGCAATATACGAATCGTGCCAGATAGACGGTGCGACGGGCTGGGAAACATTCTGGAAGATAACCTTCCCGATGATAAGCCCGATGATCCTTGTCAACGCGATCTACACGGTCATTGACGCGCTGACGCGCAGCGACAATGCGGTCATGAGTTATATCGAGGAAGTTTACACCCAGCCGGACGGCATGACGCTCTCGGCAGCAATGTCATGGATCTACTTCCTGATCGTCTTCCTGTTGATAGCGCTTGTCTCGGCAGTCATTTCCGCATACGTCTTCTATCAGAGACGTGATACTTAAAGGAGGTATTTGAGAATGGATGCTGTAAAAAATGCACCGAAAGTCAAAAAAGACTCCAAAGATAAGATCAAAGTAGAGTTTGAGGGTCAGCTTTCCGCATGGGAGCGGTTCAAGCTCAAGGTCTTCTCGATGTACTTCCTTAAGAATGTAGTAGTGCGTATCTGTACGTACATTCTGCTCGTCGGTGTTTCATACATTATCATTTATCCGTTTATTTCAAAGCTCGCCTCTTCCATAATGTGCCGCGAGGACTTCGTCGATGTGACGGTTATGCTCATATCGAAGAATCCGACGCTTGACACATACAGGGCGATCATAACGGACAACAGATATTTTGAAGCACTTCTCAACACCGCAATCCTCTCCGGCTCATGCGCAATAATACAGATGTTTATCACGTGCCTGATCGGTTACGGATTCGCGAAGTTCAAATTCCGCGGGAACGGACTTCTCTTCCTGTTCGTCATCGTGACGATGGTCATTCCTCACTCGACGCTGCACCTTGCGATGTACATGAGATTCCGTTACTTTGACATTCTCGGAATATTCAACTTCCTCGGAGGCGGCGTATTCGAAGCGATCGAGATCTTGCCGTTTACGGAGATCGACCTGACAAACGGCTATGCACCGTTCCTCATTCTGTCGGTCACGGGACTTGCGTTCAAGAACGGACTTTACATCTTCCTGTTCCGTCAGTTCTTCCGCGGTGTTCCTGATGAGCTTGAAGAGTCCGCGTACATCGACGGCGCCGGAACGTTCCGCACGTTCGTACAGATCATTCTGCCGCTGTCCGTCTCGATGCTCGTAACGGTCTTCATGTTCGCGTTCTCGTGGCAATGGACCGACAAGTATTACACGAACGTCTTCTTCACTTCACCTCTGAAGGCGCCGTATACGCTCCGCGATCTCGCCCTCAAGAAGCCGAGTTCGCTTGATACGGACTATGCAGGCGGCAACCTGTACACAGCCGCTATCAACAATACGGCAGGCATCATGATAATCGCACCGCTCGTATTCATCTACTGCTTCGCGCAGAAGAGCCTTGTTCAGGGCATCGAGCGCTCCGGTATCACGGGCTAAAAAGAAGTACAAAAAGGGAAAAAGCATTCGGGGTATCTGCCTTTCAAAAGGCAGATACCCCGATCCCGCTTATGGAATGAAATTGCAAGCAAATTCATTTACGGCTGAAAAGCATCGGCTTCGCCTCTGCTCGCACGTGCTTCACACGCGCCGCCGTCGCTTATATATATTGTAAAGATTTTTGAAGAGAGGGGACCGGGGGGAGGGACTTTCGCAAAAGTCCCTCCCCCCGGAGAAATTAAATATTCGCAGTAATCACCGCTTGTCGCCCCAGAAGAAGAGCGCGACGGTGCCGGGGCCGGTGTGGCTCCCGATAGTGGTGCCGATGCTGTTTATGAGGATATCGCCCTTGATCTTCGGGAATTTAGCCCTGACGAGCGAGGCGACTGCCTCCGCATCTTCGGGGCATGCGGCGTTGCTCATGAACACCTTGTCGGAGTAGTCTACGCCGCCGGTGGCATGCTCGACCATCATGTCGACGCTCTTTTCGATTGCGCGCCGCTTGCCGCGCAGCTTGAAGACGGGGACCAGCTTGCCGTCGTGCGAGACGTGAAGCAGCGGGCAGATCGAAAGCATTCCGCCGATGACGCCCTCTATCTTCGTGACTCTGCCGCCCTTGACAAAGAAGGTGAGGTCGGTCGAGAAGAACCAGTGGTGCATGCGGAGCTTGTTTTCCTCTATCCAGTCGCGGAGCTCTTCGATCGAATAGCCCGTGTCGCGCAGCTCGGCGAGCTTATCCATTATAAGCCCGTAGCCGGACGATGCAGCGAGCGAATCGACGATATAGAGCTTTCTGTCGGGAAAATTCGGCATTATCTGCTCCGCGGCCGTACACGCGGAGCTGTACGAGCCGGACAGCCCGGACGAAAACGCGATGTGCAGGACGTCATTTCCGGAGGAGAGCAGGGCGGTGAAATATTCTACATATTCGCCGACAGCCACCTGCGACGTCGACGGTGACGCGCCCGCGGAGAGCGCGGCATAAAAGTCGGCGTATGACATTGAGGCGCCGAGATCGTCGACGTATTCCTTGCCGTCAAGGAAAAAGTGGAAAGGAAGGTAGCGGACGCCTATCCTTTCGAGATGCTCGGAGGACAGGTCGCACGTTGAGCAGCAGCTTAAAATGTATGCCATGTTGTTACCTCCTTCACTATTCAAGCGAAATTATATACGGGTAAACGGGCTGGTCGCCCCTGATGCTGACGACCTCGCAGTCGTCGCCGAGTACCTCGGAGATCAGAGCGGTGACGGCCTCCGCCTCGGAATTTTTCGCGTCCTCACCGTAGTAGACGGTGCAGAGCTCCGTTCCGGTAAACGTCGAGATCATGTCGCGAATACAGTCCGAAACGGTGTCGGCGGCAAATTTGAGCTGCCCTCCGACAAGGCCGATATACTGCTTGCGCTTGACGGCAAGCCCGTCAATGTCGGCGTCACGGATCGCGCGCGTGACCGAAAGCGTCGTGACCGACTTCATGGAATCGGTCATGCACTCGGCGTTTTCCTCCGGCGTGCGGGACGAATTGAACGCCATCAGTGCCGACACGCCCTCCGGGATCGTCGTCGACTCGATGACGACGACGTTTGTGTTGTCGAGGATATCCGCGCACTGTTTGGCGGACATAATTATGTTTTTGTTGTTCGGCAGTATGATCGCGGTATCGCACGGCGTTGAGATGATCGCGCTGACGATATCGTCCGTGCTCGGGTTCATGCTTTGGCCGCCCGAGATAACGGCGTCCGCTCCGAGCTCGTGGAACAGGTCGGACATACCGTCACCGGAGGCGACGGCGAAAATGCCGTATGGCTTGCGCTCAACGGGGGTCTCCTCGTCGTCCTCTTCACTGTCTACAAGCGCCGTGTGCTGGAGGCGAAGGTTCTCGATCTTCGCGTCGCGCAGCGTGCCGATAAAGAGCGAACGGGTCAGGACCTCGATCGGCTCGTTCGAGTGGACGTGCAGCTTGTATATCTCGTCGTCACACGTGATGACGATGCTGTCTCCGACGGATTCGAGATACCGGCGGAACTCGGAGAGCTGCTCCTCGGTGACGGACGGGTCGCGGTCGAAGAGGCAGAGCGTTTCAAATCCGAACGTGATCTCCTCATCGGTGAATTCGGAGAAATCGGCGGCCTCGCGCGTGACTGCCGGGGCGCCCGCCGCGTCCACGGTGATCTTTTCGCCATGCAAGATGCGCCTCATTCCGTCGAGAATGCGGACAAAGCCGTACCCGCCGGAATCGACGACCTTCGCGCGGCGAAGGACGGGGAGCATCTCGGGCGTCTTCGCGAGGACTCGGTCCGCTTCCTCGAAATAATAGTCGAGGAGGGCGCCGATGTCGTCCGTCAGAACGTCGGAGGCACAGCACTCGCGCATCACGGTGAGTATCGTGCCCTCAACGGGATTCGCGACGGCTGCCGCCGCCGACTTTGCGCCCTCGCGGAACGCAGCCGATACAAGCCCGGCGTCAGCCGATTCGACAGTGGAGAAAACGCGGGCGATGCCGCGGAAGAAAAGCGAGGTGATGACGCCGGAGTTCCCGCGCGCCGCGCGCATCATCGCCTTGGCGGACGCGGTCGCGACCTCGGAGAGAGTCCCCGGCGCGACGGTCGAAACTGACCCGATCGTCATGCTCATATTTGTGCCCGTGTCACCGTCCGGAACGGGGAAAACGTTGAGGCTGTTCGTCGCCTCACGGTTGGCCTCGAGGACCGCCGCGCCGCCGCGGAGCATCTCAAGGTAGAGGGCACCGTCTATCGTTTTGACAGCGCTCATTTTTTATCGTTCGGGAACAGAATACGGCTGATGGCGTATCCAAGGAAAAGGAACGCGGCGCAGACAGCGGAAAGCTGAACTATGTTCCTCCTGCGGATCCGGCGCGCGATCGCGGAATAGTGGTACTTTCCGTGTGACGCCGCCTCCTGTATTGAAATGGGGAATCTGTTGTAGTTGCGGAAATATTTGCGGCACTCATCGCACTCTTCAAGGTGCGACTTTACCATTTCCGAGGACTCGGGCGAAGTCTCTCCGTCAAGATAGAGCGGGAGCAGATCGCGGACGATATTGCAGTTACTCATTTATAAGAGCCTCCTTGATGTATTTTTTGGCGCGGTGGTATATCACCTTCGCTGAGCTGACCGAGATGTCGAGCTTTTTCGCTATCTCGGAATACGGCAGCTCGCCGTATGCGCGGAGCAGGAATACTTCGCTGTACTTTTTCGGCATGCTCTCGAGCACGGAGAGAACGTCCGCGACCTCGACCTCCTTCATGAGCCGGTATCCGGGGTCATCTGTCAGCGGGGCTTCGGGGTCGCTGATATAAAGGTCGATAGTCATGGACTCGTTTTTGGCGCGGCGCAGATGCTTCAAAAACATATTTTTAGCTATCGCCGCGAGCCAGGTGAACATTTCGCACTGTCCGTTGTATCGCGGGAGCGAGATATATGCCTGATAGAACGTATCCTGCGTCAGATCCTCTGCCGTCTCCGGAGAGCGGCAAAGCCTGTAGAGAAATGCGTATACGCGCCTGTAATTTTCGCGGTATATACGCTCAAATTCAGCCTCTAAGCTTTTCACGTGTCTCCTCCTTTTCAGTGTTCGTCATAATGTTAATACCGTAAAATCGAAAAAGGTTACATCAAAAGAGAAAAATTTTTCAAAAAGATTTGCTGCAGCCTCTGCCACTTACAATTATAAAGCAAAAGTTTGAAGAAGTCAATCGAAATCGTGCGGTTCGCGCTTGACTTTTGCACGCCGGTGTATTAAGATATATATGTACACTACCGCAAGCAAAAAAATATAAGGAGCGATTTGATGAACAGCTATGAAATCACACTTTGCGGGTTGAAAAGGCAGCTCCCGCTGTGCCCTCTTACCGAAGATATGTACATAGGCGCGTTTGTTACGTTCGGGGACCCCGAGCTGACGACGGCGTGCGCCGAGGAGCTTCTCAGACTTGCTCCCGAGTACGACTATATACTGACCGCGGAGGCCAAGGGCATTCCGATAGCGCACGAGATGGCGCGCCTCGACGGCAACCGCAAATACTTCCTCGCGAGAAAATCGCCGAAGCTCTATATGTCCGGCGTCTTTGAGGTGAGCGTCCGCTCGATAACGACGGCGCGCGTACAAAAGCTTTATCTCGACCAGGCGGACGCGGACATGATGCGCGGCAAGCGCATACTCATCGTTGACGACGTCATATCCACCGGCGAATCCCTGACCTCGCTCGAGGAGCTCGTCAACAAGGCCGGCGGCATAATTTGCGGGCGCATGTGCATTCTCGCCGAGGGCGACGCCGCAAAGCGCGACGACATAACATTCATCTCCGCGCTGCCGCTCTTCGACAAGGACGGCAAGCCGCTCGACTGATGGCACGATCTGCAAATGAAAAAGAGGGGGAAGAGGCTTTCGTAAAGCCTCTTCCCCCCGAATTTTTTCGGATTTTTACGAGTACCGCCCGCGGTACTTCTGCTTTCTGTGAAGATAGACGGCCTTCGCGAGGACGAAGATGACGGTGAATACGACGGCGGAGATGACGGCGGCGATGAAGAACCGCCCGGTCGCGAAGCTCTTGATCTGTTCGAGCGTGTAGAGAAATTCGCTCCGCGCGACGGCGACCGTCGTCACAAGGTCGACGTTGCCGACGATCTCGTCGTTGTACATGACGGTCAGGACACCTGCGGTCTGCCCCTCGAGCACGGGCGCGGTCAGCGAATCATAGTTCGTCTTTCGGCTGCGCTTGACCTCGGTTTTGAGGTTGGTGTCGGTCGGGAGGTAGAGCGTCAGCGATTCGGCGGTCACGAGCGAGACGACGTCCGTCGTGCCGGACATGGTGACGGGTATGTCGCAGATGAACTCTCCCGCCTCGACGAGCGTGATGTTCGCGTATGCAGAGAATGCGAAGTCGAGCAGCTTTTTCGCCTCGGTGTAGGAGTATATCGTGTCGTTCTCCTCGTCGACGTCGGCGCCCATGACGATGGCGAGATACGTCAGCCCCTCGCGCGACGCCGTTGTGACGACGCAGTATCCGCCCTGAGAGGTCGAGCCGGAGTTCATGC
>CANROT010000022.1 GCA_947632285.1 uncultured Clostridia bacterium
CGAGGCGTCTGTCGGCGGCGGCATACCGCTCATCAGGCCGATAACGGACTGCCTCTCATCAGAGGAAATAATCGGCATCGACGGCATCGTGAACGGCACGACGAATTATATCCTTACAAAAATCGAGGGCGGCACAAATTTTGAATCTGCGCTTTCGGAGGCACAGCGCCTCGGCTACGCCGAGCGCGACCCCTCTGCCGACGTTGACGCGGCAGACGCGCAGCGAAAGATCACGATCCTGTCGGCGCTCGCGTCCGGCAAGCTGGCGCCGCCGGAGCTCGTCAGGGCGGAAACGGTCCGCAACGTCACGCCGAAGGCGCTTTCGCTCGCCGCAAAATGCGGCGGGACCGTCAAGCTGATCGCCCACGCGTCGTTTGAGGGCGGCAGGGCCGACCTGTTCGCCGCGCCCTCATTTGTTCCGTTTTCGTCGCCGCTCGCCCACGTCTCCGGCGTCTATAACGGCGTGCTTTTGCGCTGTTCGGTCTCCGGCGAGCTGATGTTTTACGGCAGCGGCGCCGGGAAATATCCGACGTCCGGCAGCGTGATGTCCGATATCATCGCCGCCGTGTCCGGCAAGGCGCGCAGATGCCGCAGATTCACGCGCGCAAATGAAAACGATGTGCTCCCGTTCGGCGAGCACGTCTGCCGCCACTTTATCACCGCGCCCAAACCGTCGTGGGAGGCGCTCGGCGCGTGCATCACCCCCGAGGTGCTCGTCTCGGACGGGGACGCGGTTGGCGCGATACTCCCGCCCTGCCGCCACGGGGACGCCGTATCGCTCGCGGAGGCTGATGAACAAATCACTGTTTACCGCATAATATGATAGTGGCAAAGCAAGCATAACGAAAGCGAAAAAAGGCCGTGAGAAAACTTCGGGGGAAGGAACCTTTGCAAAGGTTCCTTCCCCCGAACCCCCATCTTCAAAACCTTTTATTACTTGTAAAGGATAAAGTGAGCGGAACATTTTTTTACGGGCTTTGTTTTTTACACATGGACAGACGAAGATATAAGGTTGACGCCGTGCTCCGCCGACCGCAGATCAATATCGACGGCGTTGACGCCGTTCCAGTCAGCGTGCTCGGGTGCGGAATGCGCTCCTCGCTCCCGACATTGCTCCTCACCGTCGCCTCGTGCGGCAGCCGCGCGATAACGGCGGAAATATCGGAAATTGAGGCGACCGTCACGGTCCCGCCCGCCGACGTCGACCGCGTCATGCGCGCCATCGCCCGGCTTTTATCGCGCGAGCACCGCTCGGGAGATGCAAACACGTGAACCCGGCAGTTCACTCCGCGTAATACTGCGCCTGTGCGAGCCACAGCTCGCGGTACTTGCCGCCCTCGTCAGAGAGCAGCGCCTCATGTGTTCCCTGCTCTACCACCGAGCCCTCGCAGAAGACGGCGATCTCGTCACAGAATTTGCACGACGACAGGCGGTGGCTGATGTAAATGGCGGTCTTGTCCCCGGCGATATCGTTGAATTTCGAATAAATCTCCGCCTCCGCCATCGGGTCGAGAGCCGCCGTCGGCTCGTCGAGGATTATAAACGGCGAATCCTTATACAGCGCGCGGGCGATCGCTATCTTCTGCGCCTCGCCGCCCGAGACGTTGACGCCGTCTTTGTCGTAATCCTTGTAGAGATACGTGCCGAGCCCGTCGGGCAGCTCGCGAAGTCGCTCGCCGAATCCGGCTTTTTCGAGGCAGTCGCGCGCGAGGGACTTGTCATAATCGGCGCGCGCGGCGACGTTTTCACCGAGCGGGAGCGCGAACAGGCGGAAATCCTGGAACACGACGGAGAATATCGCCATATATTCGTCATACCTGTACTTGCGGATATCGATGCCGTTGAGCAGAATTACACCCTCGGTCGGATCGTAGAGGCGGCAGAGCAGCTTGATAAACGTCGTCTTGCCCGATCCGTTCTCACCGACGACGGCGAGGCGGCGGCCTATCTCAAATTTCATATTGACGTGGCGCAAGGCATAATTCTCGCTGCCGGGATAGCGGAAGCTTACATCGCGGAACTCGACCTCGTATTTGCGGTCGCGGCGCTTTTCGACCGTCAGCGAGCCCTGATACATATTGTTCGGGATATCGAGGAACCGGAACGTAAGCTCAAGGAAGGGTGCGTTGTTACGCATATCGCCAAGCGTTGAGATGATGCCGCCGACGCTGCCGGACAGCCGCGTGACGGACGAAACGTACTGCGTGACCGCGCCGAGGCCGAACGCGCCCGCCCACGCCTTGAGGCAGACGAACGCGTAGACGACGCCGGTGAATATGACCGAGACCGCCGAGGACGCGGCGCGGTAAAGCCCCATGGGTCCGCGCGCGTAGTGCGCGAATATGCCGTGCGAAGAAAACACACCGTCCTTTTTTGTATTGTATTTTTCGCATACCTTGTCAAACCTATACATTCTGACATCCATCGCGTATTCGGGACGGAAACCGAGAAAGCCGAAGAACTCGAAAAATCGGTTTCCCTCTCTGTGAGCGTCCGCATTTTTTGCCAAATAGCTGCCCGCTTTGTTTGAGAGCATCGGCGAGATGACCGTTATCGCGATCATAACGGCGGCGATGAGGAGCGCGAAGAGCGGATTGCCGAGCGATGTCAGCGCTCCCGCCCCGTCCGGCACCTTGCTCGTGAAAAGCGTGACCGTCAGCGCGACGCCGCCGAAGAGCGTCAAAACCGAGGAGATGAGCGACATAATGCTGCTCGGAACACGGTTGAGCCCCCAGCCGCCGCCGTTTATATTCTGCCTGATGGTCGAGAGCAGCGCCGCGGTTTCCGTTTTGTCCCGGTCGACATAATCCATCGACAGGAGCTTATCCGAAAAGATGCTGTTAAACTTATACCAAAGCCCCGCGTCATGCGTGTTTGTCAATTTTTGAAGGAACGCTGAGACAAGAGATATCACGGCGGCGGATATAAGCGTCAGCGCGACAAGGAAGAAAAGCCGGTGCCGGTCGCGCGCCCCCGCAAGCTCGTCTATTACGAGCGCCGAGAGATATATCCCGACATACGGCGTGAGCGCGTCCCACACGACAAGGACGAGATATGATGTCATGAGCTGAGGCATGCGCCGCCACCAAAGCTTCAGCGCGCGGATATTTAATTTTGCCGCGTCGCGCCGCGACATAAGCTCGTTATCGTTATCTTTTTCTTTATTTTTCTTCATTTTCTCCGCCGTCCTCTCTGTAATATTTGCTCTGGACCTCGAAAAGCTCCGCGTATCTGCCGGAAAGCTTCAAAAGCTCGTCGTGCGTGCCTTCCTCGGCGATCTTCCCGCCCTCGATAAGTATGATGCGGTCGCAAAACCGCGTCGACGCCAGGCGGTGGGAGATATAGACGGACGATTTTCCCGCCGTCATCTCGTTATATTTTTGATACATGTCGGACTCCGCGAGCGGGTCGAGGGCCGCCGTCGGCTCGTCGAGCACGACGAACGGCGCGTTTTTGTAGAGTGCGCGCGCCAGCATCAGCCGCTGCGTCTCCCCTCCGGACAGCATTGCCGCTTCCTCGTATACCTCGCGGTTCAGATACGTGTCATACCCGTCCGGCAGAGACTCTATTTTCTTTTTCAGCCCCGCCTTTTCGGCGCAGTCGCGGACGCGGTCTATATCAATGTCGTCCTCGCTGCCCGCGATGTTCGCCGCGACGGTAGAGGCGAGCACCATGAAGTTTTGGAACACGGCGGAGAACATCGTGTAATATTCTGCGCGGTCAAATTCGCGTATATCGCGACCGTCAAGGGTAACGCGGCCCTCCGTCGGGTCGAGAAAGCCGCATATCAGCTTGACGAGCGTCGTCTTGCCCGCGCCGTTAAGCCCGACGACGGCTAATTTTTCGCCCGGGTGGAGCGTCAGGTCAATATTTCTGAGCGTGTCCGCCTCGGCTCCCGGGTATCGGTAGGAGACGTTTTCAAGCCTTATTTCGTATTTTCTTCCCTGCTCTGGCGCAATATGTTCGCCCCCGTCGAACTTGAACGGCTCCGGGTATTCGAGGCATTCCCGCACCGTGCAGATGTCAAGCGACTGCTTGTGCAGCGTTCCGATATTGCCGAGAATGCCGGAGACCCACCCCGTAAATCCGCTGACAGCGGTGAAATAGAGCAGAAATTCCGAGACGCCGATCCCGCCCGAGAGCACGAGCGCGATGAGGTACGCATACGCGGCGCCGCTCCGCAGGAAAGTGAACAGCAGGTCCGCGATCTTCGCCCAGATATAGACGCCCTCGGCGCGCCTGTGAAACGATGTATACGCGTCCTCCGCCTTTCGGTAAAGCTCGGAGAGCCACGGGCGCAGCCCGAATATGCGGATCTCCTTCGCCGCGGGAAGATCACGGCCGCGATCTGAAACGTAGCTCATATGCCGCTCGTACTCCGCCTCCTCGTCGCGATGGCGGTACCCGTAGCCGTTCAAATATTTTGAGATGAAGTAGCCGCTTACCGTCGTCAAAAGTATGACCGCGATCAGGATCGGCTCAACGGTCGAGAGCAGGCTGACGTAGATGATAAATCCGACGAAATTCGTCAGAAGCGAGGTCAGTGTTTCCCATATCGCCTCGGTCGCCTCTCTGTTGTTGCTTACACATTCGCTCGATTTTTCGACCAGCTTTTTGAACCCATCATCGTCGATGTTCGGATATGAGGTCGTCGCCGCCTTCCTGTTCAGGCGCGTTATTATCTCCGATCTGACCGTGATCCGCCCGTAGAGGACGTTTTCGCCCACATACGCGGACAGCGCCGAGAGCGCCATAACGGCGAGCGTGAAGCCGAGTATCGTCAAAACCAGCTCCGCCAGGGAGACGTGCCTTTCGACCGCGGACAGGATCGCCGGGGAGATATAGAGGTTCACAAGGTTAGACGCGACCGAAAGAACCGCCGTCACGATACACAGAATGATGACGCCGCGCTCCCCGGACGTCCACGCCGCCCTTATCATGTAGAGCGAATTCTGCCACATGTTGTACTTCGGTCTCGGTTTCTTTTCTTTTAAGGTTTTTTCGTTTGTCAAGAATATACACCGTCCTTTCTGTCACCGATAATATCACAAAAAATCGCCCCGCGGCAAATTTCGGTGACGAGTTGTCGTTTCCCGGTGACGAACTGCAAAAAAAGCAATAAAAGCTTTTGGAGGGGGAGCGCGAGGGGGTGACTTTTCCCGAAAAGTCACCCCCTCGCATATCTCCTACACCTGCGGCAACAGTATCTCCGTCGTGAACGCGCCGTCCTCGCTGTTGCGGCTCAGATAGCCGTCGAGGCGCGCGACGATGTCGTCGACGCGGACGAGGCCGAAGCCGTGTCCCTCTCCCTTTGTCGAGCGGAAACGGCCGCCCTCCTTTTTGAGCTTTCCCTCCGCCGTCAGGTTAGTGAACGAGATATAGAGCTGCGTCCCCTTCATGTCCATGTAGACGCGGATAACGCGCTCCTCTTCCGGCAGTTTCATGCTCGCCTCGATGGCGTTGTCGAACAGGTTTCCTATTATGCAGCAGAGGTCGATCTCGGACGACTTCAGCATGACCGGGATATGCGCGTCCGCGACGACGTTTATATGCTTAGACTTCGCGAGCGATATTTTCGAGTTGAGAATAGCGTCCGCCATCGGGTTGCCCGTTTTGATGACGGTGTCGACCGTCGTCAGGTCGCGGTCGAGCAGGTCCAAATATCGCTTTATCGCGTCGAGGTCGCCGGAGGCGGCGTAAGCCTTCAGGACGCCGATATGGTTGCGGTAATCGTGGCGCCAGCCGCGTATCTGGCGGTACATGTTGTCTACCTCGCGGTAGTGCGTTTCGATAAGGTCGCGCTGGTACGCGGCGATCTTTTTGTCGATCCGTTTTGAGAAAAAGCCCATCTCCGCCCTCATTTCATGTTGATTATTGCTCTGTTCACGCCCTCGTATGCGCCGCGCGGCAGCGGAATCGAGGCCCCGTCCGAGAGGCGTATCTCGCTCTTTGTGACGCGGCTTATTTCCGTTAAGTTAACGACGGCGGAGCGGCTCACGCGGTAAAAGCGGTCGTCAAGCTCGCTCAAAAGCTCGCCGAGCGTCATCTTGACGGTGACGGGGGCGTCCGCGTGTACCGTGACATAGTTGCCGAACACCTCCGCATAGCGAATTTTATATATCGGGACGCGCACGGTCTCACCGCCCGCCTCAAGCGTGAGGACGCGCTCGTTTTTCCGTATCTTTTCGGCGGCGCGGTCGAGGACGGTGAAAAATTTTGCTTCGTTCACGGGCTTGATGAGATAGTGCAGCGCCGCGACCTCGTAGCCCTCGGCTATGTAGTCGGAATATCCGGTAATAAAGACGATCTCGACGGTGTCGCTATGTCGGCGCAGCCGTTTCGCCATCTCGACGCCGTCCATTCCGCCCATTTCAATATCCAAAAGCAGGATATCAAAGTCGCAGACATCGCCGCAGCACGCAAGAAATCTCTCGGCGGACAGAAACTCCGATATATGTGCCTCAGCCCCGGCAGCTTTCGCCCAGCGCGATGCCAGCGCCGCGATATATCGCCTGTCCGCGTCCGAGTCGTCAACGACCGCGATTTTATATTCCATGTCGGGTGCCCCTCCCCTTTGACCGAATTTTCACATATGAGTATACCACAAAATCCGCGGCATTTCCATTATAAAATATACGGCGCCATAAAGCATATCCGGCTTTGCTTTAGCTTTTCTGCTGTCCGCGTATCACTTCTTTTTAAAAAAGCAGCCCCGGAATCAAAAATTTCCGGGGCGATTTTTCTTACCTCTGCCAAAGATCGCGGTTTTCGTAACAAAGTATCGTGTCCTCGAGCCAGTACGCGAACTCGGTGCCTGCGGGGTACCTCGACTCAAACGATTTGAACGTCCGATAGAGCTCCGCCCCGTCCCCGGCGTCATGCCATATGTCGGCGAAAATGAAGTCAAACCCCATACCCGGCGCGCGGTCGCGAGCGAACTCGACCGCGTCGCCGATAATGACCCTGACTTTTTCCGGTTGCGGGAACTGCGGCAGGATCACATCGCGGAACAGCTCCGCCGCCGCCTCCGACCGCTCAACGACGGTCACGCTCTCTACACTCTCCGAGATCGAGCACATATACGCGAAATAGCCGAGCCCGAGCCCGTATGTGAGCACTTTTCCGCGCGCTTTTTTGACGGCGGGCAGCGTCGTCACCGTTTCGTTCGGCATCAGCGTCATCCATTCCCTGCCGCCCTCGAGCACCGCCGGGTACGAGAACCCGCGCATGAAAAAGCCAAGCTGCGGGATCAGCTCGCCGCGCTCCGTCACGACGAAATCGCGGCAGACGAACGCCTCGCACGGCTTGAGCGACATCATTCGCAGCTCCCATGCGCCGATTTTGCGCGCCTCTATTTTTATATTTTTGTAGTAGGGGTCCGCCTCGAAAACTGCGGTGTCGAGCTCGTGTACCATCGGCAGAAAATAGTTTCTGAACTGCGCCTTGTCGCGCCCCGCCGAATCAAGCCCGCAGTATATCGCCAAAAGCTCGGCAAAGGCGCGTTCGCGGCTCATATTGCCGTCCTCCGACAGTTCCTCGACGAGCTCCGGCTTTATCGCGTCCGGCGTCAGGTTCAGATAGACCGAGATGAGCTCCGCCGTCCTCGAATTGAGCCGGCGCACCTCGTCCCTCGGCAGGATATGCCTCGGCAGGCTCGCGTTTGTCATTTCGTCTCCCTATACGAGAGCGCCGCGCCGATGACGGTCGAGAACCTCGAGTGCTCCGGGATCACGAAATTTATCCCGAAATAGTCCGTCAGCGAGCGGAAAATATCGCGCGCGGGCGCCGCCTTTGTCAGGTTTCCGGTGAGTACGATATCATGTACGTTAAACGAGCGGGACGCAAATATCGCCATCATCGCGACAGTCTCGTAGACCATGTTGAACAGCCCGAGCGCGATGTCTCCGTTTGTCGCGAATCCGCTGATGTTGCCGAAATTTGCCGCCGTCAGCCTTGACGACACGCCGCCGATGTCCTTTCGCGTCATGTCGCCGACGAAGAGGTCAATGTTTTCGATGTTCCCATCCTTCGCGAGCGCCTCGATCTCCTCGATATTGTCCGTGCCGAGCAGCTTTTTTGACAGCCCGAGCAGCGTGCCGCCGCCGACGCCCGTGCCGCCGAGGTATAAGGGCTCGCGCCCGCGCTCGGAATAAACGAGCGCCGTGCCCGTGCCGAGGCTCGCGACGACGGTGCGGTCAAGCCCCGAAAGATAGAGCCCGCCGAGCCCGATGCAGTTGAATTCGCCCGCGTGGACGCACGGGAGCGAATATATCGGTTTTTCAACAAAAGTCGAGCCGACGCCCGTGAGCATGACACATTCGATGTCGGACAGCGACAGTCCGTTCTCGTCCGTAAATTTGCCGAAAGCGCCGTAAAGCGACGTCAATGGGTCGGCCGCGCGCACGAACAGCGGCTTTATCAGCGTTTCCTCCGTCATATTTTCCGCGTCGCGAAATCCGACGATCTTTGTCGTGCTCCCGCCGACGTCAATACCGATGATAGCTCTCATTTCCGTCTCCGAAACTGTAAATTATTTTCTATTTATGATACCATAAGGTTGAAAAAAATGCAAGACGGTGGTATACTGTTATTATATAAAACTACCGGAGGCAAAAAGTGGTATCGCCTGACATTCTGAAAGATAAGAGTCTTTTTATATTCGACCTCGACGGGACGATCTATCTCGGGTCAAAGCCGTTTGACTTCGCCGTGCGATACATCGGCAGGCTGCGCGCCTCCGGCAGGCGCGTCATGTTTTTTACAAACAACTGCTCCCACAGCCAGACTTTTTATTACACGAAGCTCTCCGCCCTCGGGTTCGACCCGCAGCGCGGCGAGATCATGACGGCAGGAGACGTTACGGCGGAATTCATTCTCCGCCACCGCCCCGGCGCGTCCGTTTACCTGCTCGGCACCTCGGAGCTGCGCCGGGACTGGCGCGTCCGCGGGATAAGACTCATCTCGGACGAGGACGTGGCGCTCGGCACGCGCGCGGACATCGTCGTTTCGAGCTTTGACACGGAGCTGACGTATGAACGGCTCACGCACGCCGCCGTACAGATCAGGCACGGCGCCGAATACATATGCACTCACCCGGACTTCGTCTGTCCGACGGAAGACGGATTTATCCCGGACAGCGGCTCGATCGCCGCGGCGCTGACTGCCGCGACCGACGTTGCCCCGAGATTTTTCGGAAAGCCCGGGCGCGACACGGTCGACATGATCCTCGAGGTGACGCGGTGCCGCCCCTCTGAGCTGTGCGTCTTCGGCGACAGGCTCTATACGGATATCGCGCTCGGCAAAAAGAACGGGATCACCTCCTGCCTCGTGCTGACGGGCGAGACGACGGAGGAAAAGCTGAAAAAAGCCGCGCCGGAATGCCAGCCGGACCTCGTTTTCCCCTCGCTTGCGGAGGCGGAGGCATCAACATTCGGCGAATGAACCGTGACCCGGCGCATACAAATAAAGCGCCGAATTTCTGAATCAGTGCATTATCAATTGGCAATAATAACCATATAAAGAATAAAGGAGAAGCACAGATGGACCCGAAAAACATTGAGAGAGCCGCTCTCTACACGCTTATCATTATCCTTACCGCTGCGCTTATCGCCGGAGGGGCCGCGCTCGTCGTCCATTTTTCAAAATCTCCCGGGGAGGACACCGGCGGGGGCAGCGGAACACAGACGCAGCGCCGCGACACTGATGCAACGCGCGAGCCGAACGAAAGCACCGCACCCATTGAAACAGACGGCACGACGGCGCCAGAAGGAACAGATGCCGAAACGGAACCGGACACGGACGAACCGATAACACCCGTCCGCGTCACGACATACAACGAGCCGAAAAAGATGTACGCGCTCTATAACGCGAACGCTCGCGAGAGCTACACGACGGATAGCGTCATTCTCGGAATGTTTTACATGGGCGACGAGGTCACGGTCACGGGCGAGGCGGACAACGGGTGGTTCCAGGTCAAGTACGGCACGCGCACGGCATACATCAGAGGCGACCTTCTGACGGACGACAAGTCAAAGACGGAGGCAACGATAAAGGTCTACACGGTGCCGAAGACGATGTACACGACGGGCAACATAAACCTCCGCGAAAGCTACACTACAAACTCCGAAATACTTGACACGATACCCGAGGGCACCGAGGTCACGGTCACGGGCGAGACGGACAACAACTGGTATCAGGTCGAGTACGGCGACAAGAAAGGATTTATAAAATCCGATCTGCTCTCGGACACAAAGCCTGCCGAAACGACGGCGGACGCCGAGGGATAACAAAAAATCAAATATTCAAAGGAACGCTCCGGTCATCATGGCGATGGCCGGAGCGCTTTTGTGCCGCGTTATTTATACACGCTGCACGGCAATTTTTATTATAGATCTACCGCTATAATTCTACCTCACGCCCGCACTTTAGCGGGCATGAGGCAGAGCAACAAAAAGGGACAGACTTTCATCTGCCCCTTTTGTTTTCAATTGAAAAACTTAGCCCTCAACGCCCCAGAACTCGATCTCGGAAACATTGGCATAGGACTCTGCGCGGCCATGGAAACGATAATATTCATATGCCTCGTTATTGTCCTCAAAGTCAATTATCGTGAACTCTTCACTTGGTATTTCGGTCTCAAACGTGTAGAGGACGACCCATTCCTTTCCGTCATGCGATGCCTCGATCGTGCAACCGGTCAGACGGTCGTTACTGCCGCTGGTGAAGTCTTTACGCGGGAAGAAGCGAAGCTGCTTGAGTATAAACGCCTTCTCGAAGTGACCGCCGGTGTAGCCCGTCGTGTTCTCGGGATCCTTGAAGTCGCCGTATTCGTTGCCGACGAGAACTTCGGGTGTCGGATCCGGAGCCTCGTTCTTTTCGTCGCAGTCATAGTACGTCGTGGTATCGCGGTCAAACGCCTTCGTCGCAATCGTGTCAACGCTGTTCTGCCACGTACCCTTACCGTCGTGGATAACGTTGGATTCGTCAACTCCGAAATACGTCATTCCTTCAGGTGCAGCGATATCAAGGCTTATGGAAGCAGGCGGCATGCCCTTATATTCCTCAAAGAGCTTGTTGTCAAGATTAAGAACGAGATTGCCGTCAACATAGATCAGCACCTCGGTTTTTTCGAGCGTGATGCCGACGGACGTCATCATGTCTTTCGCGAGAGTGAACTTTACGGTGAACTGAGCGTTTTCCTTTTTGCCGTCAGTGACCTTATAGCAGGTAGCCTCGGTGTTGTTTTTCTCGCCGAGCGTCAGGACGTAGTAGTTGTTCTCGTCCTTGACGGCGAAGTAAACATTGAGGACCGTATCATCATCGGCGGGAAGGACCTTGACCTGGTACTGATAGAAGTTCCACATCGGGTCACCGATCATGAGCGTCTTGCCGCTCTCGACGGAGATGACCTTCTTTTCAACAGTGGAGTCCTCCGGAAGCGTCGGATCCGGGATAGGCTCCGGCTTTACAGCGTCTGTCGAGCCGAGCGCGTGGAATTCGGGGATCTTATCGGGATCCTGGAACTCGAGCTTCTGGACGAGCTTCTTCGGGCCGTCGGCGCCCTTGTTGTTTACCGTGAGATCGTCAAAGTAACCTGTGCCGGACTCGACGCCAACGCCTACATATCCTATGTAAGGGCATTCGGGATCGGGAACATACTTTTCCTCTTCCTCGGGATCATTGCTCGGTTTGTTGCTGCCCTGAGTCGTCTCGGGCGTCTTCTGGGTGTCGCCCGGCTTCTGTGTGCCGCCGGACGGGGTCGTTCCGTTATCGCACGCGACAAGCGCAAGAAGCATGACAGCGGCGATAAGGAGGGCTAAAAATCTTTTCATTTTCTCATTTTCCTCCATGGTGAAAATGCTTTGGTACTGTTATTTTAACACTTTATCGCTCGCCTGTCAACCACAATCTATAACATTTTCACAAAATATAATCACCTCAGAAATTTTTCGTGGCAAAAAGTGCCACAAGTGACAAAGCTGCGCATATCACGATCCCCTTGAAAAGCGGGATCGCGCCGAAGCTCATCGCCCCGGCGACGAACGCCAGAAGCGCGACCGAGCCGACAGCAACGAGCGAACATATCGTCCCGCGCGTCTCTTCCCTGCCGAGCATGAGTATGAATCTGCATATTGCAACGAGCCACGCCGGTGCTTCTTTTACTTCCCTTATGCGCGTCCGCGTTCCTCCGGCGCCTGCCCCGTATCTCGCGCCGCTGTTTATCATTCCTGTGCTGTTCATATTCTTTTGTTATCCTTTTTGGTTTGCTGTGCTTCTATTTTATCACCGTTTTCGGTAAATGTCAAGCCGTTTTTTATCATTTTTTATAATTTTATTGCCGATTAAGGGTTTACAAATCTTTTCATCTGTGCTATACTGTATTTCGGTGAACTCATATAAGGTACGGTACAATATGGACAACTGGCTCTTGCGCGTCAAAGAAAAAAAGCGCGCCCTCGGCATGACGAATGACGAGCTTTCGGCCGCCTCCGGCATTCCGCAGGGTACGCTAAACAAGATTCTCTCCGGCGTTTCGGACGACCCTAAGCTCTCAACGCTGACAGCATTTTCGCGCGTCTTCGGCGTTTCGCTCGACTATATCGCGTTCGGCGAGGAGGGCGAATTCAGCCTTACCGAGGGTGAGGCTGAGCTTTTGCGCCGCTACCGCGAGCTCGACGCGCACGGGAAAAGCGTTGCCGAGGCGGTTGTCGGTCTTGAATACGAGCGCGTATCGGCGCGCCGGCCGTCAAAGGTCCTCTCCCCCGGCAAGCGATATTCATTCAGAGGCGACCACGCGCGTTCGTCTGCCGGCGTCCGTTCGCTCCCGTTATACGACCTCCCCGTCTCCGCCGGGCGCGGCGCGCTGCTCGACGGCAGCGACGCGGAGATGATAACTATAACGTCCGGCGGTCAGGCGCAGTCTGCCGATTTCGCGCTGCGCGTCAGCGGGGACAGCATGGAGCCGCGCTACATCGACGGCGACATAATCCTCGTTCACGAGCAGAGTTCCGTCCTCGAGGGCGAGCTCGGCATCTTCGTCTGTTCGGACGGCGTGACGCAGGAGGGCTTTTTCAAGCGCTTCGGCGGAGACAGGCTCATCTCGCTCAATCCGAAATACGGTGACATCATGCTCTCGTCGTTCTCGACCGTTGTCTGCCGCGGCCGCGTCATCGGCAGGCTCCCGCGCAAATCATGAGCCTTTTGTACCTCGACAGCATCACCCTTCCGTCCGAGGAGGACGAGACCGGATACAGGATCAGCCCCACCAACCGGAACATGACGATGACATTTTATACCGACAACGTCTACCCCTTCGGCGTATTCACCGGCCGCTTTGATTCGCCGATAAAGTTTTCATCGGTCACCGTGCTCTCCGGCGGGAACGGTTCGGGAAAATCAACGCTCCTGAACATCATCGCGGAGCTGTTATCGCTTGACCGCGTCTCTCCGTTCAACAAGACCCACCACTTCGAGAGCTTTGTCTCGATGTGCAAGGCAAAGCTCGCATACGGAAAAAAGGTCCCGGACGGCTCCGCCATCGTTACGAGCGACGACGTTTTTGACAGCCTCATCGAGCGCCGCGAGCGGAATAATGAGCTCGACAAGCGCTTTTCCGATGCGCTCGGGGATTATTTCGAAAAGCGCAGCGGGCCGACCGTCACGCTTCGTTCGCTCGGTGAAGACGACATGCGGGCGTTTAACGAAAAAAACGACGCGAACAAAAAGACCGCCTCGCGCTTTGTCGCGGCGCGCGTGACCGACCGCGAGGTGCGCGGCGGCTCAAACGGCGAGGAGGCGTTTTTATATTTTGCAAAAAAACTCGACGGCTCGGCGCTTTTCCTGCTTGACGAGCCGGAAAACAGCCTCTCCCCGCGCCGCCAGCTCGACCTTGTCCGCTATATCGAGGACGCGGTGCGGTTCTTCGACTGTCAGTTCGTCATAGCGACGCACTCGCCGTTCTTCTCCTCGGTCCGCGGGGCTTTGATCTATGACCTTGACGAGACGCCCGTGAGGGCAAAAAAGTGGTCCGAGCTTGACGGCGTGCGGACATATATGGAATTTTTCCGCGACAAGATATGAACGAAAAAATCGCTGCCGCAGAGGCGACCCTCTGCGGCAGCGATTTTATTTTTCCGTCTTCAGGCTGTTTTTGCGACTTTGCGGCCTTCGGCGCCGTCTTTGACCGGGGCGCCGTTGAGCATGAGCCCGGCGCGGGAGAGCGCGTACACGATGGCCGGAATGAGGACGATCTGCACGATGATGCCCGGGATCGAACCCATGACTGCGCCCGCCCAGAACGCGGACAGCCCGAACGCGCTGACGTCGAGCCCCGCCATAAAGAATTTTACCGTGCCCCAGACGAGCCTTCCGGCAACCATCGAAACGAGCAGGTCGACATACATAAACGGCGCTTTTTTCGGCAGAAGCTTATACATGAGCCCGGCTATCGCGCCGTATGCCGCGAGCTCGAACGCCATCGGGATCGCCGACATGACCGGCGGCGCGTGCATTATGAACGAGCGCATAAGCGGCGACACGAATCCGACGGCGAGCCCGTACTGCCAGCCGCATATGAATCCGCAGAGTATAACGGGGATATGCATCGGGCAGAGCGCCTGCCCGATCTCGGGAATGTTCGCCGTCAGGAACGGCAGGACGAACGCGAGCGCTATAAACATCGCGGAAAACGTCATTTTTCTGATAACATCGTGCTTTTTCATTTTTAAAATTCCTTTCAAAGAAAAAAGATACGCCCGCAGGTTCTCCCGCGCGCGTATCTTCATGATACACATAAGAAGTTATGTAAGTTTTTGCAGATGTGCTTTTGGCCGCTTCTGCGCCCCGTGCGGCATTCCTTGCCGCTTAAGGTATTTTATCACATCTGTCTGCCGCTGTCAACCCCCAAAATTTCGGAAAGTTCCCGCTTTGCGAGCTCTATCATTCGCCCGGTCGAATAGTCGCCGACGCCGACGATTTTGTTGTCGCAGTTGTCGAACGGAATGAGGATCCGCACGGCGCCCGATGCGCCGACCGCCGCCGCCATTCCCGGCGTCACCTCGCCGAAGAGCGAATCGGCGATAACGATGCCGAGCGGCCCCATTATGACGTCCGCGCGGCGGCACGCGACGACGACGGCGTTCTCCCCAGTCGCGGCGGTATCAGCTCCCGCCTTGAGCATTGCCGCGGTCGCCGCCGTGTTCGTGCCGACGGCGGTGATGTGCGCGGACGGCGCCGCCTCCTTCGCGGCGGTGACGAGCTGCCGCCCGATGCCCCCGCCCTGAGCGTCTATTATGAGTATATTCATGCGCCACCCTCCTTTTTTACATCGAAAACAGCGAAAGCTGGTTTGACTCGTCTATGTCGTCGAGCACGCCGTTGCGGCGGAGCGTCTCTATGACCGACTTCGTCACGTGCGCCTCCTCGCGCAGCTCCTCTATCGAGAAGACCTGCCCGCCGAAGCTGTCGCGCGCGGCGGCAAGGCTCTCGGCGGCGGCGCCGCCGACTCCGGACAGGCACATGAACGGCAGGCGGATCCTGCCGTTTTCCGGCAAAAACGCCGTCGCGTCCGACTTGTGTATGTCGACGGGCAGAAATTTAAATCCGCGCTGGAAATATTCGTTCACGATCTGCATCGCGGCGAGCTGAGTTTCCTCCTTCTGCGAGGTATCGGCGCCCTTGTCCGAATATTCGTCGATCAGCGCGCGGACTGCGGCGGGGCCGCGCAAAACGAGCTCCCCGTCAAAGCCGTCCGGCGCCGCCGTGAAATACGCGGCGTAGAACTCGACCGGATAGTTGATCTTGTACCAGCCGAGGCGTATCGCAGACATGACATATGCGGCGGCGTGCGCCTTCGGGAACATGTACTTGATCTTCTTGCACGACGCGATATACCAGTCGGGGACGCCCTTCGCGATCATCTCCGCCTCGTATTCGGGATCGACGCCCTTCCCCTTTCTGACCTTCTCCATTATCTTGAACGAAAGCGAGGAATCGAGCCCGTACCGTATCAGCCGGAGCATTATGTCGTCGCGGCAGCCTATGACCGTCGAAATATCGCAGATGCCGTCCTTTATCAGCTCCTGCGCGTTTCCGAGCCAGACGCCCGTTCCGTGCGAAAGTCCGGATATCTGGAGTAGGTCGCCGAATGTCTTCGGCTGGCAGTCTGTCAGCATCTGCATTACAAATCGCGTCCCGAGCTCGGGCAGCCCGTATGTGCCGGGCTCGTCGTGCTCCTTATTTATCCCGAGCGCTTTGCTCGACGTCAAAAGGCTGTAAACGGCGCGGTCGTTCATCGGGACGTCCATAACGCTCGTGCCGGTGTAGCGCTCGAGCATCTTGTACTTCGTCGGAATATCGTGACCGAGCTCGTCGAGCTTGAGTATCGTATCGTGGAGGTACGAAAACGCGAAATGCGTTGTGATTATGTCGGAATCTGCGTCGTCCGCCGGGTGCTGGACCGGGGTGAAGTCGTAGACCTCGTATTCGCTCGGGACGACGATGATCCCGCCCGGGTGCTGCCCCGTGCTGCGCTTTATGCCCGAGCAGCGGACGCAGTATCGCTCGACGTCCGCGCGCGTCAGCGAGACGCCCTTTTCCTCGAGATACTTCATCACAAAGCCGTATGCGGTCTTTGACGCGACGGTGCCGAGCGTCCCCGCGCGGAAGACGTTTTCCGCGCCGAACAGTTCCTCCGTATATTTATGGACCTTGCCCTGTATGTCGCCCGAAAAGTTCAGGTCGATATCGGGCGACTTGTCGCCGTAGAATCCGAGGAACGTTTCAAACGGGATATCATGCCCGTCGACGATCATTCTTGTCCCACAGTGCGGGCAGTCCTTGTCCGGCATATCAAAGCCGGAGGCGTATTCGTCCTTGTGGAATTCGCTGTATCTGCATTTCGGGCACCTGTAGTGCGGCGGCAGCGGATTGACCTCCGAAATGCCCGCGAACGAGGCAACGATGGAGCTCCCGACAGAGCCGCGCGAGCCGACGAGATACCCCTGGCTCTCCGAATACGAGACGAGCTTCTGCGCGATTATGTAGAGGACCGCGTACCCGTTCTTGATTATCGACGACAGCTCCCTGTCAAGGCGCTCGGTCACAACGTCCGGGATCTTTCCCTCAAAGCAGTACCAGTCCTCGGCGCGCTTTTGGCAGAGCTGCGTCAGCTCCTCCTCGGAGCCCTCTATGTTAGGCGTATACGTCCCCTTTGGTATCGGGCGCACGTCGCCGATCATGTCCGCGATGAGGTTGGTGTTTTCGACGACGACCTCATAGGCGACGTCCTCGCCGAGATATGAGAATTCCTCGAGCATTTCGTCCGTCGTCCGCAAATAGAGCTTTGTCTCGCGGTCGGCGTCCGCAAATTTCATGCCTTTTTGCAGTATCTGGCGGTATATCTCGTCGTCCTTGTCAAGGAAGTGCGCGTCGCACGTCGCGACGACGGGCTTTCCGAGCTTGTGCCCGAGCTCGACGATCCGCCTGTTTATGTCCTTGAGCTCCTCGAAATCCCTCACCTTTTCGTTTTCTACGAGAAACGCGTTGTTCGTGAGCGGCTGGATCTCGAGATAATCATAAAATCCCGCGATCCTTTCGAGCTCGGACTCCGGCTTGGAATCGAGTATCGCGCGGTAAAGCTCCCCCGCCTCGCACGCGGAGCCGATGATCAGCCCCTCTCTGTGCGCCTCGAGCACCGTTTTCGGAATGCGCGGGTGGCGGCGGTAATAGTTTAAATAGCTGTACGAGACGAGCTTATACAGATTTTTCAGCCCCGTCTGATTTTTTACGAGTATGATCTGATGGTATGACGGCAGAACGAGCGGGTCGGCGTGCTCGCTCATCATTCGGACCATGTCCGGCACGTCGCGCACGCCCTCCTCCTCGAGCCTGTGCGCCATCTTCATGAAGACGAGCGCCGTCACCCTCGCGTCCTCGAACGCGCGGTGATGCTCGAATCCGCCGAGCCCGTAATGATCGACGAGCGTGTCGAGCTTGTGATTTTTCAGCTCGGGGTTGACATATCGCGACATCGCGAGCGTGTCTATATACGCGTTTCCGAACCCGAGCTTCAGCTCGGACGCGGCAACACGGACAAATCCCGTATCAAAGTTCGCATTGTGCGCTATCAGCGGGCGGTCCCCGCAGAATGCAAAGAATTCCGGCAGCACCTCCGAGATCGGGCGCGCATCTGCGACCGTTTCGTCCGAAATTCCCGTCAGCTTCGTTATTTCCTCGGGAATATGCCGCCCCGGGTTCACATACGCGGAGAACGTCTCCGCCGGCTCGCCGCCGCGCAGAATGACGGCGCCTATCTCGATAATTTTGTCGTTTGATGACGAGAGCCCCGTCGTTTCGAGGTCGAAGACGACGAATTCTCCGTTGAATCCGCAGCCGACCTCGCCCCAGACGGCGCGCGCCTCGTCGTCAACGAAGTACGCCTCCATGCCGTATATGACCTTGAAGTCCTCGTCCCCCGCCTTCCGCATCGCGTCAAGCTCGAGCATCGCGTCCGGGAACGCCTGCACGTTTCCGTGGTCCGTTATCGCGACGGCAGGGTGCCCCCAATATTTCGCGCGGCGCAGCGCCTCCTCCGGCACGATGAGCGCGTCCATCTGCGACATCGTCGTGTGCAGATGCAGCTCGACCCGCTTTTTCGTCGCCATGTCCTTTCTTATGACTCGCTTGACCTTCGCCGCGGAGCGCAGACGTATGCTGTATTCTATCCTCGGAAACGGGTCGTGCCGCTCCGCATCGCCCTCCGCGGGCTGCTTTTTCTGCCTGAAGGACTGCGTGTCCTCATCTTTGACCGCGCCCTCTATGAGCACGCACGCGCCGACCTTCAGCGACTTCAAAAGCGCCTCGCCCTCTTCCTTCGGGCGCGTCGTCTTCACATATGTCGAGAGCCTGTTGTCCGTGATCCCGACGGTTATGTTCAGCTTGTCGTATGAGCGCGTCTCCTTTGAGTTTACCTCAAATATCTGTCCGGCGACCGTTATGCGCGGCATCGCCTGCTTGAGTTTCGACAGCGGCGCCAACGAGTCCGCGTTCACGCCGTCGCCGAAGAACACCTCGGGTGAGGAGACGTCGAGCGTCAGCCCGCCGTAATTTATGTATCCCGTCTCCGGGTCGCGCCCGAACTCGTCCTCGCCGACGAGCGGCGTTGTGTACGCGGCCTCCGCCGCGGCGTTCGCCGCCTCCTCGGCGCGCATCGCCCGCGCCAGCTCCCGGCGCGATTCTTCATATTCGGCGGCGAGCCGCGCCTCGCCCTCGCGCCTGTGGCGCTCGAGCACGTCGAGATAGTCGCCGCGCTGCTCTATGTGCACCTCGACGTCGAGCGAAAATTCGCTCTTGATTATGCCCGAGACGATCCGCGCCGTGTTCGCCTCCTCGAGCATATCGATGCCGCCGCGCAAAAACGGGATCTCTATCGTTATCCCGTCCCGGACCGAGCCCGTGGCGGTATAATCATTGAAAAATCCGTTCGCGACGGCGCCGACGTTGACCGATTCGAGGAACACCTCCGGCAGATACGACAGCGAGAAAAACGACGGATCATAGCTCGGCAGAATGCGCATCCGGCAAAGCTCGTACGCCTCGCCTATTGCGCGCTCGATGCGGTAGAGCTCCTCCTTGCGGACAAGCTCCGTGAAATGCGCGCGCGCCTCGATCATGCGGTTCTCGCGGTCGACCTTGACGGAGTATTCGTCAATATATGAAAGGACCTCCCGCGCCCTGTCGTCCGGGGAGTACCTGTTGAATTTTTCAATAAAGCTTATCATTTTTCA
>CANROT010000023.1 GCA_947632285.1 uncultured Clostridia bacterium
GGCTGACAACGCAGGCGCTTTCGGCGTCGCTCTCGTTCTGGCGCGGCGCCGGCGTCATATCTATCGACGGCGCGCCGTCCGCGCTGCCTGACGCATCTTCCGCCTCATCTCCCGCACCCGTTCCCGCCAAAAAGCCCGCGCCCCGCCGCGAGCTGCCGGAGCTCACGGGGCAGGAGGCGGAGGCGATGATCGCCGCCTCGCCCGAGCGGCGCTCGCTCCTCAACGAGTGCCAGCAGACGATAGGGCATATCTTTGACAACAACGAGTCCGCGCTCATACTCTCGATGCGCGAATACCTCGGGCTCGAGGACGAATACATACTCCTTCTGCTCGCGTATTGCGCGAAGATCGGCAAGAAAAACGTCCGCTACGCCGAAAAGGTCGCATTCTCGTTCTATGAACGCGGCATTGACACCTCGGAGGCGCTCGTCGAGGAACTGACGTGGCGCGAGGCGAGCCGGAGCGACGAGAGCCGCCTGCACACGCTGTTCGGTCACAACCTGACGAAAAAGGAACAGGAATACTTCGAGCGCTGGTCGCGCGAGTTCGGCTACGGCTACGACATGATGGAGGCGGCATATGAGGCGACCGTGAACGCCATCGGCAAGCACTCGGCGCCGTACATGAACAAAATTCTCGAATCGTGGCACGGCCTCGGGTACAAGACGCCGGAGGACGTAGACACGACGAAAAAGCGGCGCGCAGAGCTTTACGGCGACAGCTTTGACGTTGACGATTTCTTCCGCCTCGCCGTTCTGCGCGGCGAGCAGGACGCCGAAACGGACAAAAAGATAAAGGAGGGATAACGCATGGGCTACAGGCGTGAGGACTACATAAAGGTCAACGAGCTCCTCGCCGAGCGCCGCCGCGCCGCCGAGGCGGACGCCGACAGGCGCCGCGAGGCCGTATATCAAAAGCTCCCGGAGATACGCGATATCGACCGAAAGCTCGCCAAAACGGCGTCAAAGGTCATCGGCGTCATCGGCAGGGGAAAGGACGCCGTCCGCCTCGAAATGGCAAAGATAGAGGCCGAAAACCTCGCCCTCCAGGCGCGTCGCGCCGAGCTGCTCCGCTCCGCGGGCTATCCCGAGGACTACACGGAGCCGCGCTATTCGTGCGAAAAATGCCGGGACACCGGGTTTGTCGGCGCGGAGGAATGCATCTGCCGCCGCCGCGAGCTCGTCATGGCGGGGTACGAGAGCTCCGGCATCGGCGCTCTGCTCGGCAAGCAGACGTTTGAATCGTTTTCGACGAAATATAACGGCGAAAATCCGCGAATCCGCCTCGCATACGAGCAGCTCAAATCGTATGCCGAAAACTTTTCCGGCAGCGGCGACCGGAGCTTTTTGCTCGTCGGCGCGACGGGGCTCGGCAAAACGCACCTCTCCTCCGCCGTCGCGGGCGTCGTCATCGGGCGCGGCTTCGATGTGAAATACGAGACGGCGCAGAACATGATCGCGGATTTTGAGTCGTGGCGTTTTCACCGCCAATCCGGCGACGAGGACCCGACGGAGAGATATTTTGAGTGCGACCTTCTGATCCTTGACGACCTCGGCTGCGAGCAGAAGAGCGACTTTTCGTTCTCCTGCGTCTACAACCTCATAAATACGCGCATCAACCGCGGCAGGCCGATGATAATAAGCACGAACCTTTCGCCCGCGGACCTCCGCAGACTGTACGACAAGCGCATCACGAGCAGGCTGCTCGGCGAATTCTCCGTCCTCGTCTTCGAGGGGCGCGACGTCCGCGCGGAAAAGGTGCGCGCGCTCGAATAAAGCGCACAAAAACCTTTCGGGGAGAGAGCGTTTCGGCCGCTCTCTCCCCGAAATTTTATTTTGTCACCGCTCCCCGCCGTGACCGTTTCGCTCGTAATTGAAGATATACTGCTGGAGTATGCCCGCGAACGGCGCAAGCTCGCCGAGATCGTCACATGAGGGCACGCCTCCCTCGAAATATTTCCCGACCGTCCGCCTTATCCACACGTCGACCGGGAACGATTCGTACCGGCAGTACCCGAACAAGAGCGTGCACGCCGCCACCTTCGGGCCGACGCCGCGCAGCGTGCGCAAGATCGCCTCCGCGTCCTCATACTCCCTCGCCTCCGCTACGGAATCGAGAAAGCCCGGCTCCGTCGTGACGCGCTCGGCGGCGCCGTACACGTACTTCGCCCGGAACCCCATACGCGTCTCGCCGATGCCGTCCGCGTCCGCCTCATATAGCACGCGCGGCGACGGGAACGCGTATTTTTCCGTGTCGCGAAAGAAGAACGGCACTCCGTACCGGCGGCAGAGCTTGTCTATGATCCCCTTTATCCTCGGGATATTGTTGTTCTGCGAAATTATGAACGAGCACAGCGTCTCCCACGGGTCCTGCCGCATCAGCCTGATCCCGCAGCCCGCGCGCGCCGCCTTCGCGATCCTGCTCTCCTCGCCCCAGCGCGCCGATATCTTCTCTATGATCCCCGCGTAATCCATATCGAACCCGAAGTACGGCAGCCATACGCTGTCGAATTCGTCCGCCGTCGCCCCCTCTATGACGACCGTGTCAAGGTCGGGGGAGGCGACGTTTATGTATTTTCCGAGCGCCGCACCGCCGTATACCTTCCCCGCCCCGAACGCCTCCGGGTACGGAACCTCGACCGGATCAAAGCGGAAGCACTGGCCGCAGAGAAACGTCGCCTCCGCGTCGAACGGGTAAACGCCGCCGACACGGACGAACGGCACCCCGTCCGGCATTGTCCCCTCGGTGACGCTGAGAGTTTTTGTCATTTCCATTTTCTGACCTCACGTGAGCCGATTATCCGACGATTAACTCGCAATATATTGAAAAACTGTTGCTAAATCCGCACGGATAGTATATAATTTATATAAGTATACCTGCTTTCGGGCAAAAAATCAAGTATAACGGCGGTATTTGTCGAATGGAACAAATCTACACGATTCCCGTAAACGAAAAATTCGAGGCGTCCGCAGAGGATCATTCGCTCGGCTGCCCCTTCTGCTCGCTTTACAATATGCTCGAGGAGGACGAGCTCGGCCTTATCCTCGGCGCGTCGATGATGGAGCCGGACGTCCGCATAAAGACGAATGAGCTCGGCTTCTGCAAGACGCACTACGACATGATGTTTCAGCGGAAAAACAGGCTCCCGTTCGCGCTGATGCTCGAAAGCCACCTCACCGACCTTCAGTCCCGCGTGAGCGGCGGCGGTATGTCCTCCCTTCTGAACCCCGGCGGGGACGCGGTGAAAAATCTGACCGCGCTTGAAGGGTCCTGCTATGTCTGCGGCCGTATCGAGCGCAATTTCAAAATGATGGTCGAAACGGCGGCGCTCCTCTGGGACAGGGACGAGGAATTCCGCAAAAAGACGGCGGCGCAGCCGTTCTTCTGCCTGCCGCACTACCGCCTCTTTATCGAGACGGCGAAGGCGCGCCTCGGCAAAAAGCGCTTTCCCGACTTTTATAAGGTCGTCTCCGCTATCGAGACCTCGTATCTCTCCGAGCTGACGGACGACGTCTCGTGGTTCTGCAAAAAATTCGACTACCGCTATAACGACGAGCCGTGGTTCAACGCGAAGGATTCCGTCCCGCGCGCGCTCGCGTTTCTGTCCGGGCACATACACCTGCCGCCTGAAAAATGATAAAATCACCCACGATGCTGCGCGTCATGCGCGCCGGTATGCCGCGAATGAAGCATGCCGCGGCGGCGCTGTTGATGCTTATATATACGGCGGCGTCCGTCGCCTCCGGCGCTCTCGGTGCCGCCGGTTCGATCCCCGCGTTTTTGGCGCTGAACGCGCTTTCGACTGCGGTGCTCGCGGCGCTCCTCTTCATGTACCGCCACCCCGTCCTGTACGCGTTCCCCGCCGTATCCGCGGCGCTGACGTTCGTTATAGCGCAGAGCGCGGCGGCCGCGCTCGCCCAGCTCCTGCTCCCGCTCCCCGCGGCGGTGCTCATCTCGGTGACGCTGTCGCTCGGCGCGGACAAGGCGCGCGCGGTCACGGTCGCGGCCGTGTCGTTCGCCGTGTCGGTGCTGCCGGTGCTGCTCGTCTTTTGGCTCACGGGCGGCGATATCCCGAGCTTTGACGCCGTCAACCGGTCCTTGGCGGAGTTTTTCGCCTCGCTCACGACCGCGTCAAAGGACGGGCCCGTCCCCGCGCTGACCGGCGAGGCGGCAGCCGCGCTCGCGCGGTATATAACGCTCTCGATCCCCGCGATCGTATTCGCGGTCGTGACCGTCTCCGCGTTTGCTGCGGTGACGGTGTGCGCCGCGCTCATCGATCTGTTCTCGTTCGGGGAGTGGATAATACCGGACGCGCGCGTCTACACGCCCTCCGTCGTCTCCGCCGCGCTCTATCTGCTCGCCTATACCGTTTCGGCGTCGCTCGTCTCCTTTACGTCCGCGGACGTCGTCGGATACGCCGCCGAAAACGTGCTCTTATGCCTCATGCCCGCGATGATGCTGTGGGGCGTGCGCTCGCTCTACCGCCTCGCGTCAAAACACGACAAGCGCGTCCTCTTCGCGGTCCTGACCGTGATGCTTTTGATGATATCCCCATCGCTGTTCCTCATGTTCGTCTCATTCTCGGGGGCGATCTCGCTCATATATTATGCCGTGCGCGACCCCGTCCGCCGCTTCTTTCATCACCTCTTCCACGGTGACGACGATGACGACGACGACGATGATGACGACGACAACGACTGGATAGATTAAGAAAACTGAAAGGAAATATAACGTATGCCCGGTGGAAAAGGAGCAAAGACGAAAAAGGTCAGGCGGGGCGAGAGCGATTTTCTCGGCGCCGCCGCCGCGGCCCTGATACTGCTCGCCGTGCTGACGGCGGTCCTCGCCGTCTTCCCGGGATATGCGCTTGAGGCCGGCATCACGGCGATCGTGGTCTACGCCGCCGTTTGCGCCGCCATCTACGTTCCCGGCAGGATCAGGCGCCTCGCCGCGCAGGACGCGGAAACGGTCTCGCCCTATCTCGGCGACATAATGACGGACGTGATGACGAACATCAGCCTCCCCGCCGCGATCTGCTCCGAGGGCGGCATCATGATCTGGAACAACACCGCCTTCTCCGACCTGTCGGACGCGCTCGGCAGGCGCGGGCGGCTGCGCGGCTCGCCGCTGTCCTCCGTGCTCCCCGTTGACTTTTCCGAGATCGTCTCGGGCGGCGAGGGCGGTATCCGCGTCACGGCGGACGCGCGCGTGAACGAAATAGAAAGCTACCGCTTCCGCGTGAACGCGCGTATGTTCTATATGCTCATCGTCCACGACATCACCGAGGAGGAATCGCTCCGCACGCGCCTCTTCGACGAGCGCCCGCTGATCGCGCACATACAGATCGACAACTTGAACGAGATCATGCAGTACGAGCAGGGCGAATACAGGGACGCGGGGCGCGACGTCGACTCGATCCTCAAGGAATGGGCGGAGAGCGTCGGCGCCGTCATTCGCGAATACGACGCGAGCAAATACATGATGATCTTCTCCGAGCGTCACCTTTCGGACTTCACGGCGCGCAAATTTGACGTTCTCGACCGCGTCCGCGAGATACGCGTCGGCGCGGGCATGCTGCCCGTCACCGTCTCGATCGGTATCTCAACGCTCGGCGAAACGCTCGACGAGTGCGAGCGCGCCTCATATTCCGCGCTGAACACGGCGCTCCAGCGCGGCGGCGACCAGGTCGTCCTCCAGACGAGCGAGGGCACCGAATACTACGGCGGCAGGACGAAAACGATGCAGCGCCGGAACAAGGTGCGCTCGCGCGTTATCGCGAACGAGCTTTCCGCGCTCATCGCGCAGTCGGGCAACGTCCTCGTGATGGGGCACCTCTACCCCGACTTTGACTCGATAGGCTCCTGCATCGGCGCCGCGAGCCTCGCGCGCCGCCGGGGCGCGGACGTTCACATCGTCGTCGACGTCGACGACAAGAACATCGCGCCGTGCATCGAGCACGTCCGCCGCCTGCCCGAGTACCGCGCCGCGTTCGTCGACGAGGCGACCGCGCTCGACATGATACGCTCCGACACGCTCGTCATCATCTGCGACGTCAACAGCTCGACGCACATCTCGGCGCCGTCCGTCGCGAATTCCGCGCCGAAGATCGCCGTCATCGACCACCACATAAAGACTCCGAACACACCCAAAAACGTCGTGCTCTCGTATATCGAGCCGCAGGCGTCCTCCGCCTGCGAGCTGCTCTCCGACATGATAGAGCAGGTCTGCCAGACGAACGGCGTCACGGCGGCGGAGGCCGACGTCATGTACGCCGGGATCCTCCTCGACACAAAGCAGCTCTCCCGCTCGACGACGTCACGCACGTTCGCCGCCGCCATGTATTTGCAGAGCTGCGGCGCGAATCCCGAGACGGCGCTCGACTTCTTCCGCTCCGGGCTCGAGGACTTCACGAGCGAGGCGCGATTTGAATCAAACGTCACGATCTACCGCTCCGAGATAGCGATAGCCGCATCATCAGAGCCGGGCGAGGCGCGCGACAGGGTCGCGGCCGCAAAAGCGGCGGACAAGCTTTTGACCGTCAAGGGCGTCACGGCGGCGTTCGCCGCCGTCCGCATCGACGACACGGTCCACATCTCCGCCCGCTCATCAGGCAGCATAAACGTACAGCTCATTCTCGAGCGGCTCGGCGGCGGCGGCCACTTCGACGTCGCGGGCGCGCAGATAAAGGGCGCGGCGCTCGATTTCGCGCTGAAAACGCTCAAAGACGCTATCGACGATTATTACAGTGAATCATAACATATAAAGAGGTGTTTTGACAATGAAGGTTCTGCTTCTTACAGACGTAAAAGGACAGGGAAAAAAGGACGAGATCAAAAACGTCTCGGACGGATACGCGCGCAATTTTCTCCTGCCGCGCAAGCTCGCGGTCGAGGTGACGCCGGCGGTCCTCGCCGAGCTCGAGGCGCGCCGCGCCGAGAAAAAGCGCATCGAGGCGGAGGAACTCGCCGCGGCCCAGGCCGTCGCAAGATCGCTCGATCCGCTGCTCATCAAGGTCACGCTGAATTCCGGCGCGGACGGCAAAATATACGGCTCCGTCACCGCGCGCGATATATGTGACGCGCTCGCCGCCCAGCACAAGATAGAGATAGACAAATACCGCGTGATCCTGCCGGAACCGATAAAGAACTTCGGCACGTTCGAAATAAAGGTGAAGCTGCACCCCGACGTGCAGGGGACGCTGCACGTCCTCGTCGCCGGGAAATAAAACATGACAGGCGATATCACGTCCGGGCGCAAGCTGCCGTTCTCGCTCGAGGCGGAGCAGTCGCTGCTCGGTTCGATACTCATAAAGCCGTCGTGCTTTGACAGCATAGCGGACATAATCACGGGCGACGATTTCTATCTCGAGAACCACCGCCAGATATATATGGCGATGCAGGAGCTGTTCCTGAAGAGCAAGGATATCGACCCGGTCCTCGTCGTCGACACGCTCGTCAAGACCGGCGCGTACACGGACGACGTCACGGGGAAGGAATACCTCCGCACGCTCGCGGAGATCGTCCCCTCCGCCGCGAACGTCCGCGATTACGCCGTCATCGTCCGCGACAAGGCGCGCCTGCGCGCACTCATCGCGATCTGCGAGGACGTCGCGGACAACGCCTACACCGAGTCGGTCGACACGGAAAAGCTGATCGGCGACGCCGAATCGCGCATACTCGCCCTCTCGGGCGGTGACGCACAGAGCGGATTTGTGCATATCCGCGACGTTCTGATGAAGCAGCTCGTCTTCTTCCAGGAGATCGCCGAGCACCCGGAGGCAAACGTCGCGATGACGACGGGCTTTTCGGACCTCGACCGCGTCCTTGTCGGAATGTCCCCCGGGGACTTCATCATAATCGGCGCGCGCCCCGGCATGGGAAAGACGTCGTTCGCGATGAACGTCGCCGCGAGCGTCGCGCGGCGGACGAAAAAATCCGTCTGCGTCTTCTCGCTCGAAATGTCCGCCGAGCAGATCGCCTCGCGCCTCCTCGCGAGCGAGGCGCTCGTCGACAGCACCGCGATGCGGCGCGGCGTCTTCACAAAGGACGACTGGAGCCGCCTCGCCGTCGCCTCCTCCGTGCTCTCCGAATGCGATATTTACATAGACGACACGTCCGGCATAACGCTCACGAAGATGCGCGCCAAGCTGCACAGGATGAAAAACGTCGGCCTCATCGTCGTCGACTACCTCCAGCTAATGCAGAGCGACCGAAAGTTCGACAACCGCGTCGGCGAGGTCGGCGACATCTCGCGCAATCTGAAGCTGCTCGCAAAGGAGATGAACGTTCCGCTCATCTGCTGCGCGCAGCTCTCGCGCGGACCTGAGGGCAGGACCGAAAAGCGCCCGATGCTCTCCGACCTGCGCGAATCCGGCTCCATCGAGCAGGACGCGGACATGGTCATGTTTCTCTACCGCGAAGAATACTACAAGAACACGGGAGCCGAGCAGGAGGAGGGCAAGATCATCATCGCCAAGAACCGCCACGGCTCGGTCGGCGACGTCCCGATAGGCTGGATCCCGAAATATACGAAATTCATAACGATCGAAAAGCAGCAGGAGGGATAACGCGCACATCATATGAAACATATAAAAGCCGTTAGAAAAGCGTTCGCCGCACTTCTTGCGGCAGTCATCACATTCTGCGCGCTTCCGGGCGCGCCCGTGGAAGTTCGCGCCGCCGAGACGGTGTCGCCCGGCGTCACGGTCCACACCAAGGCGGAGATAGCATCGTTTCTCCACACGTACCCGACGAGCCTTGACGAGGTCGCGACGTATTCGGTGCAGCCGTCGCTCACGGAGCCGTACAGCGTCGGCAAGCTGTCCGCCGCCTCGCAGCAGTCGGCGCTCAATATGCTCAACCTGATGCGCTACATAGCGGGCCTGTCGTCAAACGTCGGGATCAGCGCAAAAAAGACCGAATATGCCGAGGCTGCGGCGCTCGTCAACTATCTGAACAACTCGTTGTCGCATTATCCGGATCGGCCGGCGGAGCTCAGCGCCTCAAAATACGACGACCTCTACCAAAAAGGATTTGAAGGCGCCGGTCACTCGAACATCGCCTACGCTTACGCTTCCAACCAGCCGCTGCCCATCGCGCTCAACGAAATGATCCCGCACGGCTGGTTCTCGGACGAGGATAAGGCCAATTACAACGTCCTCGGGCACCGCCGCTGGTTTTTGAATCCGTTTATGAAGACGACGGGCTTCGGCATCTGCACCGGCAGCACCGTTATAAACGCATATACGACACTCTACCGCTTTCAGAGTGCCGCCTACGTTCAGGGCGAACCGGGCACAGACGGCGGAGACGAGAGCTTTTACAACAGCTGGGGCGGAATGACGGTCCCGTGGCCGGCGCAGGTCATGCCGACCGAATATTTCCGCGCCGATTATCCGTGGTCGCTCTCGCTCGACGAATATGTAGAGAGCGCATCCGTGCGCCTCGTCCGCCAAGCCGACAAAAGGACCTGGAATTTCTCGAATTCTTCTGCGGACGGCGACTTTTTCGCGGGCGGCAGCCTCGTATACTACGGCTCGCCGGACTGCATCATCTTCCGCCCGCGCGGACTTGACAAGATCAACGAGGGCGACAAATTCGACGTCACCGTCTCGATGACGCTGAAGGGCGGCAAGCAAAAGACCGTCTCCTACACCGTCGAATTCTTTTCGCTCGAAAACTATATGGCGACCAACCCGCCGCCATATCCTCCCATCACAACGAGCGGCCCCGTCATATCCGACACGCCCGTCAAGCCCGAACCGCCTGTCACGACGAGCCCGCCTGTCACAACAAGCCCTCCCGTCACGACAAGCCCTCCCGTCACGACAAGTCCTCCCGTCACGACAAGCCCGCCCGTCACGACCGACCCGCCGGTGACGGCAGAGCCGCCCGTCACGGATAACAACACAGACACAGACATGGGAACGGAGGAGGCGCCGCCCGAAACCTCGGCAGACGATCCGCCCGGCACGGAAGCCGTGCCGCCCGACGACACGGTATCGCCCGACGATACAGGCGGGAAAGTCGGTCCAAACGGCGATACCCAAACTCGTCGTCCGAACTCGCTGAACGTAGAAAACACAGCGTCCGATGCGACAGCGCGTCCCGACAGCGATGGCGGCGGCAAAGGAGTTCTCTCCACCACAGCGATCGTGATCATTGACATAATCGTTGTCGCGGCAGTCGTTGCCGCAGTCGTTTTCATCATCGTACAGCACCGCCGCGCAAACGGCACGCCGAAGGACGAATAAGCCCTAAAAAGCTTTGAAAAAGGGGCATGGGGGAGAAACTTTCCCGAAAGTTTCTCCCCCATATAATTTTATGAAGTCCATATCATATATCCGCCGCGGCGATGTAGTCGACGCCGTGTGAGGTGATGAACGATTTGCGCTCCTGAAGGTCGTCGCCGAGCAGCGTTTCAAATATATACGCGGTCGCCTCCGCGTCGGACGGCGTGATGCGTATGAGCCTGCGGGACGACGGGTCCATCGTCGTCTTCGACATCATCTCCGCTGTGTTCTCGCCGAGCCCCTTGCTGCGCTGGAGCGTGTACTTCCGCCCCTCCGCCTCGAGCTTACCCGTGATCTCGTTTTTTTCCGGCTCGCTGTACGCGAACAGCGTCTCCGGATTTTTTTCTTTTGTCGTGATCTCGAACAGCGGCGTCTCCGCGATATATATGCGCCCGCGCTCGATAAGCGTCGGCAGGAGGCGATAAAACATCGTCAGAAGCAGCGTCCTGATCTGGAAGCCGTCCTCGTCCGCATCTGTGCAGATGATTATCTTCGCCCAGCGGAGCGAATCAAAGTCGAATTCGTTGTTGTGCCGCCCCTTTGTCTTTATCTCGACGCCGCAGCCGATGACCTTTAAGAGGTCCGTGATGATCTCGCTCTTGAATATCTTCTCATACGAGCTCTTGAGGCAGTTCAGCGTCTTGCCGCGGACCGGGATTATCGCCTGGAAGTCCGCGTTCCTGCTGACCTTACATGAGGACAGCGCCGAGTCTCCCTCAACGATGTAGAGCTCGCGCTTTTCCGGATCCTTCGAGCGGCACGCGACAAATTTTTCGACGCGCGACGCCGCGTCCATCGAGCCGGTCAGCTTCTTTTTGAGATTGACGCGCGCCGTCTCCGCCTGCTCGCGCGAGCGCTTGTTGACGAGCGCCTGACCGCAGAACGCTTCCGCATACTGTTTGTTCTCCGCGAAGAAATATTCGAGCTGGCGCTTGATGTATGACGTCATCGAGTCCGTGATGAACTTGTTGTTTATCGCCTCCTTCGTCTGATTCGCATAGGAGGTGACGGTCGAGCGGCTGTTCGTCACGAGGACGAGGCAGTCCTCGATGTCGGAAAACGAGATGTGCGTCTCGTTCTTCGTGTACTTGCCGGTGTTTTTCAAGTAGTTGTCGACCGCATACGTGAACCCGCTCCGCACGGCCTTGTCCGGCGAGCCGCCGTGGAGAAGAAAACTCGCGTTGTGGTAATATTCGAGCATGTTGACGCGGTTCGAAACGGCGAACGCGAGCTCGACCTTCAGCTTGTAGTCCTCCTTGTCGGCGCGGTCTCTGCCGACGTCCTCGTACCGCCAGAGCACCGGCGGCACGACGGCGTCCTCCCCGACGATCTCGGAGATGTAGTCACCGATGCCGTGCTCGTAGAAAAATTCCTCCGTTTCAAATCCGCCGTCCCCCGTCTGCCAGCGGAAGACGAACTTCACGTTGTCGTTGACGACCGCCTGTTTCTTCATCGTCTCACGGAAGTATTCGCGCGGAATATTTATGTCGGTGAAAACGTCGATATCCGGCTTCCAACGGACGATGGTGCCGTGCTTTTTCTCACGGCGCTCCAGCGGGCGGACCCTCAGCTCGCCGACCGGCTCGCCGCGCTTGAAATCCATCTCGGAGAGCTGCCCGTTCGCATACGACTTCACGTTCATGTGCTCGGACGCATACTGCGTAGACGCGGCGCCGAGCCCGTTCATGCCGAGCGCGAACTCATAGCTCGACTCGTCGTCATTGTTGTTGTATTTGCCGCCCGCGTAAAGCTCACAGTACACGAGCTCCCAGTTGTATCTGCCCTCGTTCTCGTTGTACCCGAGCGGGACGCCGCGGCCCGAGTCCTCGACCTCGAGGCTGTGGTCCGAATACGCCGTGACCGTTATCTCGTCGCCGTACCCCTCGTTCGCCTCGTCGACGGCGTTTGCGAGTATCTCAAAAAACGCGTGCTCGCAGCCCTCAAGACCGTCCGATCCGAACATGACCGCCGGGCGCTTGCGGACGCGGTCGGCGCCCTTCAGCGCCGATATGCTTCTGTCGTCGTAGACCTGGGCTTTTTTCTTTGCCATTGTTTTATTGCTTTCGCTTTCCGTTGCCGTTTGATCTTTTCTATCTATTCTACCACATCTTTCCCGAAAATACAAGCGCGCCCGCCTATAATGCGTGCGTGCAAAATCGGGCCCGGCACACCGGACCCGATCTCAGTTTCATATTTCACCTCCCGCCCGCATAAAACTGTTAGCGGCAGGGTCAGTTTATCTTTCAAATTTGCCCGATTCTATGAGCTCGCCCATCTTTTCGTAGCAGTTCCTGCAGATGAGCTTTCCGTTAAAACGGATCGTGTCGTCCGCGCTGCCGCAGAACATGCAGGCAGGCTCGTACTTGCGGAGTATGATGCTGTCGTTGTCCATATAGATTTCAACGGGATCCTTTGTATTGATGCCGAGTATCTTTCTTGTTTCAATCGGGAGCACGATGCGCCCCAGCTCGTCGATCTTTCTTACTATTCCGGTTGCTTTCATTTTTATCCTCCGTCATTATTCCGGCGGCGGGCGACAAATGTGGCTGCCCGCCTATCTTCGGTACAAGTTACAGTATAACATTTTATCTCGCATAAGTCAACAAAAAATCGTTGAGTTCGTCAAAAAAAGATTATTTGTTTTAATTATCCTCGCTTTACACGAATTGCCATCGGAGGTAATACAATGCTGGGAAAGAGCTTTGCCGTTATGGTCTGTTTCTCGTTCGTTTTCGCGCTCTTCACGGGCAACGTCCCCGCCCTCTCGGGCGCTATTCTTGACGGCGCGGCAAAGGCGGTGACGCTGTCGATATCGCTGCTCGGAATAATGTGCCTCTGGGGCGGGATAATGTCGCTTTTGTCGTATTCCGGCATGATACGAAAGCTCTCCCGCGTCCTGCGCCCGGTGCTGCGCCACGTGTTCCCGAACGCGTTTTCGACCGGTGAGGGCGAGGAGGAGATCGTTGCCTGCGTGAGCGCGAACGCGCTCGGCCTCGGAAACGCTGCAACGCCGCTCGCGCTCTCGGCGATGAAAAAAATGCAGGAGTACAGCGGCTCCGACACGGCGACGGACGACATGGTGACGCTCGCGGTCCTCGGCACGTCGTCCTTCAACCTCTTCCCGTCAACGCTCGTCGCGCTGCGGCGCGCCGCGGGCTCCGCCGACCCGTACTGCATCGTCGTCCCGATATGGATCGTCTCGGCGCTCGGCTGCCTCACGGCGATAATCCTCAGCCGAATAATGGCGCCGCTGACGGGCAGGCGCGCGCGATGACGGAAATTCTGAGCGCCTCCATACTCCCGGCGATACTGTTTCTCACGGCGCTCATCGTCCTCTTTTCCGACAAAAGCGCGTTTGACGCGTTTCTGTCCGGCGCCTCGGACGGCGTGCGCTCCGCCGTGGGGCTCCTGCCATCGCTCTGCGCGCTCATCGTCGCCGTTGAAATGCTGTTCGCCTCCGGATTTGCAGATTTTGCCGCCGAGGCGCTCTCCCCCGTGTTCGGTGCGCTCGGAATGCCGTCCGAGCTGTTGCCCCTGCTCGTCACGCGACCGATCTCCGGCTCCGCCTCGACCGCCGTTTACACGGGCCTGCTCGAAAAATACGGCCCCGACAGCATGACGGCGCTCATCGCCTCCGTCATCATGGGCAGCTCCGACACCGCGATATACGTCATCTCCGTCTATTTTTCTTCTATAAATATAAAGCGAACGCGCCACGCGCTCGCGGCGTCGCTTTTGACGATGCTCGTCACGATAGCGCTCTCCGCCGTGCTGTGCAAAATATTTTTCAAATAAACGCCCGTGGGAAAGCTCTTTCAAAACCTCCGCACCGTTTCTTAGTCCTCCTGATCCCCCAGCCCCAAAAAGTTTTTGTAAGGGGTCCGGGGGACCCTTTTTTCAAAAAGGGTCCCCCGGTATAAATCATAATTTGGTTACTGCTGCTCGCCGTCTGGACCCGGGCCGCCGTGGCGCTCCGCCTCTTCGCGGGCGCGGCGTTCCTCCTCCTCGCGGCGCTTTTCTTCCTTCGCCTCGAGCTCTTCGAGGTACTTGCGGCGCTTTTCGTTCTCCTCTTCGCTCCGGCGTCTCTTCTCGGAGACCATATCGTCGAGCTGTTCGTAGGTGACGTCCTCGCCGGACATTGATGCCTCGAACTGCTCCTCGTCCATGACCTCGTGCTCAATGAGATAGCCCGCGATGAAGTGGAGCTTGTCGATATTTTCCTTGAGTATGCGCGTCGCCTCGCTGTACGCCTCCTCGACGATTGCCTTGATCTCGGTATCGATCTTGAACGCGGTCTCCTCCGAATAATTCCTCGTCGCCGAGAAATCGCGCCCGAGGAAGACCTCGTCCCCGTCATGCTCCGCGCCGTACACTATCGGGCCGAGCTCGTCGCTCATGCCGTATTTCGTTACCATGTTCCTCGCGATGGAGGTCGCGCGCTGAATGTCGTTCGACGCGCCGGTCGAAATATCGCCGAGAATGAGCGCCTCGGAGCATCTGCCGCCGAGCAGCGTCACGATCTCGCGCTTCATGTCGTTCTTCGACATGTACGACCTGTCGTCCTTCGGCAGCGAGAGCGTGTAGCCGCCCGCCCTGCCGCTCGGAATGATCGAGATCTGGTGCACGGGCTCCTCCGGCTGGACGAACTTCGTCACGATAGCGTGGCCCGCCTCGTGATACGCGGTCAGGCGCTTTTCCTTTTCGCTTATGACCTTGGACTTCTTCGCCGGGCCGACGATGACCTTTATCATCGCCTCCTCGAGGTCGACCATGCCGATAAGCGTCTTGCCCTTGCGCGCCGCGAGCAGCGCCGCCTCATTCAGGAGGTTTTCAAGGTCCGCACCCGTAAAGCCGACCGTCGTCTTCGCGACGGTAGCGAAATCGACGTCCGCCTCGAACGGCTTTCCGCGCCCGTGGACCTTGAGTATCGCCTCGCGCCCCTTGACGTCGGGGTACGTGACCGTTATCTGCCTGTCAAATCTGCCCGGGCGCAAGAGCGCCGGGTCAAGAATGTCGGGGCGGTTCGTCGCCGCCATCACGATAGTGCCGCTGTTCGAACCGAAGCCGTCCATCTCGACTAAGAGCTGGTTCAGCGTCTGCTCTCTTTCGTCGTGGCCGCCGCCGAGGCCCGCGCCCCTGTGCCTGCCGACCGCGTCTATCTCATCTATGAAAATTATGCTCGCGGGATTCTTTTTCGCCGTCTCGAACAGGTCGCGAACGCGTGACGCGCCGACGCCGACGTACATCTCGACAAAATCGGAACCGGAGATCGAATAGAACGGGACACCCGCCTCACCGGCGACCGCCTTCGCCAGCAGCGTTTTACCCGTGCCGGGAGGGCCGACGAGCAGGACGCCGTGCGGAATGCGCGCGCCGAGCTTTGTGAAGTGCTCGGGATCGCGCAAAAATTCAACGATCTCGCGCAGCTCTTCCTTTTCCTCCTCCGCCCCCGCGACGTCGCGGAACAGCACCTTCTTCTTCTCGCTCGTGACGAGGCGGGCACGGCTGCGCCCGAAGTTGCCCATGCGGCCCCCGCCGCCGGACGTCTGATTTATCATATACATCCACGAGATGATGAAGAGCGCTATGATTATCAGATACGGCAAAAAGCTCACCCACCACGGCAGCTCCGTCGGAGGCGGGAAGTTATAGTCCTCGATTATTCCGGCGTCCGCCTGCTCGACGACGAGGTCGTACACGTCGTTGTAGAAGAGATTGATGTCGCGCAGCTTATACGTCAGCCTGTCAAGCTGCTCGGGCTCCCCCTCCTTGTTGACGCGGACGAGCATCGTCAGCACGTTGTCGCCGTCAACGACGAATTCCTTGACCTTTTCGTCGCGGAACAGATTGCGGACGTCGAGATACGACAGGTCGCTGTTCTGTACGGAACTGAACAGGGACGCCGTCGCGATAACGATGACCACGATCAGCACGATATAAAAAATAATTACTTTAAGGTTACTCTTTTTCATTTCCCGTCACCGCCGCGAAAAGTGACCCGAAGCGCGGCGTTTTTGTTTCCTCTCTTTAAAATTTATTATTGCTCGTAAAACTCCGGTTTAAGCACGCCGACAAACGGAAGCGCACGGTATTTTTCGTCAAAATCAAGGCCGTAGCCGACGACGAACTCGTCAGGCACCGTGAATCCGGTGTAATCCGGCACAAAGTCAACGGTGCGGCGCATGGGCTTGTCAAGCAGCGTCACCGTCTTTACGGACGCCGCACCGCGCAGCTTCAGGTATTCGACGAGGTACGACAAGGTCCTCCCGCTGTCGATGATGTCCTCAACGATAAGTATGTCGCTCTCCTCAATGTCGCGCCGGCGGATATCTAGCTTGATCTCGACGTTGCCCGATGAGGTCGTGCCCGACCCATACGAGGAGACTTTCATAAAGTCGATCTCCACGGGGATCCTGATGTGCTTCATCAGCTCCGCCATGAAAACGACGGACCCCTTCAGTATTCCGAGCAGCACGAGCTTGTTCTTCGACTCGCCGTAGTCCGCCTCGATCTCCGAGGCGAGCTCCCGGACGCGGCGCAGTATCTCCTCCTCGGAGATCAGCACCCTTTCAACGTCGCGCGCCGCCTCGTGCAGGACGGCGTTTTTTTCGATCCCGTTCTCTTTCATAAATGAGCGGTCCTTTCAGTTTTGTCGGTCATATCAGTTTTTCAGTCTTGCTCGCCGCTTTTCGGCGTGTGCGCGTAATATATGTGCAGAGCGTCGGAGGCGTCGCCGCCGTCCGCACCGGCGCCGTCCCGGACGGCTATGCCGGGGATATACACGATCCCGTCGTCATCGCAGAAGACGGGCAGGATATTTCTCAGCCCGAGCGGTATTTTTTTGTCGCAGTAGAGCTTTTTCGTCAGCTTGTTCATGCCGCAGGCGGTGATCTTGTCCCCCGCCTCGCGGTTCTTTATGTATAGCGTGCCGCGGATCGCCGACGCGCGCAGAGCGACGTGCTCGACCGCCGAAAACGCGCCCTTAAGCGAAAACTCGCGGTCCATGTCCGCCTCGCGCGTCACGACGATGTCCGCGTCGAGCTCCGAGATGACATGCTCACCGTCGTCCATCTTTATGCGGAATTCCGGGCAGTATTTGTATTTCGAATCGTATTCGTCCTCGCCGAGGAACAGAAACTCGTCTCCCTCAACGACGGCGCAGATCTTTCCCGGCAGCGAAACGCGCGAATGCGCGCTCCCCGTCGTGACTATGCGCGTCACCGCGCGGACGTGCTCAAAGTCGAGCACCGTGTACGGCCTGCCGCGCCCGTAGAGGCGCTCCGCCGTGCGGTCGTACATATATCTTATGATGCGCGAGAGCAGCGCCTGCTCCTGCCCCGAGATGAGGCTGCGGCTGCACGAAGTCTCGATATTGTGCTCGGTCAGAAACGCGCTCGCCTGCCGCTGCATATACACGTCGTCGTTGCGCAGCAGCGTGCAGAGCTGGGAGATCGCGATCTCCGGGGACGGGTTTATACGCGTCAGCCTCGGGAGGATCTCGGCGCGAATGTAGTTGCGAGTGTAGTCGATGTCGCCGTTCGTCGTGTCCGTGACGTAGGGAATATCGTTCGCGATACAGTAGCCGATGATCTCGCTCTTCGTGCAGTATATCAGCGGGCGTATCACGCGCTCGCCGCGCACCGGCGGTATGCCGGACAGCCCGCGTATACCGGTGCCTCGGCACATGTTGAAGATGACCGTCTCCATGTTGTCCTCCGCGTGATGCGCGAGGGCAACGGCGTGCAGCTCGGGGTGCGAGTCGATGATGCCTCGGAACGTGCGGTACCGCACGCGCCGTCCCGTCTCCTCGAGGCCCTTTCCCTCGCTCGCCGCGAGCGACGGAACGTCCACCCTTTCGACGAAGAGCTCGATTCCGAGGTTTTCGCAGACGTCCCGGCAGAACTGCTCGTCGCGGTCCGCCTCGGCGCCGCGAATACAGTGGTTGACGTGCGCCGCCGCAATTTTGATGTTGTGTGCGCGGGCGTATTTGTGCGTATACGAGAGCAATGCGCCCGAATCCGCGCCGCCCGAATACCCTATCAGAACGCCGTCAAGCTTTTTTGACATTCCGAAATCAATTATCGCCTGCTCGATCTTCCGTTCGACCATACGGGTGATGCCTTTTTTATCCATATACCTCATCTTTCCGGGCATTGACCCGCCCGGAACAGTCCTCCGCGCGCCGCAGCCCGCCGCACGCGCGCTTTATTCCAATCTATATGCATTCTTCACCGTTTTAAGCCGTGCCGGTACATATGTCGCCCCGACAGTATAAAGGTATTTTACCACAAAAGCTCACTTTCATCAACAGAATTCACATAAAAACCATAAAAATAATATGGCGGTATCACAAAAAATACGCGCCCGGAACAAAAAGCGCCGCGCGGGCGGCAGTCGCAATTGCGGCCGTCTCCCCGCGCGGCGTTTATTCCGAAATAATTTCCCCGCCCTATACGGACGCGGCGAAGTCCTCGGCGACCGCCGTGAGCGTGCAGGGCGTGACCGCGCCCTCCGTCACGAGCCGGAAAAATTCGCACGCGAGCTCATACGAGGCGGTGAGGTCGTGCACCGTCGCGCAGTCCGCCTCGCCTCCCTCGCCGCACATCGCGGCAAACACCGAATACGTGCGCCGCCCATATCCGAGCTCGTCGCTGACCGCCTCCTCCGCGAGTATGTACGACATGCAGTAACCTCCTCTTGATGTCATCGCTGTCCGCCGGACGCGTCCGTTCAGCTCCGTATCATATAATGCTGTCATTTTTTATGCCCTCCTTTTTCTGCATTTATCATATCATTTTTCCCGTACAGCTCAAAATTAAGAATCACCGCATTTTTGCGTCTTTTCCGCCATTTTATGCCACCGGTGATGCATTTTCGCCCGAATTTGAGAATTTTTATTTATTATCGGCGCGCAAAATTACACGAATTTTGTTTTTTCGGAAAAATATTAGCCGTTTTATGCTGCTTTTTGCTAAATGAATTATGTAAAATTTTGATATGATTTATATTTTATAACTCCGATTTAAATATCTATACTTTTAAGGAATATATATCATATTGAATTGTTTTTGTAGTTATTATATAATAAATCCGCAGGAATTAGTTTAAAATCGAGAGGTAAATAACGGTTGATTAAGCATTTATATTCATTATTACATATTTTAGTGCATAAGGCTGTCGAAATGCGGAGGGAGGCGCTGTTTTTTACCGTTTTCTTTCTCACGGCCGCGGTCATATGGCTCCTTGCCGCGGTGCTTTTGCTGCTCGCCGCGAGGCGCGGCGCCTGCGACTACTGCCTCGCCGTGCGTTACCTGCCCGCCATGCTGCGCTCGTCGCTGCTCTCCGTCCCGCTCGCC
>CANROT010000024.1 GCA_947632285.1 uncultured Clostridia bacterium
CGTCAAGTGAAATGCTCTACGAAAAACGGAAACGGACGGGTTTATCGGAAATTTTTCGTTAAAAAACCTATCCGATGGAGCATCGCGTCAGGCTTTTTCCTTATTATATATTGTTCCTCCGTTCATGGCAAGATATGCAGTCCTCCCCGGCAAGTCAGCCGGGATATTTTTTTGCATAAAATTACATGACCGAAAAGCCCCGGAGAATTCATTTTCTCCGGGGCGATTCGATCCGGCGTCTTACCTGGACGCCTTAAAATTATAAATAGGCTTCAGCACCTCGATCACATCGACGGACTCTCTTATGACATCGATGATATCTCCGAGAGATTTATATGCCATGGGCGCCTCGTCGATCGTGGACTCATTGACCGATGTCGTGTAGATTCCCTCCATCGTCTTCCTGTACGTGTCCAGATCCAGCGTCTCTCTCGCCTTTGTACGAGACAGCAGGCGGCCTGCGCCGTGAGGCGCGGAGAAGTTCCAATCCGGATTTCCCTTGCCGCGCGCCAGCACGCTGCCGTCACGCATATTGATCGGGATCAGCACGAGCTCGCCGTCGTGCGCGGCAATTGATCCCTTGCGAAGGATCCGCTCCTCCGTATCGATATAATTGTGGACCGTGTGGAAGGAAGAGACCGCGGATAGCCCCGCCCTCTCCAGAATGATCTCCGCCATTATTTCACGGCTGCGCTTTGCGAACCGTTGGCAGATCTCCACGTCGTGCAGGTAGTCCTCCAGATATGTGCCGTATAAATAGCAGAGGTCTGCTGGGATAGTGGGCTCCCTCGCCGCATAGTCCTCCTCCATTGCTTTCAGCGCCGACTGTATCTCGGCTTGGCGGCCCTGCTCCTTATATGTACGAATCAGCTCGCCGCGCTTCTCAAGATAATCGGCTTTGCCGGCATTGAGATCGATCGCCAGATTCTGATATATTTCCGCGATCTGCTTGCCTAAATTGCGGCTGCCGGAATGTATGACCAGATACTTGGTCCCGTCTGCGGCGGCGTCGATCTCAATAAAGTGATTCCCTCCGCCCAGCGTTCCGAGGCTTCCGTACAAGCGCTTTGTCTTCCTCAGGTTTTTATCGCAGCGGAGGTCCGTCATGTCAAAGCACTCTATGGGATCATTCCAAACATCTATCCCGCTCGGAATATAATGGGCGGCAGCATCGACCTTTTCGAAATCAATGTCTGCCTTTCCGAGCTTGACGGTATACATGCCGCAGCCGATATCGACCCCGACAATATTTGGGACCGCCTTATCCGTAAACGTCATTGTGGTGCCGATGGTGCATGATTTTCCCGCGTGGACGTCGGGCATGATCCGGATTTTAGATCCCGCCGTAAACTCATTGTCGCACATTCTGCGGATCTGGTCGATGGCATCATCATCAACTACCGCCGCATAACAGATGGCGGTGTTTACTTTTCCTTTGATCTCGATCATCGTGATACTCCTTTCTTTACTGCATCGACGCACTCGTTTTATAAATTGCTTACGATCATATTATACAGGTCTGCGCCCGGAAATTCACGAAAAAAAAGTTGCGAACTCGCCTGAGTTCGCAACTTTTTGTTGTGAGAGAAAGATGCGGTGCTGCTGCCCGTTAAAATGCGGCATTACCTTTCCGCCGTTAACTGTTCGAATTTCTCCAGGAGCTTGTCCACATAAATCGATTTGCTGAAGTGTTCTTTAAAGTATCTCCGCCCGTTTTCGCCCATTTTTTTGAATCCGGCAGGGTCGTCAACGAAAGAACTTATCATGCGGCTCAAGCCCTCGCTGTCACCGGCCGCCACGCACAGGCCGCAATGCGAATCCCGAATTATTTTCTCGGCGCCGCCGTCAACAGCCGCCAGGACCGGCTTCCCCGCCCCCATATATCCCTGCAGCTTTGACGGAACGGTCAGGCTGAGCGGGGAGTTCCCTTCCAGAGTAAGCAGAAATCCGTCCGCCGTTTCGTAATAAGAACGCAGTTCTTCCGCCGGTTTGCGGCCGTGGAACCTGAAATGATCCTCCAGGTGTTTGTCCTTCACATTTGCCTTCAATTCCTCAAGATAAGAGCCTTCTCCGAGGATATCGACGACGAGCTTCCCGCGCGTCTCCGCCGGCAAAATCGACACGGCATTTACAATAGTATCGAGGCTTTGCGCTTTTCCGATATTCCCCGCGAAGAGCAAATGCACCTTGCCGTCCTCCGCAGTCTTATCATTAAAATCAAGATAAAAATCCTCCGCGAAATTCGGGAGAAAGCTCATTTTGCTTTTCGGGACTTCGCAGATGCGATTCAGGTAATCGATAAATCCCGGTGAAGAAACCTCGATGCGGTCCGCACGGTTATAGAGCTTCGCGCTGAAGGATCGGATCGCGGAAAAAAGGATCGATCCCTCGCGGATCCCGTATACCTTCACGACCTCCGGCCAGATGTCCTGACAGTTGACGACCAATACCGCATTCGGATCCTTCTTTTTATATTTCCACGCCGGAATGATCTGTGTAACGGGCGACACCTCAAACACAAAGACAACGTCATAGTTCCGTCCCAGTTTTGCTGCTCTGCGGCCCGCCGAAAATGCGTAGGAAACGTAATTCAGAAACAGGCTGATCGGATTTTTCCTTCTCTGGCTCATTCTGACGCGGAGCACCTCCACGCCCTGAATGGTTTCCCTGTCGACGCGGCGCCCTTTGTACTCCGGATAAAAATACCCGCCCGGATAGTTGGGATACCCCGTCAAGACCGTGACGGCATGGCCGCGGGCAGCCAGCTCAAAGCACAGGTCGTTGATCCGAAAGCCTTCGGGGTAGAAGTATTGAGAGACGACCAATATTCTCAAACCGTTTTCTCCGTTTTCGCAATAGAATCCCGGAGGCCGACCAGGTCGTAAGGCTCCGAGTATATGCTGATCTCCATATCATATTTCAGACTTCCGAACGCCTTGTTCACAAGCGGCGTTATATGGCTGAGCAGCTTCAGCGCCCAGCCGAAGCCCCCGAACAGGCGAACGCGCTTTCCGTGCACCTCTGCTATCAGCTGCACAAGCTCGCTCGTGTTGCTGTACTCCGCGTTCTGCGGCCAGAACGTGCCGGCCTCTCCGTTCTCGATCATCAGCCGCACGAATTCGCATAAATTCTCGATATAAAGCATCGACCGCCCGTTTTTCACATACGGAAAGATCGGCGTTTTCCGAGCAATTTCGGAAAGGAGAGGGTAGTTTCCTTTGCTGCCCTCGCCGTAGATCATCGGGGGCCGCAGCACAACGACCTTGAACCCGTCACCGTTCAACGGGCGTATTCCGTTCTCCGCCTGCACTTTGCTGTCGCCGTAGCAGTTTGCCGGAGATACCGGCGTGTCTTTTGTGATAAGCTTGTCCTGTCCGATCGGAGCGCTCTCCCCATATACGATGGCGCTGCTCATAAAAATGAACTGCCCCGCGCCGTCGGCTTTGGCTTTCTTTGCCGTCTCAACCGTCAGGTCGGTGTTCACCGCATAGTACAGCTTCTCTTTTTCCGGGCTGATCTTTCCGCTGTCGGAATGTGCGATTCCCGCCACATGGAAAACGCTGTCATACCCCGCAAAGCTCTTTTCGCGCCAGCTCCCGTCGATCATATCCACCGTATCGACCGAATACCGACCGGGATATTTTTCCGTTATATATCGTTCAAACGATGTCCCGATATAGCTGTTCGCGCCGGTGATCAATATCCGTTTCATTCTCCGGGGGTCTCCTTTTTATCCGCGGCATCGATGCTTCCCGTTCCGCCCTCGACCACGCCGTCATGGCGCAGCACGGAGATGACCGTGCCGAAGAAGCATCTGCAGTCAAAGCCGAAGCTCAGCTTCTCCACATATTCCCCGTCGAGCTTCGCCTTCACGGGGATCTCCAGCTCATCTCGTCCGTTTATCTGTGCCCAACCGGTAAGGCCGGGCTTCACATCGTTTGCGCCGTACTTGTCACGTTCAGCAATCAAATCGTCCTGATTCCACAGCGCCGGCCGCGGACCGATCCAGGACATGTCGTTTTTGAGAATATTCCAGATCTGAGGGAGCTCGTCGATGCTGAACTTGCGCAGGAACCGCCCCATGCCGGTGATATACTGCTCGGGATTTGCCAAAAGGTGAGTGGGCGTATCATGCGGCGTGGACATTTTCATTGTGCGAAACTTATAGCACATAAACGTGGTCTTATGGATCCCGATCCGCTTCTGCTTAAAGAAGATCGGGCCGGGATCGTTAACGAAAATAAGGACGGCCACCAAAAGGAACAGCCATGAAAGGCAGATCAAAGCCAGAAGCGACAACAGCACGTCCAGGAATCGTTTTATGAATCGGCGATAGATCATCGGTTTCCTACTTTCTCACATCTGTTTTGGGCAGAGGAAATAATGCCGGCAGCTGCGTCTGCATGAAGCAGCGAACCGTTTCCCCGTTAATGAATTATGCCCAAAAATCCATCGTCATTTTATCATGGATCGCCTTTTATTTCAATCCCTATTTCGAAAAAATAAAATTGCCGTCTGCAGGGTTACAACAGAACATTGACAAACCCATAAAATCGAAAAAATCTCAGTGCCGGGCAGTCGCCGGCGCACTCCCTATCATCACCGCATGCCCCGGGCGGTCATATCACCTGGAAAATGTAAAATTTCAGATACTCCGTCTCCGGGACGTTCCACAAAACGGGGTGATCCGGGGACTGCTTGCGGACCTCGATCTCCTTGAGCTCGCGCCCGGCGTCGTGCGCGGCGGCACGGAGCATTCGCTCAAAATCCGCGCACGGCATGAAATGGCTGCACGAGGCCGTTGCCAGATACCCGCCCCGCGGGAGGAGCCCCATGGCCCGGTAGTTTATCTCCTTATACCCCCGGAATGCGCTGTCCGCGGTCTTCCGCGATTTCGTGAACGCGGGCGGGTCGAGTATGATGAGGTCGTAGTCCCGCTTTCCCGAATCCGCGAGGCGCGGGAGCAGATCGAATACGTCGGCGGTGATAAATTCCATATTGTCCATAGCACCGTTGAGGCGGGCGTTTAATTTTGCCATCTCTATCGCCTCGGCGGAGACGTCCACTGCCGTCACATGCGCCGCGCCGCCCAAGGCGGCGTTCAGCGCGAACGAACCCGTGTGTGTGAAGCAGTCGAGCACGCGCTTTCCCCTCGCGAGCCGTGCCACGGCAAGGCGGTTGTATTTCTGATCGAGGAAGAACCCGGTCTTTTGCCCGTTTTCGACGTCGACCCGGTATTTTACGCCGTTTTCGACGATCTCCGTCACGGCGCTCGCGGGCACGTTCTCCCCCGGCAGCGCAAACCAGCCCTTTCCCTGCGGCAGGCCCTCAAGCGCCCGCCCGGCAAGGTCGTCCCGGAGATAGACGCCGCGAATGTCCTGCCCGTCCTCACGGAGCACACGGACGATGATCGGCAGAATGACCGGTTTCAGCCGCTCAATGCCGAACGACATCGTCTGCACGGAGAGAAGCTCCGAAAATCGGTCCACCGTCAAGCCCGGAAAGCCGTCGGACTCCCCATAGATCACGCGGCAGCAGCCGATGTCCTGTCCCATCACCGTCTTGCGGTACTCCCACGCGTAGCGGACGCGCCGCTCCCAGAACGCCGCGTCAAATTTATCGTTCGCGTTGCGGGAGACGATGCGCAGCCGTATCTTGCTCTCCCGGCTCACTATCCCGGTGCCGAGATACGTCCCCTTTTGCGTCACCACGTCGGCAAGGCCGCCGTTTTCGCACTCCCCGCGCTCCTCCGTGACCTCCGCGGCATAGACCCACGGGTGCCCCGACTCCACCCAGCGCTGCCCCTTCGGCGTTATGACAAATACGGGATACCCCCTGCCTTCCTTCATTTCCGTACCTCCAAGTCAAAAAGCTCAAAGCTTTTTCATTCCATACCGTTTATTCCGCCGCCCGCCGGACGAGTATCGCGCGGAACGCGCCATTCCCTGTTCTTCTTTCAAAATAACTCTCCGGAAAGGATAAAGTCCATGAGATTCACATGGCTGATCCCGTTTCTGCGCTGAAGAATAAAATCGGTCGTCATAACATATTTCGGATAATTGTCCTTCACGGATTCGAGCGGACGGTACTCCCGCTCCTCGGTCTCTCTGCTGTTTGCGATCGTATATGCGACCTGAACATAGGAATAGTTGAGCTCCGTGTCCCGCAGAATAAAATCGCACTCGAATTTGCCGAACCGCCCGACGCTGACGGAATAATCCCTCGACCTTGCATAGATATAAACGATATTTTCAAGCACCGGGCCGAAGTTTATCCTGTTATCCGTATTGTCGGCAAAATAGAAACCGAGGTCGGAAAGATAATACTTCTTCTCCCCCGAGAGCGCTTTTTTGGATTTAATATCAAACCTCGGACATTCATAGATGATCTTCGCGTCGGTCAGCGCCTTTATATAGCGGGAAACGGTCGCTTTCGTGATATTCGTCCCCCGCCGGTTCAGTTCCTCGCAGATGCTGTTCAGGCTGAAAAGGGAGCCGAAATTCCCGGTGACAAAGCGGCGGACCGTTTCAAACGTCTCCCTGTCGCGGATCTTCACTCGCCGTCTGATGTCCTTTTCATATATCTCCCGAACGACCTCCTGCACATAGCGGCGCTTGTCCGCGGGAGAGTCGAGCAGGACCGTCCGCGGGAAACCGCCTTCTTCTATATACGCAGAAAGCTCAGAGGCTGTATTCCGATCTATCGGCCTATTGTAGAAGCGCTTCATTTCTTCATATTCCGCGAAGCTCAGCGGGAACATTTCAAACGACATGAACCTGCCTGTCAGCTTAGTCGTGATCTCCCCGCTCAGAAGATAGGAATTTGAGCCCGTGATAAAGATCGACCATCCGCCGTCGGTGCGGAAACCGTTCAGGACCTCCTCAAAGCCCCTGACATTCTGCACCTCATCGATAAAAAGGTACTTGAGTCCCCCCGCATGTCCGTTTTCCTCGATCTCCCTTTCGAGCGCGTCGGGCGTTTTGATCTTCATGTATCTGCGTGTATCAAGATCGAGATAAATGATATTTTCTTCGGGAACGCCTTTTTGCCGCACTTCCTCCGCTATCATCTGCATAAGGCTGGATTTGCCGCATCTTCTGACGCCGGTAATAACTTTGATGATGTCGTCGGTATCGTAAAACCCGCGTATTTTTTTCAGATAGTTTTCTCTGATGAATAAGTCCATATGAAACGCCCCCTCATCCGTAGCTGCAAAAATATTATACCACACCGCCGCAAAAAAATCAAGTTAAGGCGCCCGATTTTGAAGTTTTGTCAAAATCGGGCGCCTTAAACCGCCTTTTTCTCTGTGGCGCTTTATCAAAAAATGGAAACATCACTTGATCATCCGCCGTCCTCCGCGCACGGTCAGCGCTGCCGCAGCAACAACCACGACCGTCAGGAAGATCATGCCGCAGATCGGCATCGGCAGCGCCTCCCCGCCGAGCCTATACAGCCGGTCGGCGTCAAACAGCATCGTGAGGTCGAGATATCCCGCGGCGGCGACGCCCGTCTTCGCGATAAAATACGGCATCGCCGCCACCGCCGCCGTGACGGCGTAGACTATCAGCTCGCGCTTCAGATACAGCCCGATCAAAAAACAGATCAGCGCGAGCAGCAGCGTCCCGAAAAAGCTGAGCGCGAAATTGAGGGCGAGATATGACGCGATGGAAAGATTCGGCAGCGCGCCCTCGTATCTCTCCATGCCGAGCACAGCCGAATAGATATTATCCGGCAGATCGTTCGAGCGGAAGAAATAAAACATATCGACGGCGCGGAAAACTGTCCACGCGGCCGCCGACGATACGGTGAAGACGGCCGTCTTCGCCGCGAACATCCTGCCCCTGCCGCGCGCGGTCGTGTTGACTATCGTCTGCATACAGCTGCCCGAGCTCGAGCTTTTGAATTCCGGCAGATACATCCTGCACGCGAGCGCGCAGACGAAGACCAACAGCAGCCAGTCGACGCCCTCGTTCATCAGCTTGTTGTAGCCTATATCGTACACATACGAGCCGACGATCCCGCGCTCGCGGTAGAGCTTTTCGAGCCTGTCCGACTGCTCGCACAGATATGTGAGCGGCTCCAGTCTTTCCTGCGCGTCCGTCAGCTCGTAGAGGAGCGATTTATAGTACTCGCTCGATATCTCGTTGTTCCAGAACGCCTCGCCGATGTCCTTCAGCCGCTCATACTCCTCTTCGTAGCTCTCGTATTCCTTCTCGAGATATTCGGCCTTATCCTCCGTATACGGCCCTCCGACCTCCTCGAGATATTTTTTCGTTATCTTTTCAAACGTCGACTCCTTCGCCGTAAAATATCCCGACGCGGCGATCACCTTCGCGACGATCAGAACGGCGAGTACCGCAAAAACGGCGCGCTGCTTATATATCTCATACGCGGCGAGCGAGACCGGGTATCTGCGCGCGGACACGCGCCGCCCCGTGAACCTCTCCTTTATCCGCCCGAGGGCGGCGGCGATGCGCGAGCGCCCCGCGGCGCCCGAAAGCCCGCGCGCGTGGCAGAGCGCGGCCGATACCGAAACGGACAGTACCGCCGTGACGAGCGCTATCACGGCAAATACAGCCCCGAGCGTGACGGGATATCCGAATATCTCGACCGCGCGGTATTCGGGCGCGAAATTTTCCGCGCCGAACGTCGACCACAGGCTGAGATATTTCCACTGGCCGAGCGGCGTTCTCTCAAGGTTCGGGACAATATATCCCGCGGCGATGAGAGAAATTCCGACGCCTGCGGTGATAGCGGCGTTCTTGACCGCGGACGCGACGGCGAACACGACGGACGCGAAGATCACCGTCGTCACCGCCTTCAGCAGTATGTCAAACAAAAACGCTCCGAGAAACGAGGTGCGGAACGGCAAAAACCGCAGATCGGTCATCGACTGGACAGCCGAGAACGGATTCGAATATCCGCCCGTGACGACGCCGATAGCCGCGAACGAAATGACCGCCGACGCCGCGGCCGCGAGCGCGCAGACCGCCATCGCGGCGAAATATTTGGCGGCGCCCGTGTGCGCACGCCCGCCCCGGCAAACGCTCATTATGGCGTAAGCGCCGCTCGAGCGGTCGCCGAGCGCCGCATAAACGGCGACGACGGCGGCGATCAGCAGGACGGCGAAATAATCCGCGGTATAGTCAAAATATTTATACCAGCCGCGCACGACCTCGCGCCCGAGCGTGACGCTCTCTTCGAGGCTTTTGTACCTTTCGATATAGCTCCTCTGGTACCGGCGCACATAGCTGTCCGGGCTGATGTTCAGCTTCCCGTACGCGCGGTCGAGCGACTCCGCCCTCGCTATCGCGTCCCCGATCTCCTCGCGGTACACGTCGTTCGCCATGGCGTAGGTGTAAGCGCGGTCGAAAAAGTCTATGTCGGGATATTTCCCGTTGCTGTACGACGCGGACATGCTGTCCGTCTTCCCCGATGCGTAGTCTTCATAGTCCTGTTTAACGCGCCCGTACTCGCGCAGAAAGTTGTCCGGGTCGTTTATCGCCATGTTGTAGATCTCGTCGGCGTATTTATTGTATTCGGGATCGCGCGACAAGACGGACGTATTTTTCAATCCGACCACGTTTGCGATGAACACAACAACGCTCGTGACGATCAACGCGGCCGCCGTTATCCGCATCAGCGGCGCCGTCAGCAGTTTTCGAATCTCGTAAGGTATGAGTCTCAGCGTCAGTTTCATTTTTCAGTCCTCCCCGCCGTTTCAGGCGTTATGCCAGCGTACAATAGTCGTATATTCCCCGGTCTCTTTTTTGACAAAATAGTATGTGCCACCATCGCCCTGAAGAATAATACGGTCGTCTGTGGCTGATACGATCCGGCAATCAGGATTTTCAGACGTAAATATTTCTTTATGTTCACCGGTCCTGCAATCATATGAATAAAATACGGTCGTCCCGTCGTTAGGACTAACAGCCTGATAGTAAAAATCGCCGTCCTTGCCCCGATAGTAATAGCTCCAGTCGCGTCCGGTAAGAACATCACTCGAAAGAACGGTTTCTTCCTCCGATAACGGGTCTCCGAGCTTTCTGCGACACAGCGAAAATGCTGTGTCATAGCTTGTCATTGTCAGATCCTCCGCGGTCAGATAATATATGTATTCACTGTTCGAATAGCATACTCTGTACCCATCGAACAAATATGTAAATCCCGAGAAGTCGAGCGCGGAGGAATATATTTTCCCGCCCCGCGAGTAGTAGATCACATCGTCGGCTATATAGTCGAGCTCGATCCACTCCGTCTCATCCTCGTTTCCCAAAACCGCGTATTCGCTCCCGTCGAGGTTGATCTTGTTTATAATAAAAACAATATTTTCACCGCTGACCGCATGACTAAGCTGAGTCGCAAAATACAATGTGTTGCGATATGTATATATAGCGCCAATAAAGACATCATTAAGTCCTTCCTTCAATATAGTGAGTTTTCGTGACTTCATGTTAAATGATGCTATCTTTGTTTCATATTCTCTGTTATGCAAATTGTCTTTGTCGGTGCGTTCGACCGTGTAAGCGATAATGAACACCGGGACGCCGCCGTTTTTCGCAGTCGCCGCTTCGTCAACTATGAGCTGCGCTGAATCTATGTCCGCGTCGAACTTGTCGGAGCTCTCGCCGCGTGTGAGATCACAACCGAGCGGCAGCCATCCGCCCGACTGATCATCCATATCATGAAAAACGATATGATCAATATATCCGTCGTTGTTATGCTCATATGCGCGGGATTGAAAAACAAAATCGCCCCAGACATACGGATTATAATATCCGCACCCCTGTGCAAATTCCCCGATATTCCCGGACGCGCTCCCGTATATGAGCCCGTCGTCGCCTGTCTCCGCGCCGCCCGTACCGTCGCCGCCCGCGGGCTGTGTATCGCACGCGGCGAGCGTCATCGCCGCCGTGACGAGCGCCAAAAGAAAGCATATGATTCGCTTTTTCATGTTCGTTTTCCTTTCTCATTATAAATCCCGCGCCGGTTTGAGATCACGCGTTGTGCCACGGCTCGATTGTGGTGCTGCTCCCGTCCTCGGTGTCGAAACAGACAAAACCCACGCTGTTGAAAGAGAAGATGATATACCTGTCGGTGACAAAGCGGACGGCCCCCTGTTCTTCGAGCGTCATAAGCTTTTCGAGCTTGTTTGTCGCCGCGTCAAACACGTTGAGGTCCGCGGTGCCGTCCTCACTGTAATGCATGAAATACAGCTTTTTCCCGAAGCAGCCGCAATAGGTGTCATATTCCACCCCCGTGCCGCCGCTTGAAAAAATAAGCTCCGCCGGCGGCGCGGGATCGTCCTTTTTCCTGCGCCAAAGCGCTCTCTTTCCCGTCCCGTCGTAGGAATGATCCTCATCAATGAGATAATATATGTATCCCCCGTCAACGCAGCATACCCTTGCTGCGTCAAACAGATATGTGATCTCTGAAAAATCGAGATCGGAGGAATATATTTTCCCGCCCTCGGAAAGGTAGACGACGCCGTCGGCAGCATAGCCGATCGACGGAGTTATCAATTCCGCATCTCCGTCCGGAATGTTTTTCTCCCCCTCAAAAACCGCGTACCCGCTCCCGTCGAGGTTGACCTTGTTCAGGTTGAAAAAATACGGATCGCTGCTCCAGGCATACATAACGGGGCTCGTACCGAAGAACAGCGTGTCGCGATAAAGGTATATTCTGCCGTTGACCCTGACCCCGTATATCCCGTTTTTTATGATCGACAGCTTCCGCGTCCGCATGTTATATGTCGAGACGACCGTTTCGAGCTCCGTGTTATGGCTGTTGTCCTTGTCCACCAGCTTCACGGTATAGACGATGACGAACACCGGGACGCCGCCGTTTTCGGCGGTCGCCGCCTCGTCGACGATGATCGCGGCCTCCTCGACCGTCGCCGGGATCATGCCCTCTTTGCCCGCGAACGTGCCGCTGATGAGGTCGCAGCCAAGCGGCAGCCAATCATCGTTCGGCGCTTTGACATCGTGAAAAGCGATATAATCGACGAATTCGCCCTTTATATATGCCCCCTCAAAAATAAAGTCGCCCCATGCGTACACACTCATGCCGCTCCCGCCAATGGCAAATTCATTGCCGGAGGCGCTCCCGTGCATGAGCCCGTCGCCGCCCGTTGACGTCGTGTCGCACGAGGCGAGCGTCAGCGCCGCCATGACGAGCGCGATGATAAAGCATATAAACCTTTTCATGTCGGCCTCCCGTTCCTTAAATGTCACGCCCTGCCTTGCCCTGCGCCCGACATTGGCGGTCGAGCGCAAAGCAAGGTCGATACCGTAGTCTCCGTACACAATATATCTCGCATTTTGCGCGCGAATATTTCAACCCCCGCAAAAAAATTTCGGAGAGCGCTGTAAAAGCGTTCTCCGATTTTGCCGCATATATCTTTAGCATAATTAAACAGCAGCATTGGAACTTTAAAAATGTTATCTTTTTCGGTCCGCTCATCGCCCGCGCACCGCGATAGATCCGGCGGCATGCGCCGAAAACGCAAAAAAAGCCCCCCTTTGCGAGCATTTCTCTCTCAGGTGGGCTGTTCCGCAATCGAAATGCTATGAAAACAAATCGCTGCGAACCGTAATATATCCTTCATGTGTGGTTGTAAACAGAAGCGGCAATTCGTTTTTGTCAAAAAATGCGATGTCATTGATGCCGAAATCTGTTTCTGCCGCATTATCTCCAAAGTCGGAAGACACGCACTTGCAGAATGTTTCAAATCTCCGCAAATACCGAAAAAGCTCTTTTGAAGCGCTGATAGTATATACTTTGCTGCCTCTGCCGGATTTGGTTCCCCACCACTTGTTTTTCACCTTGACGGATATAATATGATCCCGAAACCGTTCGATCAGTTCCGTATCATCTTCATCTACCAGCACATACTCGATATATTCGCACCTTGCTTCCAACAGCTTGATGACATAAAGATAATCCGCATGAAGGTTTAACTTTCCGGTATAATCCAACAATTTCATATTGCGCCATGCCTCCTTAGCTGCATATTTGTTTTTTCCGAAAATAGGCAAAATTGCCCTAAGGGAATCTGCGATTTTTCATCTTACGCATTTTTCCGGCTCTCTCGCTCACCCTATGGCTTCATTACCGGAAACAATAACAGCGCAAAATCCCTTAATTTGTCAATGCTTTTTCGTTTTTTTGAAGGATCGCTTTTATTTTCATTCAACGTCCGCCCGACAAACGGGAAGCTATTGCATTAAATGTTTTATAAAGAACATCTCCGGCGGCTCTTTCGGCAGCAAAAGTGCGCCGCATTCGGTATACCCGAGTTTTCGGTAAAAGAACTGTGCCTGTTCATTTGCCTGTGTAGATGTTAAAACGCGGCTATATCCATCTTTTTTCATTTCATTTTCCCAAAACGAGACGAGTGCCGTCCCGAGCCCTTTTCCTCTATACCTATCCAAAATATACAGCATATTCATAAACGGGATATTGTCCCAAAACAATCCAAACCGAAGCCACCCGATAAATGTATCTCCTTGATGAATGACGAGAATTCTCTTTGCAGCGATGATATTTCTCAATTCGGCTTCAGAAACATGCTTGTCATGTTCATTTAAAACAGCAAAATCTTGAATATCAGCATATCGGATCGTTCCGTTCTTTTCCATAATATCCTCTCTGCAGCTCCTGTTTTTCCTTTTGATCCGCTTCCCGCCAAACGGGAATTTGCCTATTTCTTCTTTTTCGGTTTCGGCGCAGGCAGTTCCTCATACATAGCGTTGAATAAACCTGTCAAAAACTCTTTGTTGTCCACTTCGTCTACAAGCAGCATCTCTTTTGCTCCCTCATAGGGCAATTCATACCGAGCCGTCGGCATATAGCCGATCGCTGCTTTTACCGGTTTCACAAGCAGTCTGTTATCATAGATACCGCCCACGATCTTGCCGCGGTAATAGATGATATATTCTCCCATCATAGCCCGATATGTAATTTCTTCAAGTTCGGATAATTGCTCCGATATAAATTCTAAATATTCCCTGCTCGTCGCCATTTTTCTGCCTCAAACATCGATTTATCGCTTTTCTTATTCTACTACACGCAGGCTCGAAAGTCAACGACGTCACACGGACATTTCGTCTCCGCCACAAAAAGTATTTTCTTTTCAGTCATGACCACCGGCCTTGCCGGTGGCTTGCACAGGCCCCCTTAGGGCCTATTACCGGCTGAGCCTATAGGCTCGTCGAAAAGGCTTTCGCTTGCGCATCTTGCCCTACTGCTATTGAAATAGCGGTTTCTCTCTATTTCTCGCATGAATATAATCGAATGATTTGCCATGATAGTAGGTTCCTCGCTTCGCTCGGATAGTTTTCTGTGCAAAGCTAAAGCTTTTTGGAACCACCGGCACGGCCGGTGGTTTTCATAGGACAAAAAAATGAGAGCCTACAAATCGCAGGCTCTCAAAAAACCGATATTTCAATGCTTTTCGACCCTTTTACTCCCCCAAGGGCTTCATCGTCGGAAATATAGTTTCCAACAATTCAACCTCATTCATATCTCTTCGAATCCTTGTTTTTGCCTGTATTCCCACCATTCGTAATGCTTCATATCGCATCAGGGGAAAAGCAAAAATGTTGTCAATTTGCTGTCTATGCAGTATTTTTGTTGTCAATCGAAACACCGAGAACCCTTTCTAAAAGATATTTAGTTTTGACAGGTTTTCAAATGTTTCCTTTTTTCGCGATTCTGTAGCTTCAGCGTAAACATCCATTGTCGTCTCAATATCTCGATGTCCCATGATAGCTTGAATCACTTTCAGATTGGTTTCGTTTTCACATAGCCTCGTACAGAAAGTATGCCTAAGATGATGGCAGGAAAAATCCGGAAGGATTAACGGTTCCCTCCGTTCTCGTTTCGCTTTTACGACTTCTTCCGCATTATAACTTTGGATAATTCGCTTGATTGTTCTATTAACAGACTGTGGATTGGGGACGGAGCCAAAACGATTGATAAACACAAAACCGTTAAGCCCGTCTAATTCCGTTTCATTGTAGCCTGTTTCTGACTGCTCCTCGTATTCCATCTGAAATGCGTCATAAACAATATCAAGCATGGGAATGTTGCGGATTCCTGCCTCTGTTTTCGGCTTCGAAACACGCATGACAGATTTTCTGGAATCACCAACAGGATAGTAGACAACGCTGTGATTTATCTTTATAATTCGGTTCTCGTAATCGAGATCCTCCCAACGAAGTCCCAGCGCCTCTCCAATCCGACATCCCGTTCCCAGCAAAACGGTAAACAAAGGCCACCAGTGGTAATAAACAGGATGGTTGGCAATGTACTCCATAAATGCCCTCTGCTCTTGAATCGTTAGGGCGTGTCGGATTCCTCTCGCTTTATCGGCCTTTTTGCTCACTTCCTTCATAACACCATCCGTGGGGTTAATGCGAATAATTTCATCCCGCACAGCCAGCTGAAACGTTGGGTGTAAAAGCGTGTGAACCGAATCCAGCGTTCCTAATGCCAATTTTTCTTCGTTGAGCAGATAATAATAAAATTGGAGTACATCAGAATATTTTATTCCTGCGATTTTCTTCTTGCCGAATGTTTCTCTGATAAAGCGATCATAAACATAGAGATAGTTACTCCGTGTAGTCGCTCTCAGATCATACTTCGTAGACATATAACGGTCGAAGGTATCGTTCACAGTAGCTTTCCCGGCCACATATAGATCCAGACCGTCCAACTGATCTTTCATCAGTTGCTTTTCCTTTTCACGAAGTGTCATTAGATCGTGCGCATATATGAACTTCCGCCGACCCAACGGATCGGTATATGTGTACATATAGCGCTTATCCGACGCTCTTTGCACCTCCCCTTTGCGAAGCGCCCTTCCGCGTTCATCTTTTCGTGCTTTTGCCATGATTGTTCCTCCTTCTTTCTTCGAAGAAAGGACTCATAGCGCCTACCTTTAGCTGGATAAAAGTTTCTCCAGACTTTGCAGGATGACATCTGTCATTGTCGTCTTGTGTTCGGCGGCATACTCAGATAACTTTTTGTGGGCTTCTTCCGTTATTCGGATAGTAACAGATTTGCTTTTCGCATTTGCCACCTTTGGTCGCCCCATCGTCATCATCACACACCTCCGATTATAATTATACATCATGTAAGACAAAAAGTCAATGCTTTGGGCTATGAATCCGAAAATTGTCGTTTTTAATATTCACGAAATGATTCCAGAAATTTTTCAAATATTTCGCAATTGACCAAGGCGATGCCGTCTATCTTATAAACAGCTTTCGCTTCTTTAGCCAATGCTTGAAATTTTGTTAATCCTAAACTGTACTTTTCTGCACCTTCTTTGTAGCGAACAAATTTCTTACTATCATGTTTTGTCGATTCAATATCGTGTTTTTTATATCCCATATATAAACTCCTTATTTCTTTTTCTAAAAATCCTCCCCGACGCCTGTGGCTGACAGGTCCATAGAAATTTCATCTCCCCGCCTTCTTTATGGCCGGGCCGCGAGTTACGGAAGTACCATGATACCCCCTGCGGTTTCATCGCGTTATGGGAGTGCCGCTCCCATATCAGTGCTCTTGATTCGGACGCCGACCGAATGGATAGCCGCTCTCCGCAGAGGAATGTGCCGGTTTGGACAATATTCGGTTGTCAAGGTTCAGGGGCATGGGGATGCCTTCACCGTTAAAAAGCCAACCTTTTTGGCAAATCTACCAATCAATCAAAAAATTTTTTGAGGCCCCGGAATCCCGGAGCCTCAATCTCAGATGGAAAACTTACTTATGTTCAAAGCAATATGAATCAGCAGATATTGATGCAGATCCTCGTCGTATCTCCCTTCGATGTAACTGTGCTTACGAATCAGCGGTTCATATTGATCCAGTATCGTTTCCAACGCCTCGTGGCTGCCTGCTATCGCCGCTTGCAGGACAGCTTTGAACTCCTCGGCGGTCATTGTGTTTCACCGTCCTTTTTGATTGCCTCACGAAGTTTTTTGAGAGCACGATGCTTTTCGTTGTAGATGTATGCTTCCGAGCAATTCAGTTCTTTTGCAATCTGATGTGGTTTCTTTTCCTCAATAAACAGCATCTCCAAAATACGCTGTCGCTTGATCGGAAGCTCAGCAAACGCCTTCGCAAGCCGTTCCTCTTCAAAATCAAAAGATTTTTCTTCTCTCTTGAATTGGTTGCGAAAAACATCGTAGTCCGCCACGATCACCCCTTCTTCCTCTAACTCGTCCAGAGATATTGTGGGGATACGCCTTTTCTCTTTTCGAATGAACTTGAGCCTTGCTCGATAGAGAAGAATATCCATCCATGCGGTAAAGCGTGCTCTCAGTTCATCCGATTCCGTAGCCTCTTGCCTGTGGTACATTTTTTACCCTCCTTGGGGCATACCACAAGGGCAAGAAGAAATATGGATAAACAACATGCCATGTGGCATGCCGTGATAGTTTACGAATTGCTTTGCAGTGCCAGTTCTCTCGAATCACAGCCGCGTTCAGCGCATTGGAACCACCCCCTTTCCCGAAAAATACAAAAAAACGGCCGTGCTGCATTTTTGCACAGCACAACCGTTTTACACAGTATATCAGCCTGCCCGTGGTAGGAAAACATCTTTTCCACGGGTCGTATAAGTATGTAGCGTTATTTGTCGGATTAGTTCAAACCCCTCTTCATTTCAACCTTCCTCTTTTCAATCCAGCTTTCCGAATTCCTCCAGCATATTCAAATATTTAATCAACCCCTGGCAGGCAACAATTCTTTTTTCAACGGAATACTTCTCTAATCGTTCCGAAATTTCTTTGAGATATACACGCTCCGGATATTTGAGTTCACGGCACACGAGTTGATCGACCGTTACATCCAAAGCGTTGGCTATTCGTATAATCATGTCAAACTCGGTACGCTGTCATTGCGCTCGATCTGCCCGATATGGCTGTCGCTGCAATCGCATTTTTCCGCCAAATCGCTTTGCTTCAGTCCGGCCATAAGTCTGAGCTTCTTGATGTTTTTCCCTAATGCTTTGTAATCCATGGTGGAACTTCTCCTTCACAATTATATTTTACAGCCGGAATCGCAAAAGATGAAGAGCCCTGCGGTGGTATTAAAACAGTATAAGTGGTATGAGGGCAAAAAAAGTGTAATAAAACAAGTAAAAGTAAAAGTGAGCCTGTCTAATAGCCCGACAGACCCACTTATACTTCTCTAAAAGAGGTCGAGATTATCAAGCATTGTATCGACATCATCGGGCGAGGCTTCCGAAGGACGATCTCCTTCGCCGGGATTTGTCCCCGCCGCTTGAAGTGACGCCAGCCGCTTATCCACCATAGCCTGCAGCAACTGCTCAATCTTCTCCTGAGTCATTCCGGATGTAATCCTGACCTCTATTTTACTATTTTGCGATTGCAGTTCGGGGTGCGCAAGAATATAATCGCTGACCGCCGCTACAACGACTGCGCTTTTTCGGTTCCCGAGCCGTTCCAGCAGTTCTCCCACGGACTGTTGTTCCTCGGTTTCTGCACCGAACTGCAACGAAAAACGATACTTTCCATCCTTCTTCATTGCAATCACCGCCGTTGTCGTTATACGGCGGCAGGCCGTCTCGACAGCTTTGCTTGACCGAGCATTTGATATCCGAGTGCGTTTGCGTTGGGGGATGTGACAAATTCGACCTTTACGACCGCCGGCGACTGCTCAATAAAGGGGCGGAGAAGAATGCTCCCGCCGCCGATGAAGACGGCAGGATTGGAGCGGAGATCTACCTGCAGTTCCCGCAGCTGGTCGAGAATCGCCTTGGCATGCGCTCCCGTTGCCGACCGAATGGTATCTTTGACATCCTCCGGCAAGACGGTTTCGTCGCCCTGCAACACGGCGCTGATGTGTTCGTCCTCGATCAGCATATCGTGCTGAGCGCCGACCTTGCGGATAATATCGTTGTTCATCGTGATGATACCGCTTTCAAGGCTTCGGCAGAACTGCAGGTCGGGCTTTCCGTTGCGAAGCAGCAGCACATCGGTCGTATAACCCCCGATATCCACAATAAACACACGGGGCATACGGACGACCTGGCTGCTCTGCGGCACGACAGCGGCATACGCCTGCGGGAAAACCATCACGCTGTCAATAAAAACCGTATACGCCTTTTCATTGTAAACAAATCGGATCCCGCCGTCTCTTTTGAAATACTGCGCAAATCGCTTTTGAAGCACTCCGAAATATTCCGGCGGCAGTCCCACAGCCAGATCAAGATGCACCATCGGCGTATACCGACCGTCCGCTTCCAACTCCTTCGCAATCGCAAAAAGAGACAGAATAAAGAAACGGTCGTCCTGCGTTTTATCCCGCATATAGCTGATCCTCTTTCCGGCAAGCGTCCAATACCTCCCGTCATATTCCAGAATCTCCTCGGCCATCGGCGGCTTGACCGTGTGCTCCGCAAACCCGGACACAAAGGTATGGGACGGCGTTTTAATGGCGTAGTTTCCGTGATCGATTGCAATTAACATGATTGATTCCTCCAAGTTTATTTGTTTACTCTATTACACGACCCACAATACGCATTTACAACGAAATACACATAGCATAGAATAAATGAGCACGAAAAAAAGGACGAAGCAATACG
>CANROT010000025.1 GCA_947632285.1 uncultured Clostridia bacterium
ATGCCACAGAACTGCTGCCGGAATAGATCTGAATCAAGATTATATTGCGGCATACCATGCTGCCGCGTCAGAACTTGCTTTGGAAGAGTTTATTACAGAATGCGGCGATTGCTTATCGATACTTCCGGATCGATCAAAAATGGACGTATTAACGTCGGGGAAACCTATCAGTCTTCTCCTCTTTGACCCACCGTATTCAAACATGATGAGCAAGGAAAAGACCGGGGCGGATATAGCGGTTTATGGCAAAACGTCAACTCCGTTTTCCAATTCTGAGCAAGATCTCGGAAACATGGAGCGGCCAGAATTCTTGGCCAAACTCAGACAGTCCGTAGAATCAGCCCTCCCGTATATTAAGTTTCGCGGTTATATTGTGCTCTTCATCAAGGATCTACAGCCGAGCAAAAAAGAGCCCAACCTGCTGCACGCAGATGTGGTAAATGAGCTGAACAAAATACCGGATCTGTATTACAAGGGTATGAAAATATGGGCAGATGGATCTGCCAAACTATATCCATATGGTTATCCATTCAGCTTCGTTGCAAATCAAATACATCAGTACATCCTGGTATTCAGAAAGGAGAAGTGAGGGATCACTCCTCCTTTTTGAATCGGTTTAAAACAAGCTTTTCTAAATCAGCTGTCGGGCGAAGGTCGCTGTCATACATTACATAATTATCAAGATATCCCTGGTTTTCTATTCTTCCCTTCCTGATCATATCCTTATATGAAAACCAGCCAAGAATAATAACTGTATTGCTCTCACGATATAGTCTTACAGAGATATAGATATCTTTGGGATGAGTTTCCGCCTGTTCGACCATTTCTAAAGTGCGTATATGAAAATCCTCTGTGCGAGTCTTTACGTCAACTTTAAGCTGCTCGTTCTCATTTACAAGCAAAAAGTCAAACTCATCTCGTTCATCAAATGACGACTGGTCTTCAATAAAGCTGATTTGATTATCTGTCAATAGAATCTTGACTGCCTTTTCACCGAGCTTCCCCTCAAACATCTTTTTTTCTTTGTTGCTAAGGCCTCCGGGATGGAAATCATGCCTGTTTGAGGTGAAGGCTCTTGATTTTCCGGCATAGGAGACAGCTTCCTCATAAAGAGCACCGGTTATCGTATATTTCTCTCTTATAATCAAATCCTCACCCCCGTTCCGGCAAAGCATCTTTTGATACACTGAGGAGCGTTGCTGTTTATTATGATGCGGCCATTATCCGCAAGATAGAAGAGAACTTTTTCATGAGGAATAGATGTGCAATCCCCTCCGAAGATGCTGACACAACGCATGATCGTAACATTTCCGTATTCGGGATAGATGTATTCCCGCTCGATACTGTCATAATTCTCTATTTCTTTAATGCCAAGCTGAAGAGTGGAAAGCATTTTCCCTTCAACAAGCAGTATGAAATCAGTATCCTCATCATATAGGACCACATCCGGCAAATATAGATTGATCCCATTCCGGTCCTTTTTGGGCAAGGTCACAAGACGGCCCGCCTTAGTTCTAAAATATCCGCGTTCGCAGCCGGCGTGATTTTCATAGACACAGTACATACCGTGATACATGGTTTGGACATGCAGAAGAATATCTGCCATTTTTTCGGATCTCTTCTCATAATGCCAATATAGCTCCGGCAAAACAACGTGGCTCGGCATTCTGATCCCGTCGAGGCGCATGCCGAGAATATTGCAGATATAAAGGAACTTATTTTTACCCTTTGTATGATCAACGTAAGATTGCGTAACACCGTGATGAGTTACAACAATATCTTTATCCCAGCCCAGCTTGCGAATACATGCTGATATCATTGAAAGAGCGCCAATACTGGGATCATGCCCAATATTTCCGGCATCCGCCGGTTTTGCTAACCTGCCGGATACTTCAATTCGGTCAGCATACTTTGTTATCGTAATTGGCACGTTCCCGGCGGGCGGTCTCCTCATTCCTGCCTTGAAACGGATCAACTCATCAAGGCTTCTAAACGGCCTAAACCAGCGGGAAATATCTTTCCCAACTATTGTCACGCCAAGTGTGAGCAGAATATTTGTGCCGAACACGCTCGTATCTGACGGTTTCTTTTCTTCACGAGCTTCGAGCTCCTCGTTGTAGAGCATATACAGCTTTACGTTCTGATAGTACGGAGTTATATATACAAACTTTGAGCCCCTTTGATAGACACCGGTATTCCGTGATTCATCATCGCTCGTTTTCGTCTCCTCAACTGCCATTATCAGGTTGTCTTCATTACTCCCTTCTGTAGGTGCATTTTCTTGCTTAAAAAGGAGAAAATCAAGGAAGCTGGAGCTGCCGCTGACCGTTTTTATGAAAATATCAGCAGCACCGGCTACTGCAAGCCCCTCAACTTTATAAACAAACTTGAAAATACCATCTACGATGATCGGCCTGATCTTGATCTCGTTATGTACCGTGATCCTATCGCCAAAATCCTTACAGTACATCTCAACGATTTGATCAACGACAGACGGCTTTGGTCTTTCCTCTGTGAGAAGCCATAAATTATCCATTCTTCTTCCTCCCGTAAATCTTTTCCCATTGATTATACAATTAAATTGCCTTTCCCCACAACCTTAAAAAGTGAGTTATGTCCGGAAATAATGTTCAAAAACATCACCCTGTTCCATTTCAGAGATGTTCAAAGACCGGCGATCGATCTTGTGCTGCTACACGCATAAAACGCATTCAGCTGACCGGTCTTCCGACATTTCAAAAATCCCGTCAGAGTATACTCAAAATCGTTGCTGCCCATTTTGCTGTTATCGCTTGCAGCGGCAAGCGTAAGATTTCCGATGCGATCGACAGCGTCGGTATAATGATCCTCATCCAGCCCGGAAACAGCTGCCCAATAATCATTTATGGTCTGAGGCATAATGTGCTCTATGCTTAAACTGCTCAAATCGATACCTAATTTCGAAGATATCCGGGGGAAAAACATGAAATTGCACTTGTATCTTGGCCGTTTATATAGCGGCGAACAAGGAAGGTATTAATCAGCTTGATTATGAAACTGGTCTGGTCCTTATCAATTTCTCTAAGCCGATAATGCTCCAAAATACGCATGACAAACGGCGCAGGCATCTCAAGCCATTTTAGTTGCTTAATATTTGGTTTTCACAACGTTCCTTAAAAACTTTGTCTAACTTTTTGGGGTCAGTTCACATTGCCCTCGCAACGTTCTTTTGCCTGAAAAAATCATCTTTCATGTAAGCGCCCTTCCCTACACTTCCATGCTCACTCGACATGGATAGACATTTTTCATAATTATAATATATTTATTTCCATCTGTCAACGTTCCGAGCGAACATCTGCCGCCGTGCCGCCCGGGCCGGTCCGTATTGAAAAAGGTGGTGTTTTATGGTATACTAAAAGCCGTGAAATGAGCTTTGCCGGGTGTCGGCTGTGACTTGCGGCGGAAAGGTACGGTCATAGATGGATATAGGGGTCGTGGGTACGGGTCGGATCGTGAAGCTGTTTCTCAGCACCGTAAGTTCGATCCCGAATGTCAGGTGTACCGCAATATATACGCGGGAGGCACCGATGTGCCGTGCCGAAAAATTGCAGTCGGAGTACGGGATCTGGCACATATACAATGATTATGACGAATTTTTGGAGTCGGACGACTTTGACTGGGTATATGTCGGCGTTGAAACCGAGGCGCACTTCGCGTTTGGAAAGGCGGCGCTCAACGGCAAGAAGCATGTCATCATAGAAAAACCCATGGCGGGGAGGCTCAGCCAGATCAACTTATTATACGATGCCGCCGTTCGGAACGGGTGCTTTCTGTTTGAATCCATGTCCACCTATTATATGCCGCTTTATCGCGTGATGAAGGAGCAGATCGGCCGGCTGAAAGACGTCAGGATCGTCATCTGTAACTTTTCCAAGGTCTCAAGCGCATATGAGGACTATATAAAGGGCTGCGTGACGCACCGCTTTGATGCGGACGGGTTCGGCGGAGCGCTGTATGACCTGAATATCTACAACATCAACTTTGCCGCGAGCATATGGGGAATGCCGCAAGGCATAAGGTACTTTCCGAATATTGGCTATAACGGAGCAGACACCTCGGGGGTCCTGCTGCTGACGTACAAGGATTTCACGGTCTGCTGCATCGCCGCAAAGGACAGCGCGGGGAAAAACTTTATTCAGGTGCAGGGGAGCAACGGCTGCGTATATGCGGACGGACCGGCAAACGCCTTTCGCGAAGTGATCTCCGATATCGACGGGCGCCGCGACGTTTTTAAAGAAGAAATATCATATCGGGAGCGCCTGCGCTGCGAGATCGAATCCATCAGCGACATCTATGAAAGGCACGACCTTGACGCGTGCCGCAAAATATTCGAAAACACCTTTACCGCTTTTCGCATTATAGAAAAGATCGCCGAGAAAGGACCGGGAAATGACGGGGATTGAGCGCGCGTATATCATGGCGGCGGGGGCGGGCAAACGCATGGCCCGCGATATGGGCTCCAAGCCCATGACGCCCGTCGGCGGAAAATTTCTGATCGAATACGGGCTTGACGCTCTGCGGGCTTTCGGCGTCGCCGACATCAATGTAGTTTACAGCGACAGCTCCGAGGACGTCCTGACCCTGAAGAGCCGCTTCCCGGAGGTTTCGTTCCTCAGGCAACAGAACGTATGCGGGAGCCTGTCCACGCTCGGATTTATCGCGGAAACGGCAAAAACGCCCTTTTTATTGATGGACGCGGATATAATTGTTTCAAAAGAGAACTTTTCGAAAATGCTTCGCGGCGTTCCCGATGCGTCCCCGGTCGACGCATGGTTCGCCGCGGTGCGGGATCCCGTATTTCCGAATACAAAGTGCCTGCGAGTCGAGGGCGGGACGGTCCGCGAATTCAACAAAAAGGGATTCGAAACCGACGACGGCTGTTTTCAGGGGGGAATGATATATTTATGGCTCAACTTCCCTTATGCGGACGTCAAAAAAAAGCTTGATGCAGATCAGACCGGCATGGCGGGTTTTCTCGCGGACGCGGTGCGGACATATCGGATCGGGGCTATGTTCATCGACACCGTGTGGGACGTTGACACGCCGGAAGAAGCGGACGCAGCCGAAAAGCTGCTGACGGAAGCGGCGGCAAGCCGCCCCGTATCGGACGACCTTTTCTAATGCTATGATCGTATTTACGGATCTTGACAGAACACTTCTGAACGACAGCAAAGAGCTTAGCGCTTTTACAAGAAGCACGCTTTTAAAGCTTAAGCAAAAAGAGATCCCGCTCGTCATTTCGACGGCGCGGATCCGGGAGACTTCCCGTCAAATTTACGAGAGCCTGGATTGTTCCGGGATAATATATTGCAGCGGCGCGGCGGTGATGTACGGAAACGAACTCATAGCGGAATATAAGCTCCCGGCGCCTGCGGTCCGCGAAATTCTCGCCGAAATGACGGAGCTTGAGCCCGAGACCCGGTTTTCCGTTATGACGACAGGCAGAATGTACACAAACTACTTCGACGAGAACACGGTATATGTAAAGAACTATAAAGAAGCAGAGGTTCGTGACTGCATAAGGCTCATGTTCTACGGCCCCGGCGCGGAAGCGATTGCCCGATTGCGGAACAATTGGGGCGGACCGGTGAACATTGTTTGCCTTGAGGGGAAAAATGTCCTCGTCTGCTCGCGTGATGCGACCAAGCTGAACGGAGTCAACGCCGTTTTGGATCATCTGGGAATGCGCAGGGAGGAGGCGGTCGTGTTCGGAGACGATTGGAACGATCTGCCGTGCATGGAGAGCGTCGGGTACGGCGTCGCCGTCTCAAATGCTGATGAAATGATAAAGCGGCGTGTGCGTTATATTTGCGGGTCGAACAATGAGGACGGCGTTGCCGTATGGATCGCGCGTCACTTGTTATAGGAGGCTATACGTATGACAGACAGGACAAGCGGCTCCGCATGTGAAGTTCATATCGACGAAGCGAACAAAACGGTGCGCAAAAGGGTGCATTTCAACGATCAGGGAGTTGAAAACGGGCACGATAAGCTTTGGTACGAGATAAAATACCTGCAGCGAATGAATAAAGAGACCCGGTTCTTCCCCAAGGTGCTGGGGTGGTTCTATCAGGACGGCTATCTCAACCTGGATCTCGAATATTTATATAACGGCGAGTCGCTGGCGGACATCATTCTGGACGGCGGGACGTCGACGAAATATATAGGCGGCAGCTTATCATTCATTTTGGACCGGCTTTTTCAAGATTTTTATAAACAAGAGAACGCGACGCCCAACCCGGGATATTGGCAGGACTGCTATATAGAGCGGACACGGCGCAGAGTAAACGTCGCGCTCCGGCTGATTGCGCAGCGATTCCCGAAGTGGACCACGCTGAAAAGCTGCATTGAGGACGGGATCGTGATCAACGGGATTTATTATGCGGGCATCGAGAAATATATGTCATATTTGCGGGCAGATGAGCATCTGCTTTCGCGGATAGCGATCGCGAACACATACCGCTCCCATCATGATCTGATTCCCGAGAATATCCTCGTGAGCCGGGGGGCCGACCGCATCAGCGATTTTAAATTGATCGATCCGCGCGGCGACGAAGAAACCGGGCAGAACAATCGGCATTTTATTTATGACATGGGGAAAATGCTGTTCGGCCTTGACTGTTACGGCTTATTCAGGCGGGGGTACCATTCCGGGAGGTTTGACAATTTCAGCTTTTCGAAGATCGGCGACCGCAGTTTTCGGCTATCCTTCGATTGGGAGAGCATCGCGGTGAAGCATTTGATCTCGGCGCAGGATATATTTGAAAGAAAGCTCGGCAGCATATATGAAGCCCGCTTCGGGAGCATCGAGGATCTGCGTTTGCAGCTTCTTTTTTCATTTGCGTGCATGTATATCCCGGACGTTCCGTGCAGAATGATCGACGAGCAGGACGAAGATCTGGCGCTGATCTTTTATGCGCGGGGCTGTATGATCCTGCACAAGCTTTTTCTGTATGTGTACGGGCGAGATATATTCTCGTCCGATCAGGACGGGAGGCGGTTTGATATGTGGCCGACGGAGGCGCAAAATGGACAGTAACGGATCAATGAAGCAGCCGCGGCGATATTTTAAATATTTGCCGGGCATGGAGCCGTCATTATTGTCGCTGAACGATTACGCGGCGGACGTGCCGGACGGCGACGGCGTTTTTACCCGGCAAAACCTTAAGCGCGGCAGGGATATTTTTTCCCACGGTGTTTTAATATCGGAAGCCGAGGCGGTCTTCCCCGAATACGACGGCGGATCGGATAAAAACGTGATCGGCTTTTTAAATAAAAAGCTCCGCTCCGACGAAAATGATGCGAGGGCCGTATGCGGCATAACAGACCGGCTTTCAATCGGGCTTGCCGCGATCATTCATTCTCTTCGGACCGGATCGCGGGAGGACAGGTCATATAACGATCTGACCGAAGCGGACTGGCGCTTTTGGCGCACGTGCACAGCCGTTTTCTTTGTCGGAAAGATCGCGGAAGGCAGGCTCGGGCAGCTACTGGAATGCGGGATCGCTTCATATCTGGATCGCTTCGGTGACAAAGGCATTTCGGTTCGGTGCCCCGGCAACTGCGGGATCAAAACGCCTTCCCTGCTCGGCTGCGCAAAGGCGGCCGGGATCTCCGAGGGCGCAGTATACGTATTCGATCTCGGCAACACGGCTTTCAAGTGCGGCAGGGCCGTGTTTGCTTCGGATCGCTGCACCGTTGATGAACGTCCCGCCGCCATACATCGGGATTATCTCAGCCTCGGCAGCAGTCTTGCGGCCGCCGAGCAGATACACGATCAAATCGTCAGCACGATCACGCAAACGACAGCGTATTACCGCGACGACAGCCCGGCTTACCGCATAAGCATGTGCATGGCAAACAACATCATCAACGGTGAGATCATGGACAGGGGCAGCTATCGGAGCCTGAGGCTCCTGTCACATTCGTACCCGCATTATCTCGGTCAATATTTGGAGAGGGCGACGGGCAAGAGGGTGACCGTCCGCATGATGAATGATGCCGAGGCGGTGGCGGTCCTGTTCAAAGAATGGTCGCCGCACGCGGCCGTCATAACATTGGGGACCCAGATGGGGATCGCATATCCGTAATACGCTGTGCGATAAAGCCGATCTCAATTTCGGAAAATGCACAAAATAATTGAAAATTCGCAAATACAGATTGACAAGTTGCACAATTCGAGAGTATAATCGAAGACAGAGGCGGGGAGAAAAAGCGCCGATTTTCAATAAAAACGGGCAATTTTTGCTGCCGCAAAAGATCGGGGAGATTTGAGATGAAAAAAGGAAATTTCAAGCGGATATCGGCACTTGTGATGGCAATTGCAGCAGCGATGCTGACCGCCTCTTTCGTAGGCTGCCGAAACGGCGGCGGACAGAGCGAGTCTGAAAGCACCGCGGGGTCAACGGAGCCTGCGACGGACGGGACGACCGCGCCGTCCGAGGAACCGACGGTTCCGGCGTCGGAGCCGATCCTTGTCTATGATTTTGAATCCGTTGACGGCGTCACCATCAAGAACACCGGGAGCGGCGGCGATACGCCGCTTGACGGGAAGCTGTTCGGGAATGCACGTATCGGTACGGCGGCGAGCGCCGGCATGCCGAATGCAGATGCGGGCGACCATGTCCTTTTGCTTGACGGCAGCCCAAATACGTATTTAGAGTTTCCGCGAGGCTTTTTCGACGGGCGCAACAAGATGACGGTCACGATGGACGTCAGATCCGACAGCGGCGACGGCAATTTCTTCACGTTCACTTACGGAAAGTCCGATGCGGTCTACGACTTTCTGCGGATCAGAGGCAGCAGCATTTATAACGCGATCACGAACAACAGCTGGGGCGCGGAAACGAGCATTTCCAGCAGTCGGGGCGCCGACGTCGGCGTATGGCAGAACATTGCGCTGGTGATCGACGGGAGAAACCAAAGCCTGTACGTAGACGGGATACTCAGGGCGAGCGGTCAGGTGGATCTCCAGACGAGCAGCCTCGGCAAAGATCTTGCGGCATATCTCGGCAAGTCGTTCTATTCCGGAGACGGTTATTTCAAGGGCGCATTCGACAATGTCAAGGTTTATGACAGGGTCCTGACAAAAGAAGAAATAAGGTCAACACTGAATATGAAGGGCGAGGCGATCTACAATATCACCTCAAAGAAGAGCCAATTCACCTGGACGCTCGATGAAGAAAACAAAGAGATCGTGTTCTGCTTCCTGAAAAACGGTAACGCGAAGGACATGACAAATGTAGACCTGATATTCGACCTCGGCACGGGCGCCTCGATCAAAGACCTGAAAGATACGTATGACCTCACAAAAGAAAACGAGATCACGCTGACTTATGAAGGGAAAGATACCGTATATAAGCTGATCGCAAAAGTCGGTGTGAATCCCGTGCTGAAGGGCGAATATGCCGACCCCGATATCGACCGTTTCAACGGCAAATATTATATTTACCCGACGACGGACGGTTTTGTCGGCTGGAGCGGCTATCAGTTCCACTGTTTCTCCTCTGACGATATGATAAACTGGAAAGATGAGGGCATCATTCTCGACGTGCGCAACAACGGTATTGATGCGGAGGACAACGCGAACGGCAAGCCGGGCGTTCCATGGGCAGTCGGCAGCGCCTGGGCGCCGACGATCGAGGAGAAGAACGGGAAATACTACTTCTATTTCTGCGCTAAGCGCAGCGACGGCGTTTCCTGTATCGGCGCGGCGGTCGCCGATTCACCGACCGGCCCGTTCAAGGCGATGAATGAGCCTCTCCTCACTCCTGAGATCTGCGCGAAAGAGGCGGGCATCAACGGCGGCCAGACGATCGACCCCTCCATCTATACGGAGGACGGGGTATCGTATATGCTGTTCGGGAACGGCTACGGCGCGATCGTTCGGCTCGGCGACGATATGACCTCGATCGTCCCCGGGACGATGCACAGATACGACGGTACGACCGACCTGAGAGAGTCGATCACCGTCGTCAAGCGAAACGGCGTGTATCACTTCACATGGTCCTGCGACGATACGGGCAGCGAGAACTATCATGTAAATTACGGCACTTCAAACAGCCTTTACGGGACGATCTCCTATAAGGGGACGATACTGTCGAAGGATCCGGAGGCAGGCATTCTTGGGACGGGACATCATTCGATCCTGTATATCCCGGAGACGGACGAGTACTTTATCTGCTATCACCGCTTTGTCACGCCTGTCGACCGCTATCCGGGCGATCACGGCGTGCACAGGGAAACGTGCATCGACCGCCTCACATTCGACAGCGAGACCGGCCTCATGAACCGCGTGATCCCGACTCATTCGAGCATTCTCGGGTGACGGATAAAACAATAAAAGCGGGGGAAGAGAAACTCTTATAAGAGTCTCTCTTCCCCCGCGCCCCTTTTGTTTCAGAATTTTTTATAACCGGTAAATGCGATATTTTCCGGCGCATGACCGCTCATTTTAACAGCTCGTCGGACAGGCGGACGATCTCGGGGGCGAATTTTTCGCGGCGGCGGCGAAGGATATGCTTATATATCGGGTACGCGGCAGCCGCGACGGCGATGCCGACGACGCCGACGACGATCCCCGGAATGAAAAATTTCTCCCAGCCGGGGAGCATCACGCAGCACATGCCGACGCCCATGAGCAGCGCGCCCACGATCCCGACGGGCAGCGAGACGGCGGACGCGCCTCTCGATACCTTAGCGTCGAGCTTGCGCAGACGTTGGGCGGGCGTTTCCTCCCTGTCCGCGCGGACGTACTTTTCCCTTATCTGCCTGATCTCCTCCTGCTCCTTCGCCGAATACGTATAGGTGAAGGTCCCTTTTGTTTCGCTTGTGTTTTCCATCGTAAATATTCTCCTTTCACGGTACTGCCGATATTATAGCGCCGCCGTGTTTTCGAAACATTTACGTTATGTTTGAGTTTTATTAAATTTTATTTTTTTCAGCTCGCGGCCGGAGCGCGCGATCATGTATATCGCCATGCCGATGACCGCCGTGCAGACGGCGCCGCCCGTCGCCGACGTCATCGCGACGCGGAACGCGCCGTCGTCTCCGCCTCCGAAACGGGAGATCATCGCCGTCTCGAGCGACAGCATCGACACCATCGCGGCGACGAGATTTATCGCCTTCGACGCGGACAGTATGGGGCTATTGTGCCGCCGCGTCCGCACGATGCTGACCGCCGCGGTTATGACGGCGTAAAACGAATACGCCGCCATCGCGTATATCAAAACCCCCGGATAGTCGAACCCGCGCTCGTTTTTTACCATGAATATGACTATCCCGGCGAGCGCCTGATTCATCAAAAGGAGCATAAAGCCGCACAGCCTGTACCTCTTCAGCTCCGCCGCCATGTCCCGCGCGTTCACGCGCCGTGCGATGAGCAGCCGCATGACCGCGAGCAGCGCGTAATAAACGGCGAGCGAGACGAACCACACCGAGCGGTAAACGATCCCCGACACGAGCTTGATGACGATATACGCCGCGTTTATTATCATTTCCTGATAGAGGGAGACGCCCGCGCGAAAACGGATATCCGTCATGAACCGCGAGCCTAACTTCGTTTCGGAGAACCTTTTCATTATCGGGTGGCCTGCGGCATATTTTTTTATCCTGCCCGCCGCCGGCCCGATATATGTGATCCCCGTCGCCGAGACGGTGAGCGCATACGCGGACGCGAGGTAGGACGCGTACCGCAGGACCGGATCCTGCACGTCAAACGCGAACACGATTATCACAAACGCAAAGCCGAAGACCGAGACGAGCACCGTCCAAAGCGGGGGAAGGCAGAAAATTTTTTTAAGTATCGCCGAGAGCTTTTTCATCTGCCGCAATCCTTATCTTCACCGTAAACGTGCTGCCGCGCCCGACCTCGCTTTCGACCGAGACCTCGCCGCCGACGATATCCGCGACCCGCTTTACGAGCGCGAGCCCAAGCCCGTTTCCCTGCGTTCTGTGCGACGTGTCGCCCTGATAAAATTTTTCGAATATATGCTCCCCGACCTCCGCCGGAATGCCGATGCCCGTATCGGCGACCTTCACGACCGCGTCCTCCCCCTCCGCCTTGAGCGAAACGGACACGCGTCCGCCCGGCTCCGTAAATTTAAACGCGTTTGAAAAAAGGTTGTTCCACACGAGCGACAAGAGCTCCGCGTCCGACTCGACGAGGACGCCGTCGTCGATATCCGCCGCGATTTCGATACCCTTTCCCTCCCATACGTCCTCAAATCCGAGCAGGCATGACGCGAGCTGCTCCCCGAGATCGTACCTTTCCGCGTCCGGATATATGCGCTGGTTCTCGAGGCGGTTCAGCTTGAGGATATTTGTGATGAGGTCGGCGAGGCGCCGGGACTGCTCCGATATCGCCCCCGCGTATTCGAGGCGTTCCTCCTCCGTCACCGACGGGGCGGCGAGCATTCTGCCGTAATTTTGTATGACCGAGAGCGGCGTTTTCAGCTCGTGCGACACGTTCGCGATAAAGTCGGAGCGGAGCGTTTCAACGCCGGAGAGCTCCGACGCCATCGTATTGAAGCAGTTTATTATCTCGTCAAATCCGTCCGAGGCGCCCTTTGATGCGGCGGGGCTTATCCTCGCCGAAAAATCCCCGCGCATCAGCCTGCGCGCCGCCTCGACGACGGCGCGCACCGGCCTGTCCACCATGATCCTGCGGCGCAAAACGTCCACGCCCGTGCAGATCAGCGCGAGAAAGACCGCGTTTCCGAACGTCGCGAGCGCGGCGGCAAACAGATTTTCCCGCGTGAACACGACGCCGGACGCCTCGGCGAAATAATTGAGGAACAAGAGCATCGACGAGGTGATGACAAACGACATCAGCACAAAAAAAGCGATAAAATAGCTCCACGCGGGGTGCCTTTTCTTCTTTGTCATTTTATCACCGCCTTGTAGCCGAGCCCGTGAACGGTTTTGATCTCGAATTCTTCCGCTCCCTCGAATTTGCCGCGCAGCTTTGTCATATAGACGTCTACGGCGCGCGGCGCCGTGTTCGTCTCCGCGTCCCAGAATTCGTCCATGAGCTGCATGCGCGTGAACGTCTTCCCGGGGTAGGACAGGAGCTTATACAGTATATTGAACTCCCGCGCCGTCAACGGGATCTCTTCCCCGCCGCGGCTCGCCGTGCGCTCGTCCATGTCGAGCACGAGCGCCCCGATCTCGATCTTGTGTGACGAGGCGATCTTCGCCCGGCGCAAAAGCGCGCCGATGCGCAGGAAAAGCTCGTCAAGGTCGATGGGCTTGACCATATAGTCGTCGATGCCGATCCTGTAGCCGCGCTGCTTTGAGGCAAAGTCGTCGCGCGCGGTCATGAACAGTATCGGGATATTTTCGTCAAGCGCGCGCACCGTCTTCGCGAATTCGTAGCCGTCGACCTCCGGCATCATGATGTCGGAGATTATGAGGTCAAACGTGTCCTTATACATCGCGTCGTACGCCTCGTTCGCGCCGAGGCAGCCGACCGCCTCATATCCGTTTCCGTTGAGAAACGACGCGACCGTCCGGCAGAGGTCGCGGTCGTCCTCGACGACGAGTATTTTAAACATAATTTCCTCCGAACTGCGGTATAGGCGATATCATTGTTACAAGTATAGCACACAATTGTTAAAGTTTTGTTTCCGTTTCGGACTTTTTTCGAAAAAAACCGAGGCGCGCGGCGGGTTGACAGCCGCGCGCCGCGCTGATATAATAAAAAGCGTGTATTTTTCGCCTTTATAAAAGCAATTTCGGAGGCAAATATATGACGCTCTACGTCGTCCGCCACGGGTGGACCGAATACAACGAAAAGCGGCTCTTCTGCGGCCGCTCCGATATACCGCTCGCCGCAGAGGGCGAGGCGCAGCTCCCGGCGCTCCGTGATGCGGCCCGCGCGCTCCGGCTCGACGCCGTCTATTCTTCCCCGCTCCGCCGCGCGCTCGTGACGGCAGGCGCCGTTGCCGAGGGCGCGGGGCTCCCCGTCCTCACCGACGGCCGCCTCGTCGAGCGCGACTTCGGCGTCTTCGAGGGGACGAACTTTGACGCGGGGGACGACATGCTCTACCGCGGGAACTTCGCCTGCCGCTATCCCGGGGGCGAATCAAATCTCGACGTCGTCGCGCGCGTCTATCCGTTCCTTGACGAGCTGAGGGAAAAATACAGCGGCAAAAGCGTCGCCGTCGTCACCCACGGCTTTGTCTGCTCCGTTATCCGCACGTACTGCGAGGACGTCACGGACCGGGAGCTCTACACGTTTTTCCACCCAAACGGCGAGATCATACGGTACGAGGTGGCGAGCTGCAAATAGCGCCCGCGGCAAAAGAATTTTCGTTTGGCATTGCTTTATTTCCGCAACAATAGTATAATATTATCCGTAACCGCTGTTTTTATCGAGGTAGAAAAGCAAAGATGGAAACCCGCCGCATGCTGTCGGAATATATCTCATGTCTCCGTGAAAAGGGGCTCCTCGAGTCCTGCCCGGACGCTTTTGAGGACAAGCATGTCCTCTGCCTGACCGCGGACAACAGGGAGGCGGAGGCAGGGGCGCTCTTCGTCTGCAAGGGCGCCCATTTCAGGGAGGAATACCTCGCCGACGCGTGCAGGCGCGGCGCCGTCGCATACGTTTCGGAGCGGCGCTACGGCGAGGCGTGCCCGGCGATCATCGTTTCGGACATACGCCGCGCGATGGCGCACCTTGCGGTCATGTTCTTTGACAACGCCCCCTCCCGACTCACGACGGTCGGCATCACGGGGACAAAGGGCAAGAGCACGACAGCGTATTACATAAAGGCGATCCTCGACGCTTACCTCGAGCGCGAGTGCGCCATTCTCTCCTCCATCGACAATTATGACGGCGTCGTCCGCGAGGAATCGCACCTGACGACACCCGAACCGATAGACCTCCACCGCCACTTTGACAACGCCGTCAGGAGCGGCATATCCCACCTCGTCATGGAGGTCTCGAGCCAGGCGCTCAAATACGACCGCGTCTTCGGCTTCACGCTCGACGTCGCCTGCTTCAACAACATCGGCATCGACCACATCAGCCCGATCGAGCACGCCGACTTCGAGGACTACTTCACCTCAAAGCTGAAAATATTCGATATTTGTAAAACCGCCTGCATCAACACCGCCTCCAACCACGCCGACCGGATACGGGCGGCGGCGGACGCGAGCGGCTGCCGCGTCGTCACGTTCGGGTACGAGCCGGAGGACGACATTTACTGCCGCAGCATCAGCGAGCGGGAGGACGGGACGTATTTCACCGTCCGCACGCCCGATTTCGAGCGCGAGCTCGTGATAACGATGCCGGGGCGCTTTAATGTTGAAAACGCGCTCTCCGCCATCGCCGCCTGCACCGTGCTCGGCGTCCCGGAGCAGTATATCGCGCGTGCGCTCAAAGGTGCGCGCGCGCCCGGGCGCATGGAGCTTTTTTCAAGCGAGGACGGGCGCGTCGCCGTCATCGTCGACTACGCGCACAACGAGCTGAGCTTCCGCGCGCTCTATGACGCGGTCGCCTCCCGCTATCCCGGGCGGCACGTGACGACCGTGTTCGGCTGCCCGGGCGGCAAGGCGCAGCTCCGCCGCCACGACCTCGGTTCCGTCGCCGGGGAGCGCTCCGACCGCGTCATCATCACCGAGGAGGACTCAGGCGAGGAGCCGTTCTCCGACATCGCCGCAGACATCGCCTCATATCTCGAGGCGGCGGGGTGCAGCTATGACATCGTCGAGGACCGGGGGGACGCCATTCGCCGGGCAATAACGGAGCGCGGCGGCGGCCGCGTTATCCTCATCACGGGCAAAGGACGCGAGACGCGCCAAAAGCGCGGCACGCAGTATATAGACACGCCGTCCGACGTTATGTACGCGGAAAAATATCTCGCTGAGTATGACGCGTCGGTCAAGGCGGCGTTCTGATTTCTGAAAGGACATTTAAAGTATGTGTGGTTTTGCGGGTTTTTCCGGCAGCGGGGATTATGACCGCGCCGCAGTCGCCGCCGAGATGGGCAAAACTATCGCCCACAGGGGCCCCGACAGTGACGACGTTTTCTGCGACGATTATGTCGCTTTCGCATTCCGCCGCCTCTCCATCATCGACCTTGCGTGCGGCGACCAGCCGATGCACTCGCACGACGGGCGCTATGTCATCGTCTTCAACGGCGAGATATACAACTATCGCGAGCTGCGGGCGGACCTGATCCGCGACTTCGGCTCCGTCTTCGACACTGACAGCGACACCGAGGTCATCATCGAGACGTATGCCCATTACGGAACGGAGACGGCGTCGCGCCTGCGCGGCATGTTCGCGTTCGTCATATACGACAAAAAGACGCACGCGCTCTACGGCGCGCGCGACCGGTTCGGCATTAAGCCGTTTTATTACACGACCGAGGGCGGTCACTTCATCTTCGGCTCCGAGATCAAGAGCTTTCTCCCCCACCCTTGCTTCAAAAAGGAGCTCGAAGCGGACGTTTTGAAGCTCTATCTCGAGTTCCAGTATTCCCCGCTCGAAAAGACGATATTTAAGGGCGTCAAAAAGCTCTTGCCCGGGACGTTTTTCACGTATTCGGACGGCGAGCTGCACACCGAGCGGTACTTCGACCCGACATTTGACCCGAAGGCGCGCACGTTTGAGGACGCCGTCAAGCTCATTGACGAAACGGTGCTTTCCTCCGTCGAATATCACCAGATCGCGGACGTTGAGGTCGGCTCGTTCCTCTCCGGCGGCGTCGATTCGAGCTATGTCGCCTCGGTCGCCGAGCCGATGAAGACGTATTCGGTCGGATTCGAGATCGGCGGCTTTGACGAAACGGAGCTCGCGCGCGAGCTCTCGGACAAGCTCGGGACGACGAACCGGAAAAAGGAGATCTCCGCGGACGAATTCTTTGACGCGCTCCCGCACGTCCAGTACCACTCCGACGAGCCGCACGCGAACCTCTCCGCCGTTCCGCTCTACTACCTCTCCGAGCTCGCCGCAAAGGAAGTCAAGGTCGTGCTCTCGGGAGAGGGCGCGGACGAGCTCTTCGGCGGCTATGACTGGTACATCGAGTCGAACTACGCAAAAGCATACCGCCGCCTGCCGCTCGGCCTGCGCCGCGCGCTCGCGGCGACCGTCGGAAAGCTGCCGCAGCGCCACATAAAGCGCTTTTTCGCGGACGGCGCAAAGACGGTCGAGGAATCATATATAGGTCAGGCGTTCATCATGGGGGACGACGAGGCGAACTCGATCTTGCGCGAGAAATACCGCTCGTCGCTGTCATACAGAGACGTGACGGCGCCGTTTTACGAAAAAGTGAAGGGCGCGGACGACCTGACGAAAAAGCTGTACCTCGACATGAATCTCTGGCTGCCGGGCGATATCCTCCTCAAGGCGGACAAGATGACGATGGCGCACTCGCTTGAGCTGCGCGTGCCGTACCTCGACCGCGAGGTATGGGAGGTCGCGCGGTCGCTCACGTCCGATCAGAAGACGGTCGGCAGGGAGACAAAGCGCGCGTTCCGCCGCGCCGCCCTCTCCCACATTCCGGAGGGGTGGGCGAACCGGAAAAAGGCGGGCTTTATGGTTCCCTTCCGCGTCTGGCTGCGCGAGGACAAATACTGCGAGCGCGTCGCCGAGATGTTCCGCCGCGACTTCGCGGACGAATTCTTTGACACCGAAAAGCTCATGAAAATGCTGTACGATCACAGGGACGGCAAGGCGAACAACGCCCGCGTCATATATACCGTTTACAGCTTTCTCATCTGGTATGAGCAGTATTTTGTGTTGAGATAAGGGGGTGACATCATGGAAAAGCAAGAATTTTTACCCATAATCCTCGGCAGCGACGAAAACGCATACGGAAACGCGCGCCTGCTCGCCTCCGAATACGGCGTCCGCCCGCTGCTGCTCTGCACGCGCCGCCTCACGGCGACATACGGCAGCAAGCTCTTCGACGTCAGAACGATCGAGGGCTTTGACGGCGAGGACGTCTTCCCCGACGCGCTTTACGGCGTGCTGACCGAGAAAAAGCGCGAATACGATAAGCTCGTCGTCATCGCCTGCTCCGACTACTACGCCGCGATGATGTCAAAATATTATTCCCGCTTTGAGGGGCTCATCGAGAACAGGTTCATCTCCCCGGCGCTGCTCTCCCGCCTCGACACGAAGGAACGCTTTTACGCGCTCTGCCGCGAGCACGGCCTCGACTTCCCGAAAACGCTCATCGTCGAGCCCGGGGAGCGGCTGCACGCGCTTGACGGCGGGGAGTTTGCGTTCCCGATAGTCGTCAAGCCGGACAACAGCAACTCATATGAATACCTGCACGCCGAATTCGAGGGGAAAAAGAAGGTCTTTTTCTTCTCGAACCTCGAAGAATACAAGACGATGGTCAAAAACATGGACTCCGCCGAGCACGTCTGGGGCGGAAAGCTGATCGTGCAGGAGTTCATTCCCGGCGGGGACGACGCGATGCGCGTTCTGAACTGCTATTCGTCAAACGACGGCAAGGTCCGTCTCATGTGCCTCGGCCAGCCCGTGCTCGAGGAATATTCCCCGAAAACGCTCGGAAACTACGCCGCGATAATCACGCGGGGCGACAGGGAGCTCTATGAAAAGATGCGGCGCTTTCTCGAGGATATCGGGTATGTCGGCTTTGCGAATTTTGATATGAAATACGACCGCCGGAGCGGCAAATATATGCTGTTCGAAATAAATCCGCGCCCCGGCAGGAGCAGCTTTTTCACAAGTGCCGCCGGGTGCGGGCTGATGAAGGAGTTCATCGACGACGTCATATACAATAAGCCGCGCGAGGAGCCGATGCTCGGCGAGAGGGCGGCGCTGTGGTCCGCGGTGCCGAAGGGTGTTCTGCGGAAGTACGTCGGGGACCCGGAGCTCAGGGCGGAGTGTATGCGTCTCTGGAGCGAGGGCGTCACGCGGACGCTGTTCTGCCCCGGCGACATGACACCAAAGCGGGCGCTCAAGATATACAGGTACTACCTCGGCTATTACAGGAGCTTTAAGCGGTACTTTTTCAAAAAATGAGAAGCTGCGGCGC
>CANROT010000026.1 GCA_947632285.1 uncultured Clostridia bacterium
ATGATGTTCGGCTTCGCGTGCGACGAAACGCCGGAGCTGATGCCGCTGCCGATCTCGCTCTCCCACAAGCTCGCAAAGCGCCTCGCCGAGGTCCGCAAGAACGGGACGCTCCCCTATCTGCGGCCGGACGGAAAGTCTCAGGTGACGGTCGAATACGACGAGGACGACAGGCCCGTCCGCGTTGAGGCGGTCGTCGTTTCGACGCAGCATTCGCCGGAGGTGGAGCTCGGGACGATACGCGCCGACATCATAAAGCACGTGATAGAGCCGGTGATCGACCCCGCCCTCATGGACGCGGATACGAAAATATTTGTGAACCCGACGGGCAGGTTCGTTGTCGGCGGTCCCGCGGGGGACAGCGGACTGACGGGCCGCAAGATAATCGTCGATACTTACGGCGGGTACGCGCGCCACGGCGGCGGCGCTTTCTCCGGAAAGGACCCGACAAAGGTCGACAGGACCGCGACATACGCCGCGAGATATATCGCCAAAAACATCGTCGCGGCGGGGCTTGCCAAGAAGTGCGAGATACAGATCGCATACGCGATAGGCGTGGCGCGCCCGGTGTCCGTCCGGATCGACACGTTCGGGACGTCGGCGGTCGACGAATACGAGCTCGGCGAATATATCCGCGAGCACGTCGATCTGCGCCCGGCGGCGCTGATCGAAAAATTTGACCTGCGCCGTCCGATATACCGTGCGCTCGCGTCATACGGGCACATGGGCAGGGAGGACCTCGGCGTCCTATGGGAAAAGCTCGACCTCGCGGACGAGCTGCGCGCGGCGTTCGGAAAGTGATCGGAAAGTAAGTCATATGGGGGGACCGCGCGTCCCCCCTTTTCACAAAAATTCGGGGAGGCGCTTTGATGGAGGAGCGGGGCGGACGCGAGCTTTTGACGATAACGGGCGTTGTCGACAGCGTCATATATAAGAGCGACGACTCGGGGTATACCGTCATCGACGTCGAGGCGGACAACGGCGATTTTCTGACCGCCGTCGGGATAATGCCGCACGTCGGCGAGGGCGAGGCCGTCCGGCTGTACGGGTACTGGACGACGCACGCGAGCTTCGGCGAGCAGTTCCGCGTCGAAAGCGCGGAGGCGTGTCTGCCGGCGGGCGCGGTCGAGATCGAGCGGTACCTCGCGTCCGGCGCGGTACACGGCATCGGCCCCGTCACGGCGAAGCGCATCGTCGAGATGTACGGCGAGGACAGCTTCGACGTTATCGAGAATCACCCGGACTGGCTCGCCGAGGTGAACGGAATTTCGAAAAAGCGCGCGAAGGAGATCCACGACAGCTTTGTCGAGGGGACGGGGTCGCGCTCCGTCATGATGTTCTGCCGGGACTTTTTCGGCCCGGCGACGTCGATGAGGATATACAAGGAGTGGGGCGCCGCCGCCGTCGACATGATAAAGGAGAACCCGTACCGCCTGTGCGGGGAGATTTACGGCGTCGGATTTGAGAAGGCGGACGAGATCGCGCTGTCGCTCGGCGTGGCTCGGGACAGCGACAAGCGCGTCGAGGGCGCGGCCGCGTATATCCTCTCGCGGAACGCGTCGCTGCACGGGCACGTGTTCCTGCCGCGCGCGTCATTGGTCGGGGGCGTCTCGGAGCTATTGTCGATAGGGGAAAAACCGGCGGAGGACGCCGTTTCGCGCATGGCGGCGAAGCGCAAAATATATATCGAAGAGGTCGAGGTCTCCGGCAGGACGGTCGAGGCGTGCTATCTTGACACGTACTACCGCGCCGAGTGCGAGATCGCGAGGCGGCTGCGCGTGCTCGACAGAATGTGCCCCGCCATCGGAGAGGGCGACGTCGAGCGGTTCATAAAGCTGCTCGAGCTGCGGCACAACATCGAATACGCCGAGGCGCAGAAAAAGGCGATGACGGACGCGCTTTCGTGCGGCGTCATGGTGCTGACCGGCAGCCCCGGGACGGGGAAAACGACGGTCATAAAAGGGCTGCTTGAAATTTTCCGTCTGCTCGGCTCGGGGAATATCGAGCTCGCCGCGCCGACCGGGCGCGCCGCAAAGCGCATGTCCGAGGCGACAGGGGAGGACGCGCGGACGATACACCGTCTGCTCGAAATGGAATACAACGAGAGCGCCTATCCGCGCTTTACGAAGGACGAACACAACAGGCTCGACGCGGACGTGATAATCATCGACGAGTCGTCCATGATAGACATAATGCTGATGGAGTCGCTGCTGCGCGCGATAAAGCCGGGCTCGCGGCTGATTCTGATCGGAGACTCGAATCAGCTCCCGTCCGTCGGCGCGGGGAGCGTGCTGTGGGATCTGATAAGCTCCGGCGTCGTGCGGACGGTGTGCCTGCACGAGATATTCCGGCAGGCGAACGAGAGCTCCATCATCACGAATGCCGCGCTCATCAACGAGGGGCGGTACCCGGTGCTGACAGAAAAAAAAAGCGACTTTTTCTTCCTTCCGCGCAGGACCGACATCGGCATACGCGACACGGTCGTTGAGCTGTGCGCGCGCCGCCTCCCGGCGGCTTACGGCGACGAGATCTCGGCGGGGATCCAGGTCATAACGCCGTCCCGCAAGGGCGCGGCGGGGACAGAGGTATTGAACAGCGCGCTCCAGGCGGAGCTGAACCCGCCCGCCTCGGGCAAGCGGGAGCGCAAGGTGCGCGATATCACGTTCCGTGAGGGCGACCGCGTCATGCAGACGCGGAACAATTACAAGCTCGGGTGGTACCGCGACGGGGAGATACAGCTCGGAGATGAGGACGAGCCGGACGGCATCGGCGTCTTCAACGGGGACATCGGCGTGATCGAAAAGATCGAGCCGGAGCACGAGCGTATGGTGATACTGTTTGACGACAGGCGCGTTTTTTATGATTTTTCGCTGCTCGACGAGCTCGAGCACGCGTTTGCGATCACGGTGCACAAGAGCCAGGGCAGCGAATACCCGGTCGTCATCATACCGATATACAACTGCCCGGAAAAGCTCAGGACGCGGCATATGCTATATACGGCGATAACGCGCGCCTCACGCATGGCGATCCTCGTCGGCAGGGAGGACATAATCAGGCAGATGGTGGACTCGGTCAGCGACGATAAAAAATATACGGCGCTTTCGTGGCGGCTGCGGCGCGAATTTCTGTCCGGGGGCGGCGAGTGATGGGCGGCGGGAACCATGGGCGCCGGGTGACGTTTTTGCGCTGGGCGTCGCGCGCCGCGAGCGAATATCTGTACCCGGCGCGCTGCATATGCTGCCGCAGCGCGCGTCCCGCCGGCATGAGCACCGCCGAATACGTGATGCTCGCCGACCCGGAAGGGCGGCCGAGGCAGGTGTTCTGCGAAAAATGCGCGCTTGACTTCAAAAAATCGTGTGACGAAGCGTGCCGCCGGTGCCGCCGCCCGGTGCACGAGTGCGAGTGTGCGCCGGAGGCGCTGCGCGCGGCCGGGGTGCGGCGCGCGTTTGCGTGTTTCTCTTATGCGCCCGGTCAGCGCGACCGCGCGTCGTCGCGGCTCATATATTCGCTGAAGGACGGGCGAAACCGCGACTCCGTCAACTTTGCCGCGCACCTGTTGCGGCGGCGAATACAGCTCTCCGGCGTGTTCGGCGGCGAGTATACCTCCGCCGTCATCACCTACGCGCCGAGGGGCAGAAGGAACGCGCGCCTGCACGGCGACCACATGAAACGGGTCGCGGCGCTCACGGCGCGCCTTTTGGGGTGCGAATTTGCGGACGCGTTTTCAAACAGGGCGTCCGGCGAGCAGAAAAAGCGCGACCTCTATGGGCGCGAACACGACGCGGCGATGTCGATTTGCCTTAGTAAAGGCGCGGATCTTGCGGGTAGGCGCGCTATAATCATTGACGACGTCATAACGAGCGGCGCGACGCTCGGCGCGTGCGTCGACCTCGCGCGGGACGCGGGGGCGGGCGAGATCGCGGTCTTCGCGCTCGCCAAGACCGCGCGCTAACAGGTCGGAATTGGCGGCCTTTGGGGTATTGCATTATTGTTCGTTTTCATATATAATCATATATAGAAAAGTATGCGTCGGAGTATCGGCGCTTTCCATATATATCGGCACGCCGCGGCAGCGCGGCGCGGAGGTTCGGTTAATGTTTTCAAGGGATATAGGCATAGACCTCGGCACGGCGACCGTTCTTGTCTACGTTCGTGGCAAGGGCATCGTTCTGAAGGAGCCGTCGGTCGTTGCGATAGATAAAAATACGGACAAAATACTGAAGGTCGGGCGCGAGGCGCAGCAGATGCTCGGCAGGACGCCGGGCAACATCGTCGCGATACGCCCGCTCAGGGACGGCGTCATAAGCCAGTACGAAATAACGCTGCGCATGATACAGTACTTCATTCGCCAGGCGAGCGGGCCGATGATATTCAAGCCGTGCGTCATGATCTGCGTGCCGAGCGGCATCACCGAGGTCGAGGAGAGGGCGGTCGTCGACGCGTGCAAGCAGGCAGGCGCGAAAAAGACGGTGCTGATAGAGGAGCCGGTCGCCGCCGCGATCGGCGCGGGGATCGACATCTCCGTCCCGAACGGGAACATGGTCATCGACATCGGCGGCGGGACGACGGATATCGCGGTCATCTCGCTCGGCGGCGTCGTTGTCTCCGAGTCCATCAAGGTCGCGGGGGACAAATTCGATGAGGCGATAATCCGCTACGTCCGCAAGAAGTACAGTGTCCTGATCGGCGAGCGCACGGCGGAGGCGATAAAGATCGCGATCGGCTCCGTGTGGACGCGCGAAGAACGCAAATACATAGACGTTAAGGGCAGGTGCCTGATCCAGGGGCTGCCGCGCATGATAAGAGTGTGGTCGGACGAGATGATAGAGGCGCTCGACGAGCCGATAACGGCGATCGTGGACGCGGTGACCTCCGTCATCGAGCGCACCCCGCCGGAGCTCATCGGGGACATCGTTGCAAACGGTATCGTCATGACGGGGGGCGGCAGTCTGCTCTACGGGCTCGACTACCTTATCACGAACGTGACCGGGATCCAGACGCGCGTCGCCGACAAGGCGGTCTCCTGCGTCGCGCTCGGGACGGGGAAATCGCTCGATCACATACATCTCTTGCCCGAGGGCGCGATAAATATTTCGCGCTCGCGCAGCGAGCAGCTCGGTTAATGACCGATGTATTCATAATAACCGCGAGAGGACCCGCGCGGCGGGTCCTCTTTTTTTCTCAATTTTTGTTGACATTTCGGGCGGGCGGGAGTATAATATCGTTGTTGATAAATCAACGCACTGAGGAGAACGACGGGGACGACGATGGATATGAACAACAGGTTTGAGAATTTCGTAATTTCGGTTCTGAGGCTCAACAAGATAATCACAAAGATCAAGCTCCTCGAAATGGAGGAGTACAAGCTGCGCGCCGTGCATGTCATGTGCATCTACTACCTGGCCGAGAGCGAGGACGGGCTGACGGCGACGGAGCTCGCCAAGCTGACGCTCGAGGACAAGGCGGCCATCTCCCGCGCGCTCGGGACGCTGCGCGAGCGCGGGTACATCTTTTACGATTCCAAAAAATACAACACGAAGGTCCGCCTCACGGACGAGGGAAAGAAGATCGCGGATTTTATCGGCGACAGGGCGGAGAGCTACGTCGAGGCGGCCGGAGGGACGCTGACGGACGCCGACCGCGAATCCATGTACAGGTCGCTCTCAACGATAATCACGCGGCTCGAAGCATATTATGAAGCGCTCGCCCGCGAGAGAGGAAAGGACGCGGAAGAAGAATGAATCCGTTTTTTAAGGCGTACTGCCGCGTCTTTCAGATGTGCTTCAAGCTCGCGCTGCCGGTACTGCCGTACCGCAGCCCGGAGATAATCGAGCATATATCCGATATCCCCGCCGTTATGGCGAAGGACGGGCTGAAAAAGCCGCTCGTCGTGACGGACGGCGTCATACTCAGGCTCGGCCTTTTGACCGGGCTCGAACGCGCGCTCGGGGAGGCGGGGGTACGGTTCGAGCTGTATTCCGGCGTCGTCGCGAACCCGACGACGAAAAACGCCGCAGAGGCTAAAGAAGTGTACGACCGAGGCGGCTGCGACTGCATCATAGCGCTCGGCGGCGGCTCGCCTATCGACTGCGCTAAGTGCGTCGGCGCGCTTGAGGCGCGCCAGGGGAAGACGCCCGGACAGCTCGGCGGCATACTGCGCGTCCGCAGAAGGACGCCGACGCTGTTTGCGATACCGACGACGGCGGGGACAGGCAGCGAAACGACGCTCGCCTGCGTCATCGTCGACAGCGAAACGAGGCATAAGTACGCGATAAACGATTTTCCGCTCATACCGCGGTACGCGGTCCTCGACGAAGAGGTCACGATGACGCTGCCGCCCCGCGTCACCTCGACGACGGGAATGGACGCGCTGACGCACGCGGTCGAGTCATACATAGGCAAAAGCGGGAACGCGTCCACGCGGCGCGACGCCGTCGAGGCGGTGAAGCTGATATTCGACAATTTAGAGACGGCGTATGGATCCGGGACAAGGGAGTCGCGGCGCGCGATGCTGCGCGCGGCGCACCTCGCCGGGAGGTCGTTTTCAAAGGCATACGTCGGGTACGTTCATGCGCTCGCACACGCGCTCGGCGGCAAATACGATACGCCGCACGGGCTTGCAAACGCGGTCATTCTCCCGCACGTGCTGCGCGAATACGGGGAGGCGGCGCACAAAAAGTTAGCGGAGCTTGCGCGCCTGTCCGGGCTGTGCGGCGAGGCGCGCGATTCGGACGCGGCGGAGGCTTTCATTCGCCATATCGAGGAGATGAACGAGTGGTTCGGGATCCCGCGGACGATAGAAGGAATAAAGCGGGAGGACATACCGGAAATGGCGGATTACGCGTTCCGCGAGGCAAATCCGCTCTATCCCGTGCCGGTTTTGTGGGACCGGGCAAAGCTCTCGGAAATGTATGAAAGGATCGGTGGGCTGTCGTGACAAAGAGCGAGATCGAGGCGGTCGTCGCCGCGCAGCGGAAATTTTTCCGCACCGGCGCGACGCTCGACGTGAAGACGAGAAAAAAGAAGCTCTGCGAGCTGCGCCTCGCGATAAAAGGCAGCCTTGACGAGCTGCACGCGGCGCTGCGGGACGACCTCGGAAAGAGCGTGTCCGAGAGCTATATGTGCGAGACGGGGCTCTCGCTCTCGGAGCTTTCGTACATGATATCGCATATCGGGCGCTTTGCGCGCCCGCAGCGCGTCAAAACGCCGCTTGTACACGCCGTTTCAAAGAGCTTTCGGCTGCCCTCGCCTTACGGCGTGGCGCTCGTGATGAGCCCGTGGAACTATCCCGTGCTGCTCTCGCTCGACCCGCTGTTTGACGCGGTCGCGGCGGGGAACACGGTCGTCTTAAAGACGAGCTCGTATTCGCCCGCGACGAGCGCCGCCGTGAAGCGGCTGATAGAGTCCGTGTTCGAGCCGGAATACGTCGCGGTCGTCGAGGGCGGCAGGGCTGAGAATACCGCGCTGCTCGACGGAGAATTTGACTTTATATTTTTCACGGGCAGTCCGACCGTCGGAAAGCTCGTATATGAAAAAGCGGCGGCGCACATGACGCCGGTCGCCCTCGAGCTCGGCGGCAAGAGCCCCTGCATCGTGGACGAAACGGCGAATATCCCGCTCGCGGCAAAGCGCATCGTGTGGGGAAAATTTTTGAACCTCGGGCAGACGTGCGTTGCGCCGGACTATGTACTCTGCCATGAAAGCGTGCGGGACAGGCTCGTCTCGGAGCTGGGGCGGCAGATAAAGAAGCAGTTCGGCGTCAGCCCGCTGCAAAATCCCGATTACGGGAAGATGATAAACGAAAAGCACTTCAACCGCGTCTGCGGGCTTATCGACCCGGACCGCGCCGTCATCGGCGGGGAGTGTGACGCGGAATCACTGAAGATCGAGCCGACCGTCATGATCGACGTGACGGAGGACGACAGGATAATGGGCGAGGAGATCTTCGGTCCCGTCCTGCCGATAATCACGTGCGGCGGGGAGGACGACGTCATCGCGTTCGTGCGCGAGCGCCCGTGTCCGCTCGCGCTCTACGTGTTCTCGTCGGATAAGAAAAGGATCAGGCGCTACACGTCGGAGCTCGGGTTCGGCGGCGGCTGTATCAACGACACGGTCGTCCATCTGGCGACGCCGCATTTGCCGTTCGGCGGGTTCGGCGCGTCCGGGCTCGGCGAATACCACGGCAAGGCGGGATTTGAGACGTTCTCGCATTACAAGAGCATCGTTGACAAAAAGACGTTTATAGACCTGCCGATGAGATATCAGCCGTACAGCCGTTTCAGTGACGCGCTCGTTAAGATGTTTTTAAAGTAAATATACGGCAGGCGTTCCGAATTTCTGCGGAACGCCTGTTTCGCAATAAGTTGACAAACGCGGAAAAATGCAATATAATTATCGAAGAAAAAAGAGGAGATTTTTCCGAAAATGAGCGAAAGATTACTTATCGGCGCGCATATGTCGATATCCGGCGGATATTCGGCGATGCTCCGCGCCGCCATTGCCATAGACGGCAACACGATGCAGTATTTCACGCGCAACCCGCGCGGAGGCGACGCAAAGGCGCTCGACCCGGCGGACGTCGCTGAGGCGCACAGGATCGCGGAGGAGGCGGGGATATCGTTTTCAAACACTATCGCGCACGCGGCGTACACCGTCAATCCCTGCTCGGCAAAGCCCGAGGTGCGGGACTTCGCCGTCCGCTCGATGAGAGAGGATATCGAGCGGCTCGAGAGCTTTCCGGGCACGCTCTACAACTTCCACCCAGGCACGCACACGGGGCAGGGGACGGAGGTCGGCATCAAGTTGACGGCGTCGTGCCTCTGCTCGGTCATGTCGCCGGAGCAGAAAACGGTCGTCCTGATCGAGACGATGTCCGGCAAGGGCTCCGAGATCGGCGCGACATTTGAAGAGGTGCGGGCGATCATCGACGCGGTCGAGGACGCGCGCCCGGAGCTTTCCGGTATGCTCGGCGTGTGCCTTGACACCTGCCACGTCAGCGACGGGGGCTACGATATCGCGCACGACACGGACGGCGTGCTCGAAGAGTTCGACCGTGTGATAGGGCTCTCGCGCCTGCGGGCGATACATCTGAACGACAGTAAGAACCCGGTCGGCGCGCACAAGGACAGGCACGAGGTCATCGGCGGCGGCACGCTCGGGCTCGACGGGATCGCGCGCATCATAAATGATCCGCGCATCTGCCGTCTGCCGTTCTGCCTTGAGACGCCGAACGACATCGAGGGGTACAGAAAAGAGATCGCGCTCCTGCGCTCGCTCTATGCCCCGACGGAGCTGAAATGAAGGTCACGTATCTCTCGCACAGCGGTTTCCTCATTGAGACGCGGAGGCACCGCCTGATCTTTGACCTCTTTCGCGGGTCGCCGGAGCTCCCGACGGACGGGAAGACCGTCATCTTCTTCGTCAGCCACTATCACGAGGACCATTACAGCAAAAAAATTTATTCCTACGCTGAGCGGTCTGATACGCACTATGTCCTCTCGCGCGAGGTTCGCGGCGCGCCGCCGGAGGCGTCCGTCACATTCGTGCGGCCGCACGAGGATATCGAGGTCGGCGGCGTCCGCGTGAGGACGCTCCGTTCGACTGACTGCGGCGTCGCTTACCTTGTCGACGCGGACGGCGAGGTCATATATCACGCGGGAGATCTGCACCTGTGGGCGTGGAGCGGAGCCTCGGCGGAGCAGAACCGCGACGCCGCCGTGAGGTTCAGAAACGAGATCGGCAGGCTGCGCGGAATCACGATAGACGCGGCGTTCATGCCGCTCGACCCGAGGCAGGAGGCGGACGGCGTGCTCGGGTTTGACACGGCGATGCGGACGCTCGACATAAAGCGCGCGTTCCCGATGCACTTCTGGGGCGTCGACGAATACGTCGCGAAATTTTACGCGTCCGAGCTGGCGGCGCCGTATCGCGACCGCATCGTGCCGCTGACGGCGGAGGGCGCGTCCGTCATTATATAATTTTGCCCGAAAAAATAAAAACTGTTGACTTTTCATAGTTGGTCTTGTATAATGTATTTAGATTGTTGAATGAACCCATAAACCTGAAATAACCTATATATATATTATACAAGGGGCAAGAAGATTTATGAAAAACAACAGAATAATATTTTCAATTATATTAACGGTCACTTTGCTTTTGGCCGGGTGCTCAAGTGTTGAAAATAATAATATCACTGATCCCAATTCCCCGAATAGCGAATTAACAAACGGTGACATTGGTACCGGAAGCGGCAATGAAAATGCAACAAATGAACTGTACCGGGTTCTCATTTATGATTATTCGGATCCTGTTTCGTCAGCAAAGCATGAGATTGAATACGTTTTTGCAGATTACGAAAAATACAAAGATGTGGCCGTTGATGATAATATTGAGATCCGGGTAAACGGAACAAGATATTCTGGCAAATATCAAGCCACTCAATACAGAGAATTCAACTTTTTCCCGGTTTATCAGTACGTTAGTGAAGAAGGACTGTCTTTTGAGGTTGATGAGTCGGGCATGCTGACTTCCTGTTTTTGGGGCAATGCGTCCCCACAGGGTGCGAAAAAGACAAAAGATGAGTGCGTTGCGACAGCTTGCGATTTTCTTGCGAACTTTGTAGATGTTGACAGCTATGAGATCGATGTTGTCGAGGATCCCGAACGTGGAATGTATACTGTAAGTTTTATAAAAAAGATCGGCAATTTTGAAACTACGGATACTGCAACGATTGCTGTCAGGAGCGACGGCAGTTTATATAGTTATTCGTCGTTTATGCTTGGTAAAGTGACGGAAGGATCAATTTCAGCAGATTCTGTCGATCTCGAAAAAGTTGAAGAATCCGTCAACAAAAAACTATCCTCAGTTTATCAAGATGTCGAGAATGATTACTCCCGAGTTGAATACAGCGAATACAATATTGCGCTGACTACACTGAAAGACGGTAACTTGGGCGTTGTCTGCACTGTAAATGTTGAATTCATCGAAAGCATAGCTGAGTTTGAGACATCGGTTTCTGAACGGATCAGTTTTGTCGTGTTAATTGACTAAAGGCATCAATGTAAAATCATTTTTAATGGGGCTGTGAAAAAACGAAGTTTTTTCACAGCCCCATGGCTTTTGAGCAAATGCTGTTTGATTCAGTCTTCGGCGCGCAGTCCCGCGCCGATATAGTTGATGAGCACGTTCCCGTCGGCGGATTCGATGAGCTCGTAGAAGACGCGGCGGGAGGAGTCGCTGCCGATGTCGTTGCGGAACGTCCCGTTGTTCTTCGCTATTTTGAACTCGACCGTGTAATTGTACGTTATGGATTTGTCCTCGTTTTCGGTCCGGCTGAAGAGCGCGATCTTGACCGCGTATATCTTCTGCGGCGTGAAGCGCTCACGGTGGGACTGATGCTCGAAGTAATAGTCGGTAAAGTAGCTGTCGTATTCCTCATAGCGCCCGTTTATGACGGTGTCGAAATATTTTCCGAAAAATTCGAGCGTTCGGCCGTATTCCTTGAAATTTCCGCCGTCGAGCGGGATATAGTATGTGTCGGGCCCGTTAGTGTATGCCACGGTGCGGTCCTTTTTCATGTATTCTTCATCTTCGTATATGTTCTCGTCGTAGTCCGCGGTGTAGAACAGGTGGCTGACGACGTGATCCATATAGTCGCTCTTCGGTCCGTCGTCTTTATTTTTCCCGTTTATTTTGTCTATTACGGCGCCGACGCCGGGGATCACGACGTACCAGATCAGGATTATCGACACCATGACGGCAAACGCTATGATGATGCCGCGCTTCTGTGCCCGGCGCGGGTCGCGCTTCTGTTCATTCATTTGTGTGGCCTCCGCTCCCGAAAATATCCGCATACAATTATACACCATGCGCGGACAAGAGTCAAGCACGCCTTGACAGTGCGCGCGGCGCGGTTATTTTTTCATTTTTTTACGTCCGCACGTATTGACAAGCGCGCATACATACAATATAATGAGAGCATAAAAACGTGCAGCGCGTTTGATGCGGAGGAATAAATCATGTACGAAGAGATAAAAAAGGTACTGATCGAGGAATTACAGATAGACGAGCGGCTCATCACGCCGTCCGCTGAGCTTGTCGGCGACCTCGACATAAACTCGATCGAGCTTGCCGATCTCGTTATGATCTGCGAGGAAAAGTTCGATGTTGAGATGGCGGAGGAGGATCTGTCAAAGCTCGTCACCGTCGGCGACGTCGCGGATTACCTCGAAAATCTTGTCGGCTGAGAATACATAAAAGGCAAAGGGACCGCGAGCGGTCCCTTGTTTTTTCGTCGCCGGCGGCGGGTTCACTTTAAAAGTTCCTTATATATCTCGCCCTTCGGGACGCGGCGGTCGCGCGCGACCGCCTTTATCGCGTCCATGCGCGACATACCGTCCGCCTCATAGAGCGCGACGTGCTCGGGTACGGTCATACCGCTGTAGTCGGCGGTGCTGTCCCGGCGCGCGCCGTGGAGCACGAGGACGTATTCGCCGCGCGGCGCCGATTCGGAGGCGGCGCGGGCCGCTTCGCCGAGCGTCGTGCGGACGACCTCTTCATTCAGCTTTGTAAGCTCGCGGCAGACGGCGATCTCCCGCTCGTCCCCGCAGGCGGCGGCGAGCTCGCCGAGCGTCTTCGCTAAGCGGTGCGGAGCTTCATATATGATTGCGGTGCGGCGGCAGGAGGCGAGCTCCTCCAGCATATCGGCGCGCGCCTTTTTGTCCGTGGGGAAAAAGCCGAAAAACGTGAATGTGCGCGTGTCTGCGGCGGAGAGGGCGAGCGCCGTTACGGCGGCGCACGCGCCGGGGACGCAGGTCACGGGGACGCCCGCCTCGGCGCAGAGGCGCACGAGCGCCTCGCCCGGGTCGCTGACCGCGGGCATACCGGCGTCCGTGCAGAGCGCGCAGGATTCGCCCTCCCGCAGTCTTGCGACGATGCGCGGGCCGGAGGCTGCCATATTGTCTTTATAATAGCTCGTCATCGGGCGGGAGATGCCGAGCGCCGCGAGCAAAAGACCCGTGTGCCGCGTATCCTCCGCGGCGATGAAATCGACCTCGGCGAGTACCTTTTTCGCCCGGTCCGAGATGTCCGCCATGTTGCCGATCGGGGTGGCGACGAGATAGAGCGTCCCGCCCGCGACGCGGTTTTTTTCTTCCGTCATTTTATCGTGTACTCCTCGGGGAACTGCCCCGTTTCATAAATTTTTCGGAAAACCTCCGTTTCGATCCTTGTGCCGCGCTCATAGATGAAGAGCGGCCGCGTGATGCGCAGCCCGCCGGACCTGCCGCCTCGGCGCGCGGCGACAAAGACGAGCGACGGCGCGCTGTCGGCGTCCGGGCAGAGGAGGGTGAGCTGTTTTGGTTCGAGCCCGCGCGAGGTCATAGAGGACAAGAGCTCCGCCAGCCGCTCCGGGCGGAAGACGACGTAAAACGTGCCCCCGTGCCGACAGAGGCGCGCGGCGGCGGCGCAGAAATCGTCGATCCCGCCGAAGATCTCGCGGCGCGCGATATTTTCCTCGCCGTGCGCGCTCTCGGGGCCCGAGTTCGCGCAGAGATAGGGCGGATTTGCAAACACGGCGTCAAAGACGCCGCCGAGCGTCTGTTCGTTTGCATCGCGAATGTCGCCGAGCACCGGCTCAATGACTGACGAAAAGCCGTTTTCCTTTATATTTTGCTTCATTATTTCATACGAACGCGCCTGGACCTCGACAGAGGTGATGTGCTCGGCGCGTCCGCGCGCCGCAAGCAGCAGCGAGACGACGCCGGTCCCGGCGCCGAGCTCGACTATCCTGCCGTATCGCCCGACCGGGCGGCGGACGAACGCTGAGAGCAGGTATGCGTCCGTCGTGAACGAAAGCCCGGTCTTCGAGGCGAGGAGCGTTATATCGTCGTTTATTTTGTCAACGCGGTAACCGGACATAAATGAGCTCTCCTTTTTTCATCAGAAATGCCGCAGATCGGTTTTGACCTGCGGCAATCCCTTTTTGATATGTATGCTATGTCTTACTCCTGAGCGGGAGCCTCAACAGGGCAGACACCGGCGCAAGCGCCGCACTCAATGCACTTCTCGGGGTCGATAACGTACTTGCCGTCGTCATCGGCGGATATAGCCTCAACGGGGCATTCGCCGGCGCAGGCGCCGCAGCCGAGACACTTTTCCTTGTCTATCTTATATGCCATCGCTTTTGTCCTCCATATAGAGATTTTTCCGGCGCGCTCGGCGCGCCGTATAATTATTCTATCACAAATTGCAGATATTGCAAGCCCTTTTTGAAAAGTTTGATACGATTTTTTTAACGAGGTATCAGTTTTGATACGTGCGCCGTCATTCGGTGACGCCGGCGAGGTCGGCGTCGCGCGCCTCGCCACGGTCACCGCCGCCGCGGCCGCCTCTGCGGCCTATCACCGTGACCTCGTCCCGGCTGTACTGCTTTATCGCGGCGTCGTCCGCGTCCCCGAGCTTGACCTTTATGATGCCGGTCAGCGTCTGGGATTCGATGACAAAGCCGGTGCCGTCCTTCGTTTTTACGATGCTGTCGACGCGCGGCGTGCGCTTGCCCTCCTCCTCGTATGCCTCGGACTCGTAGCGCAGGCAGCACATCAGCCTGCCGCACGTGCCGGAGATCTTGGAGGAGTTGAGCGAGAGGCTCTGCTCCTTTGCCATCTTGATGGAGACCTGGTTGAAGTCATAGAGGAACGTGCTGCAGCAGAACGGTCTGCCGCAGATGCCGAGCCCGCCGAGCAGCTTTGCCTCGTCGCGGATACCGATCTGGCGCAGCTCGATGCGCGTGCGGAAGACGTATGCGAGGTCCTTGACGAGCTCGCGGAAGTCAACGCGCCCCTCGGCGGAGAAATAGAACGTCAGCTTGCTGTTGTCGAACGTGTATTCCGCCTCGACGAGTTTCATCTCAAGCCCGTGATCCTCTATTTTTTTGGCGCAGATGCGCATCGCCTCCGCCTCGCGCTCGGTATTTTTCTCGTGGCGCTCGCGGTCGGCGTCCGTCGCTATCCTGACGACGGGGCGCAGCGGCGCGACGAGGGAGCTCTCCGGCTCCTGCCTGTTCGGTATCGTGACCGTGCCGTACTCGATGCCGCGCGCGGTCTCGACGATGACGTCCTGCCCTTCGCAGCAGACGTAGTCCATCGGCGCGAAGTAGTAGACCTTGCCGGAGTCCCTGAAGCGGACGCCGACGATATCCACCATCTGCTGCGGCTCGGCGGGAAGGCTCGGGGCCTCGGGCTCGAACCAGTGGTCCGGGATCTCGAGATATTTTGTCCTGTCCTCGACTGCGGGCGGGATATATGCGGGCGCCTTTACCTCGTCGGCGTCCGTCGTTATGACGTTCGGGGAGAGAATGCGCGCGGGCGCCTGCTGGCGGTTTCCTCGGCGGCCCCTGTTGTTGCTGCGGCCGCGCTGCTGCCCCTGCGGGCGGGCGGGCTGCTCCTTCGCGGGCGCCTGCGGCCCGGACGTGTCCTTTGCCTCGGGCTGCGGGCGATTTTCGTCGCGCCTCGGCGCGCCGTTGCGGCGGCGCTTTCTGTTATTGTTATTGTTGTTATTGTTTTTGCCGTCGCGCGGCTCCTCGCGGCGCGGGCTTTCATTCGGTGTATTTTCGGCCATAATGTTCCTTTCCGTTTATATATGAGCGTCAGCTTCGTATTTTTATCGCCATGGACGAAAGCGCTGTCGTCACGGCGGCGTTTTTCTCGATTGCGGAGGCGCTGTCGCGCACGATGTCCGCCGCCTCGGCGAGGCGGCGCGGGGGTATGCCGCTTGCGGCATCGGCGGCGTCCTTCGGGGACAGGAAAAAGCACGTGTCAAACGCTCGCGAGCGGCAGCTGAGCAGCATATCCCGCAGCGCGGCCTCCATGTCGACGAGCATACCGAGCGCGTCCGCCCGCTTCAGCTTTTTCATCTGCGAGAGCTCGATGACAGCCTCGCCGTCTCCCGAGAGCAGCCCGGAGAGCAGCCTTTGCGCCGACTTTTTTTCGGAGATGCGCTCGTCGAGCGCGCCCCCCTCAAGCAGCGCTGCCGCCGCGGACGGGTCGCCGCCCGAGATCAGCAGCAGCTCGGAGAATTTATCCGGCTCGCGGTCGCGGAGCGCGCGCGCACGCGCGCCGCCGACGCGGAGAACGTAGTCCGAGAGCTCGTCCGCCGTGCAGGGACGGAGGCGGAGCGACGGGGCGCGGGAGCGCACCGTCGGCAACAGCGCGTCCGACCGGCGGCAGAGCAAGAGGTAGAGGACGTATTCCGGCGGCTCCTCGAGCGTCAGCAAAAACGCGTTCTGCGCCTCGACGGTCATCGTGTCCGCGTCTTCGATTATATATACTTTTCGCTCCCCCTCGGACGGTATGATGTACGCGTCCTCGCGGACGGTGCGTATCGCCTCGACGCCGAGCGTCGCCCGGTCGCCCCTCGAAACGACGCAGATGTCCGGGTGCGAACCGACCTCCGCCCGCCGGCATGACGGGCATTCGCCGCACGGGAGCGCGCCGCCGCCCGTGCAGTTGACGGCGCGGGCGAGTTCAATTGCAAGCTCGCGGACCATTCCCGGGCCCTCTATTATATACGCGTGGCCGAGCGAGCCCTCTCTTATATTTCGGGCGAGCCGCCGGCGGAGCTCGGCGTTCCCCGGAACGGACGAAAAATCGACAGCCGCCATACGGCCTCCCTTTTTTGCATAAACATCTACAGAATATATTATATCAAAATCGCGGCCGCGTGTCAACTCTCGGAGCGAAGGTAAAAGCTGTGTCCGAATAAAGAAAACGGCGAAAAATCGTCGCAAATTTGCTTTAATTTTGCGATATCGCTATTGACAAATCGGCGCGGGTGATATATAATAGCTCTTGCTGTTCCGAATGGACTGCGGAGGTGTACGCTTTTGAAGCTCGATATAACGGCGCTGCTGGCCGGGAAGGTGAGAGTTCTCCCGTTCCGGTATGAGATCGCCGGCGGCGGGGACGATCTCCCGATGCCGCCCGCGGGGGTGACGTTGACCTCGCCCATCAGGGTGGAGGGGAAAATATCGGATTCTGGCACATGCCTTTACCTCGTGCTTGACGCGGCTGCCGATTACGAGGCTCCGTGCGACAGGTGCGGCGAGGCGGCGCGGGGCGTCGTGTCGTGTCATCTTGAGCGCATGGTCGCCGAGGCGGGAGCGGTCGACGACGAGGACGAGGACTACTTCGTCGCGTGCGAGGGCGAGCTCGATTTAGACGCTGACGTGGCGGAGGAGCTGATGCTTTCGTTCCCGTCACAGATACTGTGCCGGGAGGGGTGCCTCGGCGTTTGCCCCGTCTGCGGTCAGAACAGGAACAAAGGCGACTGCGGCTGCGCCGGGAAAGAGGCGGAGCGGGTCGACCCGAGGTGGCAGGCGCTCGAGCGGCTGCTCAGGGAACAGAACGACGAAAACGGGTAAGAAAGCGCCGTTTTTTCGCGGCGGAATATAAAGGAGGTAACATCATGGCTGTACCGAAGAGGAAAGTATCCAAGGCTCGCAGAGATAAGAGACGCGCAAGCAACAGCAGGCTCGACGCTCCGAACATGGTAAAATGCCCGAACTGCGGCGAATTCAATCTGAATCACCGTGTTTGCCGGGCGTGCGGTCACTACGACGGTGTCGAAGTAGTCAGCAAGGGCGACGACAAGAACGGCAAGAAGAGCTGAGGGCCGTGGTGCGAGAATAAGGAAACAATGAAGACCGGGTCTTGCGGCGCGGTCTTTTTCCGCTTTCCTGAGTGTCGTTATATTTCGAAAAATCGAGTGAAGAAAAAATTCGCGGGGGCGCGTTTCGGTGCGCCTCCGCGAATTTTCAGTTACATATATTATTGCGCGGCGCCAAGCTCCTTCAGCTCGGCGGTGAGGGCTTCCTCGCGGGCGTAGAGGTCGTATATCTTGTTTTCGAGCTCCATTTTCCTGTCGTCCAGCTCGGCGGCGCGGATATAGTCGCTGGCGGCGTCGCCGAACAGCTCCTCCTCGACCTTTATCAGCTCGGCCTCGGCGGCCTCCGCCTCGGCGGTCACGCGCTCGAGCTCGCGCTGCCGCTTGCGTATCTCGGCGGCCTCCTTCTTAGCGGTGAGGTACCGCTCCTTATTTGACGACATCTCGGGCTCGCGCGCCGCAGCCTCCGCCTCGGCATTGGTGAGGTGCGCGGTGTAGTCGGCGTAGCCGCCCTCCCACACCTTTGAGCCGCTCTTTTCGAGTGGGAGAATGCGTGTTGCGAGCTTGTCGATGAAATATCTGTCGTGCGAGACGGCGATGACGGTGCCTTCGAATTCCCGGAGCGCGTCCTCGAGCGCCTCGCGCGATTTTATGTCGAGGTGGTTCGTCGGCTCGTCAAGTATAAGGAGATTGACCTTCGCGAGTATCAGCTTGCAGAACGTGAGCCGCGCCCGCTCGCCGCCGGACAGGACGGAGACGGGCTTTTCAATATCGTCCCCGACGAAGAGGAAGCGGGCGAGCGCGCCGCGCACCTCTGTCTGCGATAAGGACGGGTATTCGCCCCACAGCTCTTCGATTACCGTATTTGATTCGGTGAGGTTCTGGTTCTCCTGGTCGTAGTAGCCGACGCTGACGTTGTAGCCGTATTCGACGACGCCGGAGATCGGCTCTAATTTGCCCGTCAGCAGCTTGATGAGCGTCGACTTACCGCAGCC
>CANROT010000027.1 GCA_947632285.1 uncultured Clostridia bacterium
GGCACCTCCACGACGCTGCCGAAGAGATACTACACGCTCGGCCAGTACAGCAAGTTCATCGACCGCGGCTACGTCCGCGTCGACTGCAACGTGAGCATGCCCGGCCTCTCCGTTTCTGCATACACCGGCAAAAATGAGGACGGCGTTGACGAGATCGTTCTCGTGTTCATCAACCAGGGCAGCGGCGACGTCAACATCGACTTCTCCGGCATCGATACCTCGAAGTACACGAGGATCTCCGAGGTCGTCACGAACAAGTCGAGAAGCATGAGAGAGACATACTATGCCGAATTCCTGAACGGCACCGCAGTCACGATCCCGTCGATGTCCGTAACGACGCTCGTCATCAGCGGAAAATAATAAATCGTAACAAATTTCCGAAAAAGCCCCGCAGGCGGCCCCGCCGCCTGCGGGGCTTGCTTTTTCCAGGGCTTGACATGATGCGGGAAAATATGTATAATAAAATTTAACGAATACTCCCATGAAAAGGAGCGAAAAATGAAAAAGATCCTATTGCTTATCCTTTCTCTGACCCTCGTTCTGGCGCTGTTCGCCTGCGCGGGTGACGGCGGCGAGGGTACGTCCGCCGCGACCGACACCTCCCCCTCGACCGAGACGTCCGAGCCCGAGGAGCTCGACGATCCGCTGAAGCTCGATAACGTGGTCTCTGTCTCCGTCGATACGTCGAAAACGCATCAGACGATCGAGAGCTTCGGCGCGTCCGGCGCGTGGTGGGCGCAGATAATCGGCACGAACGAGAAGACGCGCGACCGCATCGCCACCCTGCTCTTCGACCCGGAGGAGGGCATCGGCCTCAACTGCTACCGCTACAACATCGGCGGCGGCAGCCGCGACGCCGGCTCAAACAGCCCCTCCATCGGCGACGTGTGGCGCCGCACCTACAGCTTTGAAAAGTCCCCCGGCGTCTATGACTGGGAGCGTGACGCGGGCGCCGTCTGGATGATGCGCCGCGCCGCGGAGCTCGGGGCGGACGAGATCGTCATGTTCGTCAACAGCCCGCTCGAGCGCCTGACCGTCAACGGGCGCACGTATGCCGACAACGAGCGGAGCAACCTCGCCCCGCAGAACTACGAGGCGTTTGCAAAATATGTCCTCGACGTCGCCGAGCACTTCAAAGATGAAGGGCTGCCGATAAAGTTCATCTCCCCGATAAACGAGCCGCAGTATTATTGGAACTATCCGCCCGAAAACGTCTGGGGCCAGGAGGGCTGCCACTACAGCAACGACGAGATCGTCAAAATACTGACGAAATTCATCGAGGAGATCGGGGAGCGCCCCGGCCTTGACGGCGTCGAGATCTCCGGCCCCGAGGGCGGCAGCTGGAACCCCGACACGCTCGAATTCAACCGCCTGATCGCGAAGGACAAGTTCCTCTCCGAGCATATGACCGCGCTCGACAACCACTCCTACTGGACGGACACGAAGACGAAAACGTCATTCAAGACCGTAATGGACAAGATCGCGCCGAATATGAAGTACCGCCAGTCCGAGTGGTGCGAGATGACGAACGGGCGCGACCTCACGATGGATTCCGCGCTCGTCCTCGCCGAGACCGTCTACGAAGATATGACGATACTCGACTGCGTCTCCTGGCAGTATTGGATCGCCGTCTCCTGCTACGACTACCGCGACGGGCTCATCTATACGGACGCGTCCGGCAACTCGGTCCAGGTGCCGAAGCGCCTCTGGGCGCTCGGCAACTACAGCCGGTACATCGACCGCGGCTATGTCCGCGTCGACTGCGGCAGCGTCAAGAGCGGCGTCTCCGCCTCGGCATACACGGGCAAAAACGAAAACGGCGAGGACGAGGTCGTCATCGTGCTCGTCAACCACAGCAAATCGGACGTCAACATCAGCGTTGACGGGCTTGCCAACGGCTACAACAGGATCTCGACCGTCGTGACGAGCAAGTCATACGGGCTGCGCGAGACGTACCGCGCCGAATACAAGGGCGCCGACACCCCCGTCGTCGTCCCCGCCGAGTCGGTGACGACCGTCATAGTCTCATCGAAGGGCTGATGGCCGTTTTCCGCGGATAATTTTTCCCGAGACCTTGACTTTATTCCCTGCGCGTGGTAAAATACGCACATAAATAAAAAGCAAAGATGGGGACAGCCCCCGTCGACCGCGTTATCACAGAGAGCGCCCCACGGCTGGGACGGGCGCATAACGCTGACGGCAGGCACTTCACCCCGGAGCTCCGCACGTGAAATTTTCAGTAGCGCGCGGCGGGCAGGTCCCGTTACAGACCTCCCTAAAAGCGCCCGCGCACGCGCGGGAATCCGGGTGGTACCGCGAAGCATGAAAGCTCCGTCCCTGTCTTTATGGGGCGGGGCTTTTTTAAAGCCGCCGACCCCCGGGATCTTGTCCGCAAACATCGCACCGCCGAAAAACAGCGGTGATGCTTCAACTAATAACCGAAAGGAAGAAAAACGATGAAAGAAAAGCTTCTTTCAATAAAAAAGGAGGCGGAGGAGGCGCTCCGGTCGGCGTCCGCCGATCTTGAGGAGCTGCGCGTCCGCTACCTCGGCAAAAAGGGCGAGCTGACCGCCGTGACGCGCGGAATGGGCGCGCTCTCCCCGGAGGAGCGCCCCGCCATCGGCGCGCTCGCGAACGAGGTCCGCTCATTTATCGAGGGCGAACTCGCCCGCCTGAAGGCGGAGCGCGAGGCGCAGGCGAAGGCGGAAAAGCTCCGCGCGGAGCGCCTCGACGTCACGATGCCCGCGCGCCTGCCCGCTGTCGGCGGCAGGCACCCCCTCTCGCAGACGCAGCGCGACATGGAGGATATATTCCTCGGCATGGGCTTCACGATCGTTGACGGGCCCGAGGTCGAGCTCGACTACTACAACTTCCAGGCGCTCAATATGCCCGAGGGCCACCCCGCGCGCGACACGCAGGACACCTTCTATATCACGGACAAAATTCTGCTCCGTTCGCAGACCTCCGGCGTCCAGATACGGACGATGGAGAAGACGAAGCCGCCGATACGCATAATCTCGCCCGGCCGCGTCTACCGCTCCGATGAGGTCGACGCGACGCATTCCCCGCTCTTCCATCAGGTCGAGGGCCTCGTCGTCGACCGCGGCATAACGATGGGGGACCTGCGCGGGACGCTGCTCGCGTTCGCAAAGGGGCTCTTCGGCGAGAACACGCGCATTCGCTTCCGCCCGCATCACTTCCCGTACACGGAGCCGTCCGCCGAGGTCGACGTCTCGTGCTTCGTCTGCGGCGGCGAGGGCTGCCGCCTCTGCAAAAATGAGGGCTGGATAGAGGTGCTCGGCTGCGGCATGGTCCACCCGAACGTGCTGCGCGGCTGCGGCATCGACCCGGACGTTTACAGCGGATTCGCGTTCGGCATCGGCATCGAGCGCGTCACGATGCTCAAATATCACATCGACGATATGCGCCTCTTGTACGAAAACGACCTGCGCTTCCTCGGCCAGTTCTGAGGGCGGGAAAGGAGATATTCAGAATGAAACTTTCTTATCGCTGGTGTGAGGATTTCACACACGTATCCGACATAGACCCGAAGCGCTTTGCGGACCGCATGACAGACACGGGCAGCAAGGTCGAATATTTTGAGCGGCTCGCCGAGGACATTGAAAACGTCGTCGTCGCCCGCATCACAAAAATAGAAAAGCACCCGGACTCGGACCATCTGCTCGTCTGCCTGGTCGACGTCGGGGAAGAGTCGCCCCGCCAGATAATCACCGGCGCGCAGAACGTCTTTGAGGGCGCCGTCGTCCCCGCGGCGAAGGCTCCGGCGTCGCTCCCCGGCGGCGTGAAGATCAAGTCCGGCAAGCTGCGCGGGCTCCCCTCGGACGGAATGCTCTGCTCCATCGGAGAGCTCGGGCTCACGAGCCACGATATGCCCGGCGCCGACAACAACGGGATCCTCATTCTCGGTGACGAATTCGCCGACAAGGTCGGCGTCGACATTCGCGAGGCGCTGTTGCTCTCGGACGTCGTCTTCGACTATGAGATAACGCCGAACCGCCCCGACTGCCTCTCCGTCATCGGGCTCGCGAAAGAGGCGGCCGTCAGCTTTGACCGCCCGTACCATATCCCGACGCCCGAGGTCCCGCCCGTCGGCGACGGAGACAGCGTCGAAAACTATATCAAAGTCAGCATCGAGGCGCCCGACCTCTGCCCGCGCTACTGCGCAAAGGCGGTCAAAAACGTCCGCATCGCGCCCTCCCCGCTCTGGTTGAGAATGAGGCTGCGCGCGCTCGGCGTTCGCCCGATAAACAACATCGTCGACATCACGAACTACGTCATGCTCGAATACGGCCAGCCGATGCACGCCTTTGACTACGGCTGCCTCGACGGCGCGCACATACGCGTCCGCCGCGCCGCCGACGGCGAGCTTTACCGCTCCCTCGACATAAACGCCGAGGACGTCCCGCTCACCTCCTCGATGCTCGTCATCGCGGACGAGCACAAGCCGGTCGCCCTCGCGGGCGTCATGGGCGGCGCGAACAGCGAGATCCGCGACGACACGCACACCGTCATCTTCGAGTCCGCGAACTTTGACGGCGTCTCGGTCCGCCGCACCTCAAGGGCGATGGGCATTCGCACCGAGAGCTCCGGCAGGTTCGAAAAGGGCATGGACCCCGAGAACGCGATGCCCGCGCTCCTGCGCGCATGCGAGCTCGTCCGCCTGCTCGACGCGGGCGACGTCGTTGACGGCGTCATCGACGAATACCCGGGCAAGCGCCCGGTGCGCACGGTCAAGTTCGAGCCCGAGCGCATAAACGCGTTTCTCGGCGTCAGCCTCGACCGCGAATATATGAAGAACATTCTCGAAAAACTCTCCTTCCGCGTTGACGGTGACACGATAACGGTCCCGTCATGGCGCGGCGACGTCGAGTGCATGAGCGATATCGCCGAGGAAGTGATCCGCATGCACGGCTACAACGAGGTTGAAACGACGCTCCCGCTGATGCGCATCGCGGAGGGCGGGCGCACCGAGCGCCAGCGGTTCGACGAGGAGCTGCACGCCCTGCTCTGCGGCATGGGCCTGTGGGAGGCGACGACGTTTTCCTTCATCGGGCCGCGCTCCTATGACATGATCCGCCTGCCCGCCGACGACAAACGCCGCACTTCGGTCGTCATCTCGAACCCGCTCGGGCTTGACACCTCCGTCATGCGGACGACGGCGCTGCCCTCGATGCTCGAGGTGCTGACGCACAACCAAAACCACAAAAACGCCTCGGCGGCGATGTACGAGCTCGCCACCGTATATATTCCGACCTCTCCCGACACGCTCCCGGACGAGCGCCGCGTCCTCGTCATCGGCTCGTATTCGAGCGGCGACTTCTTCGACCTGAAGGGGATCGTTGAGCGCGTGCTCATGTTCGCGGGCGTCACGGGATATAAGACGGTCACCGTGACGGACGAGCCGTCCTATCATCCGGGGCGCTGCGCCCGCATCGTCCGTGAGGGCGAGGTGCTCGCGACGCTCGGCGCCGTTCACCCGGAGGCGGCGGCGAATTACGGCCTGTCCGGCGACATATACGCCGCCGAGATCGACATCGACCGCGTATACGCGCTCCGCGAAACTCACGTTGAGTTCCGCCATCTGCCGAAATATCCGGCGATCACGCGCGACTTCTCGTTCTCGTGCAGCGAAGAGCTTGAGGCGGGCAGCATCGAGGAGGTCTGCATAAAGCGGGCGGAAAGCTCGTTGAAAATGCGGTCGTCGTCGACGTCTACCGCGGGATCCAGGTCGGCGCAGGCAAAAAGAGCGTCTCGATCAGGGTCACGCTCCGAGCCGCCGACCGCACGCTCACAACCGAAGACGCCGACAAGGTCACGGAAAAAATGCTCCGCGCCCTCTCAACCGAGCTCGGCATCGCGCTCAGGGACAGGTGATTTATAGGGCTGGTTTATCAGCGGGGGAAGAAAAACTTTTGAAAAAGTTTTTCTTCCCCCGTGCCCCTATTTTTTCAAAACTTTTCAATACTTTGGGGTGAAGAATATGTTGATCAAAGATGCGATAGTTTTGCGGCTGAAAGGTATTTGCGAGCAGCGCGGTATTCGTTACAATGAGCTTGCGGTTCGTTCCGGCATGACGCCGTCGACGGTTTACAGTTTAATGAGCGAGAGCCGCCGTGATCTGTCCGTGATAACACTGAAAAAGCTCTGTGACGGGCTCGACATGACCGTCACGGAATTTTTCGACGATGATATTTTCCGCACGCTTGAGCAGGAGATACAGTAAAACGGAAAAACATGCTGCACGGTTGTTTTGAATTATTTTCGTGCGGCGCAATATCATATCGCATATTTTCCCCTTTTTCTACTTGACGGGGCTCGTCCCGCATGATATAATCATAATGGCGGTATATGAGGCCGCCCAAAATCGATAATTAAGAAAGGAGGTAGTTTTTTAAAATGGAAAAGAAAAACTGCCCGAGCAAAGGTTTTTGGCGCGCGCTTATCGTAGTTGCCGCCGTGATTGGAGCTTTTGTAGCCGCTGAGGTCATTCTTGAGCGCGTTTTCAAGAAGTACCTGAAGGTAACTGTCGAACTTGAGGACATCGACGACCTTGACGATGACGATTGCTGCTGCTGCGACGATGAATGTGACGACGACTGCTGCTGCGATGACGATTGCGGTTGCGACGACGATTGTGACGATGATTGCTGCTGCGACGACGAGTGCGGCTGCGATGACGAGTCCGATAGCACAGACGAGGCGGACGCCGAGTAATTTTTGCATAAAGGGCAGCCCCGATGCGGTTTTCCGCATCGGGGCTTTTTCCTTTTGTTCGCTTTTTATATCTCCCCGGCATAGTCCTCCGCGACGCGCGCGGTCGGGGCGGCGCCGTTTATCTCCGCGTAACGAAAGCACCTCTCCTCGTGGTCGTTGATGATCCCGCACGCCTGGAGGAACGCGTACACCGTGACCGGCCCGAGATACGAGAACCCGCGCGTCCGCAGGTCGCGGCTTATCTTCTCCGAGAGCGCGTTTTTCGCCGGGACGGTGCCCTTTTCGTGCCCTTCATACAGCAGCGTCCGCCCGCCGGTATATCTCCGGATATATGCGTCGAACGATCCAAACTCCGCACGGATCTCCGAAAATCGATGCGCATTTCCGATGACCGCCTCGACCTTCCGCCTGCACCTTATGACGTCCGGCGCCTCCATTATTCGGCGCACGTCGTCCTCGCCGTAGAGCGCGACCTTTTCAAAATCGAATCCGTCAAACGATGCCCGGAGCGCCTCGCGCTTTTTCATTATCACCGTCCACGACAGCCCGCACTGGAGCGCCTCGAGCGACAGGTGCTCAAACAGCGTCCTGTCGTCGTGCGTCGGCGTTCCCCACTCTGTATCGTGGTATTCCGTCATCGCGCCCCAGCCGGGCCAGCCTCCGCAGCGGCACATTAGAGCGAGGTGAGGAACCGGCGCAGCACCTCGGCGATCAGCGCGTGCCCCGCGTCATTCGGGTGGAGCCCGTCTATCGTGTACGCGCGCCTGTCCTCCTCGAGGTCCGGGTCGAGCGGCAGCTCGTTATAGAGATCGAGGACCGGTACGCCGTTCCGTGCGCCCGCCCTCACTATCGCGTCCGCGTATTCGGCGAGCGTGTGCCCGGTCGCGTTTGAGGGCACGCCGCCGCCCCACCGCCTTATCGGCGTCATGAACACGATGTGCGCGGACGGATAGCGGCCGCGCAGATATTTCATCAAATAGTTTACCGCGCCGCAGAACGTGTCCGGCGTCCTGTCCTCGTCGCTTCCGAACGGCGCGTTGCCGTGACCGTAATCATTCGTGCCGCCGAAGACGACGATGACGTCTCCCGACAGGTCGAGCTGCGCCGCGCGCCCGCAGAAGTAGAGGTCCCACCTCGGGTCCGCGGACGCGCCGCGCTGGTATGCGATGCGCGTCCCGCCGACGCCGTTTGTGAACGTGCTGCCGAGCTTTGCCTCCCGTGCGAGGACGTTGTCGTACCTCGCCTCCGGGCAGCTCGTCCCCCAGCCCTCTGTTATGCTGTCGCCTAAAAATGTTATGCGCTTGCCTATAAGCTCCATTTTTCAGCCTCCCACCTCTGTTTTTTCAACATATTCCCTCTCGAACTCGGGCGTTTTCATTATGTACCGAAGAATATTCATCGCGCACCTTCGGAGCTCGTCAAATGTCAGATGCCCCAGCTCGAGCGATTCCCATATATTGTCGTCGTTCTCCTCCGCGTTCGGCACGACCATGTAGATATCGTTCTGCGCGCGCACCATTTCGGCAAGATTGCGCTTGTCGCCGCGCATCCCGACCCTGTTCGCCTTTGCCCACCAGTCCGTCATCACGAAGCCGTCAAAGCCCCACTCGCCGCGCAGGATCGTCGTCGTCAGGTCGTAATTTGACGCACAGTGACAGCCGTTCAAGAGGTTGTACGACGTCATTATCGACACGGCGCCGCCCTCCTTGACCGCGATCTCGAACGGGCGCAGATAAATCTCCCTCGCGCACCGCTCGCTCATTACGGAGTCGCAGTCGTTTCGATGAAACTCCTGATCGTTCGCCGCAAAGTGCTTGAGCGTCGCGTTCGTGCCTGACTTGCCGATGCCGCGGCAGACGGCCGCCGCCATCTTCCCCGCGAGCAGCGGGTCCTCCGAGAAATACTCGAAATTGCGTCCGCAGCAGGGGTGGCGGTGTATGTTGACGCCCGGCCCCAAAAGCGCGTCCACGCCGTGCTCCGATAGCTCAAAACCCTCGTAAGTGAACAGCACCTCGACGAGCGCATCGTCGAAAGTTGACGAGAGCAGCGTCCCGTTCGGCAAAAGCGTCGCCTCCTCGCCCACGTCGGACCTGATGCCGGACGGCCCGTCAACATTCGTCACGACGGGGACGCCGTATCTTTTGAGCGTGTCCGTGACGCCGCCGAACGCCGCCGTCGTCCACGCCTTAACCTTCGGACTCGCTATCCCCTCCGCCCTCACGAGGGCGGACAGCTCGTCCGCGTTGAGCTGAGCGATGAATTCCTCCATCGTGTGCTTACCTGATTTCACGTCCGCCAGCTTTATGCCGACGTCGCCGGTGTATGATATCCCGAGCTCCGGGCGGTCTTCCTCTATCCGCGCGACAAGGTCGTATGTCCGCGTCGGGACGCGCTCATAGTCCACCTCGACCGTCGCGCCCTGATGCTGGCACATGCGGAAAAATTCGCGCGTCGGAGCCAGCGCCTCCCGGCAGCGCTCGACGACCGCGGTCTTTTTCACCTCATATGTAAATACCGCGTCCGCGCCGACGGCCGTGCTCACGTCTGTCCCGGCGAAGATAACATATCTGCACGCCTCAAGCACATAGCACGACTTATTCCCCGTCGCGCCGCTGTCGTCGTATGACGCCATCGCCCTTATCGGGAATGAAATTTTCAGCGACTGCGACTCACCTGGGCGGAGCGTGCGCGTCTTTTTGTACGCGGTCAGCGACGCGTGCGGCGTCATTATCGCGCCGCCCTGCTTGCAGAAGTAGAGCTGGACCGTCTCGCGCCCGGGATATTTTCCCGTATTCTTTACGCTTGCCGAGACGAATATTTTCCCGTTCGCCGCGTGCGCGTCCGCAAACGAGACGTCAAACGTCGTATACGAAAGTCCGAACCCGAACGGATAAAGGACGCGCTCCGGCGAAAACGTCTCGAAATACCTGTATCCGACGTAGACGTCCTCCTCGTATACGTTGTAATCGGGGCTGCCGAAATTTTTGTGCGACGGGTAGTCCTCTATCGTTTTCGCGACCGTGTCCGGCAGCTTTCCGGACGGGGACACGCGCCCCGTTATGACGTCCGCGACGGCGCTGCCGCCCTCCTGGCCGCCCTGCCACACGTACATAACTGCGCCGACGCCGAACTCATCGACCCAGCTCATGTCTATGATATTGCCCGTGTTGAGCAGCACCGCGACGCGGGAAAAGCTCCCCGTCACGGCCGAGAGCAGCGCGCGTTCGTCCTCCGTCAGATACCAGCTCCCGGGGACGGGCGCGTTATCCTTGTCCTCGCCCGCCAGGCGCCCGAGCACGATGATCGCCCCGTCATTCTCGCCCGCGGCGCGCGCGACGTCTTTCCCGTCCGGGACGAATTCCGCCTGGAACCACGGCTCGGTCGCCCAGCCGTTCCCCGCATCAAACGGGTGCTCCGCGAGCCATTTTTTATATATCCCGCATATGCGCCGATCAACGTGTATGTCGCGCCTCGACAGCAGCCCGTCCATAATGCTTGTCCTGTACGCCGGGTGGACGCAGCCGCCCGAGCCCGTCCCGGACGCTAAATAGTCGAACGCCGTCCGCCCGAAAACGGCAACTCTCTCGCCCCTGCAAAACGGCAGCACGCCCTCATTTTTCAAAAGGACGCAGCCCTCGGCTGCCGCCCTGCGGCAGAGGCGGCGCAGCATGTCCGTCGTCTCCTTTTTGCTCATATGTTTTTCGTTATCGGTCCGGTTCATTTTTGCCTCCGCAAGGAGCATTTTCCGCCTATATTTTAGCGCACGGCGCGCGCGATTTCAACAGTTTTTCAGAAAAAAACGCCCGGAAGTGCGCGCGTCAGCCGCTCTAAATTGTGGACCGTCCGCCGGTCCAGAAAGTGCTCGATGCGCTCCGCCTGAACGGTCTCGTCGCGCGAACCGTTGACGGCGCGCAAAAACCGCTCCACAACGTCGTGCCGATACAGCAGATACGCGCCCGCGTCCCTGCCCGTCTCCGTCAGGCCGATGAGCCCGTAGCGCTCCGCGTTCACATACCCGAGCGAGGCGAGGTGCGACACCATCTTTGACGCGGACGAAGGGCTGACGTGCAGCCTTGACGCAAGCTCGCGGACGCGCACCTCCCCGCCGGACTGCTCGATGCGGCACATCATCTCAAGGTAGTCCTCCATTCCGACGGTCAGCGCCGCGCTGTCCCGCGCCTCATAACCGCGCTGCGTGTAGAAATCGTCTGTCACAATACCCTCCGTGTGGCGCGCGCCGAGGCGCGCGAATATGATGTAATTGAATGTTCCGTCCGGAAAAAGGATATGAGGCGGCGGCGCAAACTATTCGCCGAGCGCCGAAGGATATATATTATGGTACATAAAAAGACGCCCACGGGCGAAAAAGCGCGCGTCACCGTTGCGCTCGCGGGCAATCCGAATGTCGGAAAGAGCACGGTCTTCAACGCCTTGACCGGCATGCACCAGCACACCGGGAACTGGCCGGGAAAGACGGTCGGCACCGCAGAGGGGCGGTTCTCGACCGCGCGCTTCGAGTACACGCTCGTCGACATTCCCGGGACGTATTCGCTGCTCGCCGCCTCGCGGGACGAGGAGGCGGCGCGCGATATGCTCGCCTCCGGCGACGCCGACTGCGTCATCGTCGTCTGCGACGCAACGTGCCTCTCCCGCAATCTGAACCTTGTTTTGCAAATATCGGAGATAACTCCGCGAATCCTTGTCGCCGTCAATCTTATGGACGAGGCAAAGAGCCGCGGCATCTCGCTCGACCTGCCGCTCCTGTCGCGGCGGCTCGGCGTCCCCGTCGTCGGCATAACGGCGAAGAGAAAGCGGACGCTCGCCTCCCTCGTCTCGGCGCTCGACAGCGTTGCGGGCGGCGCCGTCTCTCCGTCCCCGCCGCCGCTCAGCTACAGCGAGGCGACGGAGACGGAAATATCGGCAGCCGCCGAAAAATATCGGCGTACCGATCATAACGTGAGCGCGCGCTGGCTTGCGATCCGCGACATCACGACGGGCGCCTCCGGCAGCGACACCGCGCGGGACGACATCGCAAACACCGTCTCCCGCGTCTCGGAGATGATTTGCTCCGGCGTCGTCAAAACGCCCGAGCGCGGGCACGACGTCCGCGACCGCCGCCTTGACCGCGTCCTGACCGGGCATATAACGGCGTTCCCGGTGATGTTCCTCTTTCTCGCCCTGATCCTCTGGATAACCGTTTCGGGCGCGAACGTCATATCGGACGCGCTCGCCGGGCTGCTATTCTCGTTCGAGGATCCGCTGTCCGCGCTCATAACGCGCCTCGGCGCGCCCGAATACGTGCGCGGCGCGCTCGTGGACGGCGTTTACCGCGTCCTTGCGTGGGTCGTCTCCGTGATGCTGCCGCCGATGGCGATCTTTTTCCCGCTCTTCACCTTGCTCGAGGACGTCGGATATCTGCCGCGCATCGCGTACAATCTCGACCGCCCGCTGCAAAAATGCGGCGCCTGCGGCAAGCAGGCGCTGACGACGTGCATGGGCTTCGGCTGCAACGCCGCCGGCGTCGTCGGCTGCCGCATCATAGACTCGCCGCGCGAACGACTGCTCGCGATACTGACTAACGCGTTCGTCCCGTGCAACGGCAGATTCCCGACGCTGACCGCGATCATAACGATGTTTTTCGTCTCCTCCTCCGCCGCCTCCGCGCTCATGCTGACCGCCGCCGTCGTCTTCTCCGTCGCGGTCTCGCTCGCGGTCACGTATATCCTATCGAAAACGATCCTTCGCGGCGCGCCCTCATCGTTCACGCTCGAGCTCCCCCCGTACCGCAAGCCGCGCATCGGCGAGATAATCGTCCGCTCCGTCTTTGACCGGACGCTCTTCGTCCTGCGCCGCGCCGTTATCGCCGCCGCGCCCGCCGGGCTCCTCATATGGCTGCTCGCGAACGTCACCTGCGGCGGGCGGACGCTGCTCGATATCTCCTCGTCCGCGCTCGACCCGGTCGCCGCCTTCTTCGGGCTTGACGGCGTGATACTGCTCGCCTTTATCCTCGGGTTCCCCGCAAACGAGATCGTGATCCCGATCATCATCATGGCATACACCGCGAACGGCACGCTGACCGAATGGTCCTCCCTCTCCGAGCTGCGCGCGCTTTTGACCGCGCACGGCTGGACGACCGTGACCGCTGTCTGCGTCATGCTCTTTTCGCTCATGCACTGGCCCTGCTCGACGACGCTCTCGACGGTTCACAGCGAAACAAAGAGCGTCAAATGGACGCTCGCGGCGTTTGCTATCCCCACCGTGACCGGCCTTCTCGTCTGCGCGGCCGTGAATTTCATCTTCGGCTGAGCGCGTGCGGAGGATTTGCGTCTTGACTTTTTTCCCGAATGTGGTAAGATTATGTATGAACAAATTCGCATTTTTTCGAGGAATCTCATATGCAGATGACGCTCCGCTGGTACGGGTCGAAGTACGACACCGTAACACTTTCGCAAATCAGACAGATCCCCGGCGTGACCGGGGTGATAACGACGCTGTACGGCACCGAGCCGGGCGAGGTCTGGCGGCGCGAGGACATCGCCGCGCTCAAGGCCGAGGTCGAGGCGGCGGGACTCACGATCGCCGGGATCGAATCCGTCAACGTGCATGACGCGATAAAGGCGGGCACCCCCGACCGCGACGTCTATATCGATAATTATATAGAGACGCTGCGCCGCCTCGGAGAGGCGGATATCCGCCTCGTCTGCTATAACTTTATGCCCGTCTTTGACTGGACGCGCACCGAGCTCGCCCGCCGCCGCAAGGACGGCTCGACCGTCCTTGCGTACACGCAGGCGGCGGTCGACGCGCTCGACCCGGAGCGAATGTTTTCCGAGGTAAGCGCTAACTCGAACGGGACCGTCATGCCCGGCTGGGAGCCGGAGCGGCTCGCGCATGTGAAGGAGCTCTTCGAGCTCTACCGCACCGTTGACGACGAGGCGCTTTTCGCGAATCTCCGGTATTTCCTCGAGCGCATAATGCCCGTTTGCCGCGAATACGACATAAAAATGGCGATCCACCCGGACGACCCGGCGTGGCCCATCTTCGGCCTGCCGCGCATAATCATAAACAAGGAAAATATCCTCCGCATGATGCGCATGGTGGACGACGTCCACAACGGCGTCACGTTCTGCTCCGGCTCATACGGCACGAACCTTGAAAACGACCTGCCGGACATGATCCGCTCGCTCAAGGGCCGCATACACTTCGCCCACGTCCGCAACCTGAAATTCAACTCCCCCGACGATTTCGAGGAGGCGGCGCACCTTTCCGCCGACGGAACGTTCGACATGTACGAGATAATGCGCGCGCTCTATGAGACGGGCTTTGACGGGCCGATCCGCCCGGACCACGGGCGCATGATCTGGGACGAGGTCGCGATGCCGGGCTACGGGCTCTATGACCGCGCCCTCGGCGCCGCCTACCTCAACGGCCTTTGGGAGGCGATAGACAAAAACGCAAAGCGCCGCTGAAAAAGGGGGCAGTATTATGACGGACGATTTATACTATGCAAAAATAATATTCAGAAAAAAAGTAGTCCCGATTCTCGTGCTGCTCGCCGTTGTGCTCGTCCTCGGGCTGATCTGCGCGTATTTATATAACACCGTGCAGTATATACTGTACGACGTCGGATCGTTCGAGGTGCGGGATTTTTCGAAGAACAAAAAATATTTTGATACCGTGGCGGAGAGGGCGCTCGCGCTTTTCGATGAAGAAAAAGCGAAAAACGGCAGCCTTGATATGATGTTCGTCAAGGTTTCGTCCGATGACAGCGGGCTCTGCACGTGGGAGCTCGAGTGCAGGACAGACACGGAAGGAGCGGAGTCTTATTATGAATTGACGGAAAAGGCGTCCGAGGAGGAGTTCGCGGCGTACAAGCGCCTCCGCGAGCTGTTCACTGACAGCGAATACTATCCCGGGCTTGCATCAGTCAAGGTTTCGGGCGACCGCATCACTTTCATCACCGGGACCCCGTATGAGGTCATATATACGAAAAACGGCTCAAAGCCGGACATTGACGGCTATGATTCATACTACTTGCAGCGGCTCTCGCCCAGGTGGTTCCAGGTAGTCGGAAAAATCAATTATGACGAATGAGAACGCGGGAGCGGTTTCCTTCTTCGAGGAACCGCTCCCCTACTTTTTAAATTTCCGCAAGATTTGTTTATAAAATATGCTTGCAACCGCCGCGTGGAGAAAAATTGATAGTGAATTTGAAAAAATGTATTGACAAATCCGCTCGAACGGCGTATTATAATAGCGTAAGGACGCTCCCCGTTGGGGGGCAAAAAATAGCCTTAACGATTGAACGATTGTTCAATTGAAACTTTAAATAACTGAAGGAGTGAAAAGACAGCCATGAAAAAGACCTACAAGATCGACGTCGACTGCGCGTCATGCGCACAGAAGATGGAAGATGCCGCGAACAAGACCCCCGGCGTCGCCTCCGCCGCCGTAAATTTTATGACGCTCAAGATGTCCGTCGAATTTGACGAGGGCGTCTCCCCCGCAGAGATCATGACCGCCGTTCGCGCGAACTGCAAGCGCGTCGAGCGCGACTGCGAGATCTATCTATGAACAAAAAACAAACGCGGACGCTTATCCGCATCATCTCCGCCGCAGTCATAACCGTCGCGCTCGCCGTCCTCGACCACATGGGGCTTTTGCCCGCGTCGCTTTTGCGCCTCGCGCTGTACGCGGTACCATATCTGCTCGTCGGCTATGATATCCTCGCGGAGGCCGTCCACGGCATCATACACTTTGAGCCGTTTGACGAATGCTTTCTCATGGCTGTCGCGACCGTCGGCGCGTTCGCGCTCGGCGAATACGCGGAAGGCGTCGCCGTCATGCTCTTTTATCAGACGGGGGAGCTCTTCCAGTCCGTCGCGGTCGGAAAGAGCCGCCGCTCCATCGGCGCGCTCATGGATATCCGCCCCGACTACGCAAACCTCGAGGACGGGGACGGAAATGTCACCCGCGTCGACCCGGACGAGGTCGCCGTCGGCTCCGTCATCGTCGTGAACCCGGGGGAGAAAATTCCGATAGACGGCGTCATAATCGAAGGGACAACGTCGCTTGACACGCGCGCGCTGACCGGCGAGTCCGTCCCGCGCACCGCGCGCGCCGGGGACTCCGTCTCGGGCGGCTGCATCAACGTCACGGGCGTGATCCGCGTCCGCACCGAAAAGGAATTCGGCGAATCGACGGCGTCAAAGATACTCGAGCTGCTCGAGGGCGCGAGCTCGAAAAAATCGAAGTCCGAGAACTTCATCTCGAAATTCGCCCGCGTCTATACGCCCGCCGTCTGCGGCGGCGCGCTCGCGCTCGCTGTAATACCGCCGCTCGTCACGCTCGCCGTCGGCGGCGGCGCGGACTTCGGCATGTGGATATACCGCGCGCTGACGTTCCTCGTCATAAGCTGTCCGTGCGCGCTCGTCGTCTCGATCCCGCTCACGTTCTTCGCCGCCATCGGCGGCGCCGGGACGCTCGGCATTCTGATAAAGGGCTCAAACTATATCGAGACGCTCTCAAACGTCAAGACCGTCGTCTTTGACAAGACGGGCACGATGACGAAGGGGACCTTCACCGTCTCCGGCATACATCACCCGCGCGTCGAAGAATCCGTGATCCTCGACTTCGCCGCGCACGCGGAATCCGCGTCCTCGCACCCGATAGGCGGCAGCATCATCGAGGCATACGAAAAAACCGGCAAGTCCGTCGACCGTTCGCGCGTCACCGAAGTCACCGAGCTCGGCGGGCAGGGCGTCACCGCGACCGTCGACGGCGTGAAGGTCGCCGCCGGGAACGGAAAGCTCATGGACGCGCTCGGCATCGAATATTCCGAGTGCCACGAGGTCGGCACCGTCGTCCACGTCGCATTTGACGGGCGCTACGTCGGCCACATACTTATCGCGGACGAGATCAAGCCCGAGGCGGCCGAGGCCGTCGCCGCGATGCACCGCGCCCGCGTGCGGCGCACCGTCATGCTGACGGGCGACAAAGCCTCCGTCGGCCGCGCCGTCGCCGAAAAGCTCAGGGCAGACGACGTTTACTGCGAGCTCTTGCCGGACGGCAAGGTCGCCGCCGTCGAATCGCTGATCGCCGCCGCCGAAAAAAATGAAGCCGTCGCCTTCGTCGGCGACGGCATCAATGACGCGCCCGTGCTCGCGCGCGCCGACGTCGGCTTCGCGATGGGTGCGCTCGGCTCGGACGCCGCGATAGAGGCCGCCGACGTCGTCCTCATGGACGACGACCCGCGCCGCGTCGCGGACGCGATAATGCTCGCCCGCTCGTCAATGAGGATCGTGCATGAAAACATCGCCTTTGCAATAGGCGTGAAGCTCCTTTGCCTTCTCCTCGGCGCGCTCGGCGTCGCCGGAATGTGGGCGGCGATCTTCGCCGACGTCGGCGTCATGGTGCTCGCCGTCTGCAACGCGATACGCGCGCTCAACGTCAAAAGATTCAACCATAAGGAGACAGTATGACGGAAAATTTTGAAAAATGCGAATCGACCGAAGTCCACGACGAGCTGCTCGCCATCGTGAACGAAAAGCTCCCCGACGAAGATGCGCTCTACGACCTCGCCGAGCTCTTCAAAATATTCGGCGACTCAACGCGCATTCGCATTCTGTTTGTCCTCTTTGAAGCGGAGGTCTGCGTCTGCGACCTCGCCGCCGCGCTCAACATGACGGACTCCGCCGTCTCGCATCAGCTCGGTATCCTCAAGCGCAACAAGCTCGTCAAGAGCCGCCGCGTCGGCAAATCCGTCTTTTACTCGCTCGCGGACGGTCACGTGCGGACGATCATCAGCCAGGGAATGGAGCATCTCGAGGAATAAAAGAAAGAGGTGGGGGAACGCATATGCGTTCCCCCCACCCCGTTTTTTTGCTGTTTTTACCGATACCGAACGGTTTATTTCTCCTCTGTCGGCGCATTATTGCGCGGCATACGGGACGCTATCGCCACAAGATCGTCATGCGTCAGAAGCCCGTTTTCGAAAGCCTCCGACAGCCGTAAAAACCCGCTCCCGTCAAACACAACGATGTAATTGCCGTCCTTGTAATTGAACGTGACCCCGTCGACCTCCTCGCTCCACAGCGCCTGGGTGTAAGAGGTATTTTTCCCGTAGATCATGAGGGCAACGGCGTCATTGTATTCGCCGTAGACCGCGATCCAGGCAATGCCGCCGTTCTGCGGATATTTTTTCGTGTATGCTTCGGTTATCGCGTCCTCTTTCTCGGCGGAAATAACGTGGTCCTCGTCTTCTACGGGCAGATCGGTGTCCGCACCGGCGACCGTTTCCGGTTTTGTTTTCGGCTCTGTTGTTTCTTTGCTCGTTTTCGTTTCCGTTTCCGCGTCAGTCACGCCGTCCGTGACGCTGCCGCCCGTTTCGCTGTCGTTGACGGATCCCGCGCCGTCTTTGCGATCCGCATCGGCGCCATGTCCGTTCGTTCCCGCGTCCGCCTCCGTCCCGGAGGCGCCGGCAGGAGAGTTTTCTCTTCGATCCATGCAGCCGCAGAGCAAGAGAGATAACGCAAGCGCCGCCGCGAGCAGAAGAAAAGCCTTGTTTTTCATACGTTTCATATCGACCTCCCGCAGGGGAATTTATTATGTGCTTATATCATATCCCCCGCCGCCCCCGCTGTCAACGCCTCCGGGCGATTGTTAACAAAAGGTTTACAGTTTAAAGCCCGCCCCGGGCGCTCTGCGCCGGGGCGGGCTTCGGGGATCTATGCAAAGAAATTGTTGATGTCAGCCGCCGACGTCGATC
>CANROT010000028.1 GCA_947632285.1 uncultured Clostridia bacterium
AGGTGCGCTTCCCGGAATATGCCGGAAAGGTGCGGTTTTATATAGGCGATGTGCGGAATCCCCGCAGCGTGCAGGACGCCATGCACGGTGTGGATTATATCTTCCACGCGGCGGCGCTGAAGCAGGTGCCCAGCTGTGAGTTCTTTCCCATGGAGGCCGTGCGGACAAACGTGGAGGGCACGGATAACGTGCTTCACGCGGCGATCGACGCCGGGGTCAAGCGGGTGGTGTGCCTCTCGACTGACAAAGCGGCGTACCCCATCAACGCCATGGGCATTTCCAAGGCGATGATGGAGCATGTTATCTACGCCAACGCCAGAGTGGCGGCGGAGCGCAGCGGAACGGTGATTTGCTGCACCCGATACGGCAACGTCATGTGCAGCCGGGGAAGCGTGATCCCGCTCTTTATCGACCAGATCCGGGCGGGGAACCCCGTCACCGTCACCGATCCCAATATGACTCGGTTCCTGATGAATCTCGATGAGGCTGTGGATCTGGTGAAATTTGCGTTTGAGCACGCGAACCCGGGCGATCTGTTCATTCAAAAAGCGGACGCTTCGACCATCGGCGACCTGGCCAAGGCCGTGCAGCGGCTTTTCGGCGATACGGGGACGCGCATCATCGGGACGAGGCACGGAGAAAAGCTCTACGAGACGCTGATGACCCGCGAAGAACGCCTGCGCAGCGAGGACATGGGCAGCTATTACCGTGTTGCGGCGGACAGCAGGGACTTGAATTACGACAAGTTCTTTGTGAAGGGCGAAGTTCATACCATGGCGGACGAGGCATATACAAGTCACAACACAAACCGCCTCGACGTAGAGGGAACGGTGGAAAAATTGCTCACTACGGACTATGTCCGGACGGCATTGGAGAAACGCGTATGAAAAAAGTTTTGGTCATGGGATCCGCCGGAATGGCGGGCCACCAGATCTCCCTGTATCTGAAGGAGCAAGGCTATACCGTCGCGGGCTTCTCTCTGGAAAAGAATCCGCTTGTAGACGGTTTTGTCGGAGATGCAACGGACTTTCCGTTTGTGCGAAAGATCGTTGCCGACGGCAAATACGATTATGTCATCAACTGTATCGGGATCCTGAATCAGGCGGCGGAGAACCACCGCGGGAACGCGATCCTACTGAATACCTACCTGCCGCATTTTCTGGCGGAGGTCACGCATGACCTTCCGACACGTGTGATCCACATGAGCACGGACTGCGTCTTTTCCGGAAAGCGCGGGAGCTATGCGAAGGACGATCTGCGCGACGGAGAGACGTTTTATGACCGCACAAAAGCCCTCGGAGAGCTGGAAGACGAAAAAAATACGACGCTGCGCAATTCTATCGTCGGTCCCGATGTAAATGAAAACGGGATCGGGCTTTTAAACTGGTTCATGAAGCAAAAAAATGCGATCAAAGGCTATACGGGCGCGATTTGGACGGGGCAGACGACGCTGCAGCTCGCAAAAACCATGGACTATGTGATGCGGCACGAGATCACGGGGCTGTATAACGCCGTGCCGGAAAAGCCAATCACAAAATATGAACTGCTGAAGCTCTTCAATCACTATTTGAGAAACGATTCTTTGGAAATACAACCGGTAGAGGGCGTGCGTCTCGATAAATCGCTTATCCCCACGCCGCTTGATGATTCATTTAAGATCCCACCCTACGACGAAATGGTGCGGGAAATGGCGGATTGGATCTTCTCCCACAGGGAGCTGTATCCGCATTATGACCTTTAAGGAGCAATTATGGGAAAGCTGAGACTGATGACGATCGTCGGGACGCGCCCGGAGATCATCAAAATGTCCGCGATCATTAAGAAGTGCGATCGGTATTTCGATCATGTCCTCGTGCATACGGGGCAAAATTATGACTATACGCTGAATCAGGTCTTTTTTGAAGAGCTCGGTTTGCGGGAGCCGGATCATTATCTCGACGTCGTCGGAAATGATCTCGGGCAGACCATGGGAAACGTGATCGCGAAGTCCTATGAGCTGATGCAGAAGGTCAAGCCGGACGCATTGATCGTTCTGGGCGACACGAACTCCTGCCTGTGCGTGATCTCCGCCAAAAGGCTGAAAATTCCCGTGTTCCACATGGAGGCCGGAAATCGCTGCAAAGATGAAAACCTGCCGGAAGAGGTGATCCGCCGGATCGTAGATGTGACGAGCGACGTGAACCTTTGCTACTCCGAGCATGCGCGGCGGTACATTCTGGAGTCCGGCGTGCGTCCGGAATACACCTTTGCGGTGGGGTCGCCGATGGCGGAGGTTTTTTCCGAGTGCAGAGAGAAGATCGAGTCAAGCGTGATCCTGAACACGCTGGGCCTTGAGCCGAGAAAATATATTTTGCTTTCCGCACACAGAGAAGAAAATATCGATAATGAGAGCAATTTTCTGAGCCTGATGAATGCGGTCAACGCGATGGCAGAGCGCTATGATATGCCGATCCTGTACAGCTGCCACCCGCGCTCGAAGAAATATATCGAGGAGAGAGGATTCCGGTTCGACAAAAGAGTGATCCGGCATCAGCCGCTGGGGTTCTTCGATTACAACAAGCTGCAGCAGAACGCGTTCTGCGTCGTTTCGGACAGCGGAACGCTGCCGGAGGAGAGCGCGTATTTCGGTTTTCCTGCGGTCTCGGTACGGACGAGCACCGAGCGGCCGGAGGCGATGGACAAAGGCGTGTTTGTGATCGGATCCATCACGGCGGAGCGCGTGGAACAGGCGGTCGATCTTGCTGTCTCCATGTATGAGAACGGAGACGGAGCCGAAAAGGTGCCTGCGTACACGGACGAAAACGTTTCCGCGAAGGTCGTAAAGATCATTCAGGGCTATACAGGCGTTATCAATAAGATGGTGTGGAGAAAGCAATAAATGTGCGGCGTTTGCGGGCACATATGTTTGCGATAAATTGATAGTAGGGAAGGGTGAAAATATTGATAAGCGACATTGTTCACTACATGAAGAAGGCGGTTCTCAAGGCTTTTCTTCATGTTTTCTGGGTCTTCCCTGTGGAGCACGATAAGATCACGCTGCTGAACGAGCTGTCTTTTACGTATGGGGACAGCATGAAATATTTAGATCTTTATATCCACGAGCACGAGAAAAAGTATAAGGTCGTATTTCCGCTTAAAGCCGGGACCTGTCCGGCGGAGAACGGGGATATCATAGTCAGGCCGCTTTCGCTCCGGTACTTTAAGGAGCTCTTGACGAGCGGAACGATCATAACGAATGCGGGCGGCATCTCATATCTCCCCAAGAGAAAAAAACAGAAAATAATCAATACTTGGCACGGGGGAGGGCCGTATAAGAAGACAAGTACCGACGTTTACGATTCGTACTGGTACATGAAAGAAGTCGAAATGAATTGCAAGAACACGGATTTTATGCTTTCGTCTTGCAAATATTTTTCGGATATCGAGGCAAGATCGATGGGATTCAAGTCAGAACAGTGCATACCCGTCGGATTGCCCCGCAATGACATTCTTTTCGGAGAACATCGGGACATCGTAAATAAAGTAAGAGATTTTTATTCGATACCCGATGGGGCGAAGCTGATTCTGTACGCGCCGACGTTTCGGTCGGATACAACAAACTTTACCGGCAAGTTCGCTTTCAGCGATATGGGATTAGACGTAGATATGCTTCTGTCTGCGTTGAAAGAAAAGTACGATTGCGAATGGGTGTGCGGCGTGCGGCTGCACCCGAAGCTTAAAAGCATCGATATGAACGGTATGAATGTGATCAACTGCACGGAATACCCGGATATGCAGGAGCTGCTTTGCTGCGCAGACGCGATCGTTACGGATTATTCCTCCCTGATGTGGGATTATTCCTTTACTTACCGTCCGGTTTTCCTGTATGCGCCGGATATCGAACAGTACGAAAGAGAGCGCGGCTTTTATATGCCCGTATCCGAATGGCCTTATCCTTTAGCTCATGATAATGAAGAAATGAGAAGGAATATTTTGGAATTTGATTATGACAACTATCTGCGGCAGCTCAAGGAACACCATATCGCCGCAGGCAGCTATGAAACCGGAAAGGCTTGTCAGAAGGTCATGGAGCTGATGAAGTCGTAAAAAAGAGTCGGAGAGTTTGAGAGGTGCTCTGTGTTTGTGGATTTACTGGTCTATCTCGTTGTATTTGCGGTAGGCGCTGTTTTGATCTCCGCTTTTCAAAGAGTATATTGTCGAACGACGATCCGAGGTCTGTCAGAAGAAAATGCGTTTCGCAACAGCGCGGCATACTGCATCATAGGACTTCTGTTCCTGTTTCCTCTCCTTGCGATGTATGGCCTGAGATATGGGATCGGTACAGATTATTTCGGGTATGAGCAGATCTACAGTGCGGTCCACAGTGCTTCACTGTCAGAGTATTGGAAGTTACACAGCGCGGACGCAGGCTCCTTTTACGTTGAACCCGGATATTATCTGCTGAACCGAATCAGCCCCGGCTACAGGTTTTTAATTTGGAGTATCGGGATTTTGCTGTTCGTGTTGTTCTTTATTGCGATCAAGGACTACGCTTCCCGGATCTCCTTCAGCCTTTCGCTTTTCATTTACCTGTCGACACAGTTCATCTACTCGATGAACGCGGTACGCTTTGCCTTGGCACTCTGTTTTTTGCTTGTGGGGTATGTCGCTCTGGCGAAAAACAAGACCGCGATTTTCATCGGCATGGTATTGCTGTCGGCGCTCTTTCATGTGTCGACGATTCTGTGTCTGCTGCTCGTTTTCCTAAAACAATTTAAGGATCCGAAGCTCAACAAGTTTCGAGACAACGCTCTTTTCGTTATGATCGTTGTCTTCCCGTTTATCAGCGGTTATCTTCTGAAGATCCTCAGCAGCTTCCCGTTATTTGAAAGATATTTTGCCACCTCTATTTATTCCGCCGGATCTGCGGCGAGGGAAGGGCTGAAATGGCAGCTCCATATTGTCCCGGTCATGCTACCGCTGCTTCTGTTTTGCAGAGAAGAGATCTTTGATGCGGAGGACACGCGAACCTTTTTCCGGATCTGTTTAATGGAGATCCCCTTCAGATCGATCGGTCTGTACAATACATGGTACACAAGATATGCGCGCTGCGCACAGATCGTCCAAGTGGTTTTCCTTCCTCTCGTGCTGTCGAAGGTTTCCAACAAACGGACGCGAACCGTGCTGATCGCTTATTATGTCGCATGGTTTGTATTCTATTTTTGCTACTATGCGGTAGTCGGAGATGGGGGAGATTCATTGCCCTACGTTTGGATCTTCTCTTAATTCGTGCTTTATCGGAATATCGATCCCTGCGGGATCGAAACTCATAATAAACGGAGATAAAAAGTTATGTATGTAAACGACAAGATCAAAAACACTTACCGCGTCCCGCAGCCGGAGGGCAGGGGGGCATATATTCGTCTGGATCAGAACGAGAACCCGGACGGGCTTCCGAAATGGCTGTTTGATGCAGCGATGGAGAAAGTCACGCCGGAGTATCTGGCGATCTACCCGGAAGAGACGGCGCCGACCGCGAAATATGCGGAAATGCTCGGCCTGCAGCGGGAAAACGTCACGTTTACCGCAGGCAGCACGGTCGGAATGGGATATATCATCAAGGTGTTCGGCGAGCCGGGGAAGGACATTCTCTGCGTCACACCGTCTTTTGCAATGTACGAAGTATACGCGAAGATGATCGGTATGAATGTGAAGCAGCTCCGGTATGAAAAGGACTTTTCATATAAGGTCGAGAATACGCTGAATGCAATTCAGGAAAGCACGGGCATCGTGGTGCTGGTCAATCCGAATATGCCGGTAGGCAACGTCTATGCCAAAGAGGACATTGTGCGTATCATTGAAAAGGCGCGCGAAAATGACGCGGCGGTGATCATCGACGAAGCGTATTACTATTTCTACGATGAGACTTCCGTAGATCTGATCAAAAAATATGACAACGTTTTTGTCCTTCGCACATTCTCGAAAATGCTTTCCATGCCGTCGCTCCGGCTGGGCGTCGTGATGTCCTCGGCGGAGAATATCCGATGCATCAACAATTATAAGCCGCACTATACGGTGAATTCGATCGCTTTGCTTTTTGCGGAGGCGATCGTAGAGAACCATGAGAGGCTTCTTTCCGAATTGAAAGCGCAATACACGGAGGGCAAGGAGTACGTTACCGGGGCGCTGGCGGAAAACGGATATGAAACGCTGCCCTCCGAGGGCTGCTATATTTGCATCAAGCCCAAGCATAAGACCTCGAGGGAGGTGACGGATCTGCTGGAGGAAAACGGGATCCTGATCCTCTGCGGAAAAGACGGACTGACGGGGTGGCTGCGGCTGACGATCGCTCACAAGAAGTATATGGAAATATTTATGGACGCGCTTCTTCGACTTGATCGGTAAAATACATGAAAAACTATGTGATTTTGTTGGCGGGCGGCGTTGGAAAGCGCATGGGCGCAGAGATACCGAAGCAGTTCATTGAGGTGGACGGCAAGCCGATCATCGCCTACTCGATCGAAAATTTTCAGAGGAACCCGCAGATCGAAAAAATCGTTGTCGTCTGTGTAAAGGACTGGATCGGACGGCTTAAGGAGATCGTAGAAGAATACGATCTTTCCAAAGTGGAATGGATCATCGAGGGCGGCAGCACGGGACATGACTCAATCCGCAACGGCGTTTTTTTCCTGCGGGACAAGCTCGACCCGGAGGATTATATTGTCGTGCACGACGCGGTGCGGCCGATCCTGCCGCAGAAAGCCATTGACGAGGTGCTTCTCGTCGCGCACGATAAGGGAAATGCTTCCTCCTCGATCCCCTGTCACCCGCCGATCGTCTATACGGAGGATTTCGAATCCGGGATCACTGACGTCGACCGTGAGCATGTGATGCTGACCGCTTCCCCGCAGGCGTTTCGGTATTCTCTTGCTCTAAACTGTTATATGCGGGCGGAACGGGAGGGGCGTCACGACTTCACGTTTACGAGTTCGCTGCTGATCTACTGCGGCGAGCGGGTATACTTTGCAAAGGGAACGACAAGCAATATCAAAATCACGACAAAAGGGGACTTGGCGCTGTTTTCGGCTTTGCTGAAAATTCCCGAGGCGTCGCTATACGATTAACGCTCGATAAAGGAAGATAGAAATGAATTGCTCGGAATATCTTGTGGATTTTCTAATTGCCCACGGTGTCACGGATATCTTCGGATATGCCGGCGGGTATATCGTGCCGTTCATGGACGCGCTGTATCAGCGGCAAAACGAGATCCGGACCCATGTATGCTATCACGAGCAGGGCTGCGCTCTGGCGGCAGACGGCTATGCCCGGACATGCGGGAAGATCGGCGTGTATTTCACAACGTCCGGACCGGGAGCCGTCAACGCCCTGGGCGGATTGGCGGACGCCTGGTTTGACGGAGTGCCGGTGATGGGGATCTGCGGAAACGTGCCCACAAAGGAAATGAAGGGCTTTTCCGGGATCCGACAGAATGGGTTTCAGGAAATGGATCTTGTTTCCATGACCCGGAACATCACCAAATATTCCGTCACGGTGAACCGTCCGGAGGGCTTTCCGGAGATCATCGAAAGAGCCTATAATATAGCTTTATTGGGAAGAAAGGGGGGCGTCATCATTGATTTTCCGCTCGACATACAGCAAGCCGATATTATTGGCAGGTAACGGTGTGCGAAGCGCAGGCGCGGTGGATCTGCTGCATGCCTTTGCCGAGAAGACGAATATCCCCATTCTGACGACCATGAACGGCGTGGATCTTGCCCAGGACGATCTCCATATCGGTTTTATCGGGACGCACGGAAACCGGGCGGCAAACATGATCCTTCACGCGTGTGACCTGGTCGTTTCCATCGGTGCGCGCCTCGGGATCCGTCAAGTGGGAAGGACCGCGCAGAATTTTGCGCCAAACGCGGACTTGGTTCGCTGCGATATCGATGAATATGAGCTGAGCAGGAACATCAAGGAGAATGAAAAAAAGTTCCATACGGACGCGCGCGACTTCCTGCGTATGCTTATGGCGGAAGATGCGGGGGACTATTCCGCGTGGAAAGCGCGGTGCGAAGAAGTGAAAGAGATCCTGGCGCCCTTCGATAAACAGCCCGGGAATCTCGCGATTGAAAAAATAGGCTCCATGCTTCCTCCCGATCCGATCGTTTCGGTTGATGTGGGCATGAACCAGTGCTGGTGCGCACAATCGCTGGTGCTGAAGGGGCATAGAGGACGTATCCATATCAGCGGCGGTTACGGCACGATGGGGTGCGGTCTTCCGTTTGCTATCGGTTCCTGCATTTCGACGGGGAGGGGAGTGTCCTATTGCATCACCGGTGACGGCGGAATGCAGATGAATATCCAGGAATTGGAGACAGTTAAAAGAGAACATTTGCCGGTAAAGATTTTCATACTTAACAACCGGGTGCTGGGTAAGATCAGCGAAACACAGCATTTTGATAATAACGACCGGTTCGCGAACACAACGGCGTCAAGCGGCTATACGGTCCCGGATTTCTGCCGTATCGCCGAAGCCTACGGGATCAAGGCCGCGAAGCCGGATTCTATTGACGATCTTGATGCATACGCGCCGTGGATCACGGATCCGGATCCGTGTCTCATCGACATTCCTCTGCCGGAAAACAGCTTGCTGACGCCGAAGATCCAGTTTGATACGCAGATCATTCGGCCGGCGCTGGACAGCGCAGTCATGGAAAAGGTGGAAGAGATTCTGAGAAAGTAGGAAAAAAGAATGCACCCATTGATCAGTTTGGTGATCCCGGTCTACAACGTCGAAAAATATCTCGGGAAATGCCTGGATTCCGTTGCCGGGCAAACATACAACAATTTTGAAGTCATTTTAGTGGACGACGGCTCCACCGACGGCAGCGGGAAGCTTTGCGACGCTTACGCGGAAAAGGACAGCCGCTTTGTCGTGTATCATAAAGAAAACGGCGGTCTTTCCGATGCGAGAAATTATGGAGTAGCAAAGGCAGCCGCCGATCTCGTTTCCTTCATCGATTCTGACGACTATGTGACGGAGGATTACCTGGAATATCTGTGGGATCTGATGGCAAAATTTGACAGTGATATGTCATGCGCCTGCTGCAAGCAAATTCCGGAAGGGGGAAGTGTCTCTTTAAATCATGATCCATGCACGGAAGTCGTGCTCGATCCCGGTCGAGCAACAGAAAGGATATGTTGTACTTCTTTTGGCGCATGGGCACGTCTTTATAAAAAGCAGCACCTTTTGGAATACCCATTTCCTGTTGGAAGATTATATGAAGATTTGGCAACTATTCATAAATTGATCAATGCTTGTGACAAGGTCGCTTTCGGTGACAGAAAGATTTATTTTTGGGTGCAGCGCAATGGAAGCATTACGCACAGCGGGATCAGCGAGCGGCAGTTGGATATTTTTTGGGCATTGGACGGACTATATGATTATATCGCCGAAAAATATCCGCCCTATGTAAGCGCGGCAAGCTACCGATACATTATGGAGACGATCGATTTTCTAACGAGAGTTTATAGCTACGACAATTGGAAAGAACAGCGAAAATATTTCAAGCTGGCGCGACAAAAAGCGCTTCCCCATTTAAAAGCTGCCTGCAAACGAGATGAGGCATCTTATCGCTTCAAGGCAGCAAGCCTGGGTATATATTGCGGGTATTGGCTATATAAGGTGATGTTTGAGAGCAGAAAACTATTGCGATAAGGAATTATTTGATCGAGATAACGCAGGGGGAGGTAAGCATGAATCCGCTTCAGAAAAAGGAGCTGGAAATCCTTAAAGAAATTATCAAAGTGTTGGACGCCAACGGTGTCCGGTATTGTGCCGTCGGAGGGACATGCCTGGGCGCGGTTCGGCATAAGGGCTTTATCCCGTGGGACGACGATATCGACATCGCTCTCCCGCGAAAAGAGTACGAACGGTTCAGGACGGAGCTGTATAAACAGCTGCCGCCGTACTTGCAAAAGCTGGATTGCGACTGCAAGGAATCTCCCTCGTATGATGAAGTGTTTATGAAAATCCATGATCCGTCCACCACCTTTCTTGAGAACAGGGTGGTAGATTATGATTTGTTCGACAGAGCTACCGGTGTGTTTGTGGACATTTTCCCCGTGGACGGAAGGCCCGATAATTCGCTGATGCGGAAAATCTGGTTTTATCGCCTCCTATTTCTATCGGCGTCCAATACGAGGAGAAGATATCCGTCTCAAAAGATCAAAGGCTTTCGCGGATTGGTCAAAGAGGTGTACGGAGGCTTGCTGAAAAAGATATGCAGGTACAATTATTTTTCAGATGCTCTGAGGCGCCTTTTGAGCAAGTATGATATTCGTGAGACCCGAACAGCGATTTGGCACAACGCAAAAAGGTCAGATGCAAAAAAGTACTATTATGATATGGAAATGGAGTCGGACTTTTTTTTAGACACGATCCCGTTTCCTTTCGAAGATATCACGGTGCAGGTCCCACGAAAATATCATGCGTATTTAACGCTTCAGTATGGCGATTATATGCAGCCGCCGCCGGAAAGCGAGCGCGGCAAATGGCATAACGTGATCTTCCATGATTTGGAGACGCCGTGTGCATACTATGCGAAGCAGCTTTCTGAAGGAAAGACAGATGTTGTCGAAAGGCGGGTAAATGAAAAGGAGGAGGAATAGATGAGCTACGAAAACCAAAACCAGAATAAACAGGGGCGCTTGTGCGCTTTGATCCTCAATTCCGGCCTCGGCAGCCGAATGGGGGTATTGACTTCGGAACACCCGAAATGCATGACGGAAATCTCGCACAATGAGACGATTTTGAGCCGGCAGCTGCATCAGATCGCGGAGGCGGGGATCACGGAGGTCGTCATGACGACCGGTCTGTTCGACAGCGTCCTGGCGGACTATTGCCGGAGCCTCGAGCTGCCGCTGCGGTATACATTTGTAAAGAACCCGAGCTTTCGGGAGACAAATTATATCTATTCGATCTTTTGCGCGAGAGAATATCTGCACGGTGATATTCTGCTTATGCACGGTGACTTGGTGTTTGAGAACAGCGTGCTCGATGAGGTGATCGCCTCCGGGGAAAGCTGCATGACGGTGAGCAGCACGCTCCCTCTGCCGGAGAAGGATTTCAAGGCCGTAGTCAAGAACGGTTTCGTTTCCAAGGTGGGCATAGAGTTTTTCAACGATGCTGTGGCGGCGCAGGCGCTGTATAAGCTGAAGCGGGCGGACTGGGAGATCTGGCTCAAAGAGATCGAGACGTTCTGCGAAGCGGGAAATGTAAAATGCTATGCGGAAAACGCGCTGAACGAGGTCTCCGACCGATGCAGAATTTTGCCGCTGGACGTAAAGGACAGGCTCTGCGCGGAAATTGACGATCCGCAGGATCTTGCCGTCGTTTCGGCAAAGCTCAGAGAGGTCGAAAACCGCACGGTTTATATGTGCTTTTCCACCGATGTTCTGCACAGCGGACATACAAATATCATTAAGAAGGCTGCCCGGCTCGGAAAGCTCACCGTAGGCGTTCTTTCTGATGAAGCGGTGGTCAGCTATAAGCGCTTTCCGCTCCTCCCCTTCGAGGAACGCAAGGCCATGTTCGAAAGCTTGGCGGGAGTTTACCGAGTGGTGGAGCAGAAGACCCTGAGCTATAAAGAAAATATTGAACGGTATCACCCGGATTACGTGGTGCACGGGGACGACTGGCAGACCGGGCTGCAAAAGCCGATCCGGGACGAGGTGGTGTCCCTTTTGGCGAGCTACGGCGGGCAGCTGGTGGAATTCCCCTATGCGGGGGACGCGAAGTATACCGAGCTGGAGCGGCGCGCGAAAGCCAGCCTCTCCGGACCCGATATGCGGCGGGGAAGACTGAAAAAGGCCCTCGCCATGAAGGGCCTGATCACGGCGATGGAAGCCCACAGCGGGATCACGGGTTTGATCGTTGAAAACACAGTGGTGCCGGAAAACGGCGGCGCGCATCAGTTTGACGCTATGTGGATCAGTTCGCTGTGCGATTCCACCGCCAAGGGTAAGCCGGACATCGAGCTGGTGGATATGACGAGCCGGTTCCGTACCATCGACGATATCATGGAGGTCACCACGAAGCCCATTATTTTCGACGGGGACACCGGCGGATTGACGGAGCATTTCGTTTACACGGTGCGCACGTTGGAGCGCATGGGCGTTTCCATGGTGATAATCGAGGACAAAACGGGGCTCAAGAAAAATTCCCTGTTCGGCACAGAAGTAAAACAGACGCAGGACAGCATCGAGAATTTCAGCGCCAAGATCGCGGCGGGGAAGCGCGCCCAAAAGACAACGGATTTCATGATCTGCGCACGGATCGAGAGCCTGATCTTGGAGCGCGGTATGGAAGACGCGCTGGAGCGGGCGTTTGCCTTTACCAAAGCGGGGGCGGACGCTATCATGATCCACAGCCGCAAAAAGGATCCGGCGGAGATTTTCGAGTTTGTAGAGAAATTCCGGGCGGCGGACAAGGTAACGCCGCTGGTGGTGGTGCCTTCTTCGTTCAACACGGTAACGGAAGAGGAGTTTAAGGCGCGGGGCGTGAATATCGTGATCTACGCGAATCAGCTGACAAGGTCGGGCTTCCCGGCCATGCAGAACGCGGCGAAGCTGATCCTGGAGCATCACCGCGCGAAGGAATGCGATGACATCTGTATGCCCATCGCTGAGATCATTCGCCTGATCCCGGAGGAGGAATGATGAGCCAAATTATCCTGAAAAATATAGGAGAATTGGCGGAGTTTCTTCAAGATCTGCCGTGCGAAAGGCTGCTTTTAGTCTGTGACGGGGCTTACCGCTTTCTGAGCGTGAAGGAGCAGATCAATGATCTCCCTGTGCAGATAGTCGGCTTTTCCGATTTCCTGCCCAATCCTCAATATGAGTCGGTGGTGAAGGGGGTAAACGCTTTTAACGAAAACCGCTGCGACGCCATTCTGGCGGTAGGCGGCGGAAGCGCGATAGATGTGGCGAAATGTATCAAGCTTTTCGCCTATATGGATCGAGAGAAAAATTATCTGGAGCAGCCGTTTGCGGCAAATGCGATCCCGCTGATCGCGGTCCCCACTACGGCTGGGACCGGCAGCGAGGCCACGCGGTACGCGGTGATCTATTATAACGGGGAGAAGCAGTCCGTTACCCACGACAGCATCGTCCCGGGAACGGTGATCCTTGATCCGGGTGTGCTCAGAACTCTGCCGGAATACCAGCGGAAGGCTACTATGCTGGACGCGCTTTGCCACAGCGTTGAATCGTGGTGGTCGGTGAATTCCACGGAAGAGAGCCGCGGATATTCCGAACAGGCTGTGAAAGATATCCTGCGGTATAAAGACGGTTACCTCGCCAATGAAGATGACGGCAACGCCGGAATGCTTTTGGCGGCGCATACGGCGGGAAAGGCGATCAACATCACGCAGACCACGGCGGGACATGCCATGTGCTATAAGCTGACGAGTTTATACGGGATCGCACACGGACATGCGGCGGCGCTGTGCGTGGCGAAGCTCTGGCCCTATATGCTGGAGCATTTGGAAGACTGCATCTATCCCGGAGGGCAGGCGGATCTGGAGAGGATATTGGCGGATCTGGCGCGCGCTTTCGGCTGCGAGAAGGCAGAAGAGGCTCCGGTTCGCTTTCAGGAGCTGCTTGATTCTTTGGGGCTTTCAATACCGGAGGCAAGAGAAAAGGAATATGATCTTTTGGTTTCCTCGGTAAACCCGGTGCGCCTGAAGAATTTCCCGATCTCCCTGTCGTCAGAGGCGATCCGAGATCTGTATCGTTCCATACTTGCGGGAAAGGATACGGTCCTTTGAACACGTTGATCGCAAAACTTAAAAAAATGCCGCAAGGGGTAAAGGCCTCCATTGCGTTTTTCTTTGCAAATGCGGTCCACAGCGGAATTTCCTATTTGGTAACGCCTGTTTACACGAGACTGCTGACAACAGAGGAATTCGGCCAGACCTCGGTGTATATGACGTGGCTTGCCGTTTTCGGAAATATCGCGATGTTTTGTCTTTCGGCGGGCGTGTTCAACAACGGAATGATAGATTATCCGGATAAGCGTGATGAATATTCGTTTTCCATGCTGATCCTGTCCAATCTCATAACGCTTTGCTTCGCGGGTGTTTTGCTTTGTCTCTATCCCATTGTGGGGACTTGGCTTAGGATCGAAAAGCCGCTGCTGATACTGATGTGTGTGACGTTTTTGTTTCAGCCCGCATACAGCTTCTGGGTCTCCAGGCAGCGATATGAGCTGAAATATAAGACAACGGCCGCTTGGTCGGTAGCGGTATCCGTTCTTTCTCCGCTGACGGCGGTGACTTGTATTTTCCTCTTTCCGCAGCATCGCTTATATGCCCGGATCTTCGGCGCGGAAGTTTCTTTGATCGTCGTCTATATTTTGTTTTACATTTACCTGGCGTACAAAGGGCGCTTTCATCTGGAAACGAAATATTGGAAGGCGGTGTTACTGTTTAATCTGCCGCTGATACCGCACTACCTCTCCGGATATCTGCTCAACAGCTCGGACAAGCTGATGATCTCCTATCTGGTGGGAGACAGCGCCACGGCATATTACAGTGTGGCGTATTCGGTGGCGGCGGTTGTGGGGATAGTCTGGTCCGCTGTCAACTCTTCTCTTATCCCGTATACCTACGAAAAGTGCAGACAGAAAAAGCATAATGATATTGCAAAGGTTACGCTGCCGATCTTAACTGCGTTTGCCGGGATCTGCGTTTTGATGATCATGATGGCGCCGGAGGTCGTTGCCATTATGGCGACAGCGGATTACACGGAGGCGATTTACGCCATTCCGCCAATTGTTGGCGGCGTGTTTTTCCAGATGCATTATTTTATCTACGCCAATGTTGTTTATTACTACAAGCGCCCCAAATATGTGATGTACGCCAGCGTGATCTCCACTTTGCTCAACCTGATCCTGAACTACATTTTCATTTCTCGGTTTGGGTACCTTGCGGCAGGGTATACGACACTGATCTGCTATCTCTGCCAGGCAGCGATCGACTATTTTGCCATGAAGAAAGTAGTGGGGGAGAGCATTTACAACATGAAGTTTATCGGCATATTGTCCCTTGTCGTCACGCTGATCGCGCTGTTCAGCAACCTGTTGTATGGGCATATGGCGATCCGCTATATCGTTATCGGAGGTATTCTGATCGTCTGCGTGGTCCTGCGGAAACGGATCATGTCACTGATCACGGAATTGAGAAAGAAAGAAAATGAAGCTTGATTTTTTAAAGGAATTTGATTTTTTCACCGGCGTGCCGGACAGCCAGCTGAGAGCGCTGTGCGATTTTCTTATGGCGACCTACGGCATCGATCCCAGGCATCATATCATCGCCGCCAATGAAGGCAACTGCGTTGCATTGGCGGCGGGATATCATCTGGCAACCGGAAAGGTGCCGGTGGTGTATCTGCAGAACAGCGGCGAGGGAAACATCATCAACCCGGTGGTATCTCTGCTGAATGAAAAGGTCTACGCCATTCCCATGGTGTTCATCGTCGGCTGGCGCGGAGAACCTGGCGTTCATGACGAGCCGCAGCACATCTATCAGGGTGAGGTGACGTTGAAGCTGCTGGAGGACATGGATATTGCCGCTTTCGTGATCTCCAGGGAGACGACGGAAGCCGAGCTTGCCGCTAAAATGGCGGAATTCCGGGAGCTTTTGGCTCAGGGCAAGCAGGTGGCGTTCGTGGTGCGAAAGGGTGCGCTGGAGTTTGACGGCAAGGTGACCTATCGAAACGAAAACACCATGCTTCGGGAGGATATCATTCGTCACATTGCGGCTGTCACGGGGGAAGACCCCATTGTTTCGACCACGGGAAAAGCCAGCCGGGAGCTGTTCGAGATTCGGGAGCAAAACAAAGAGGGACACGGCCACGATTTCCTCACGGTAGGTTCCATGGGGCACAGCAGCTCCATCGCTTTGGGCATATCGCTCCAAAAGCCGGACAGGAAGGTTTGGATCATCGACGGTGACGGCGCGGTGTTGATGCATATGGGGGCGATGGCGCTCATCGGAGCGAATCAGCCGAAAAATCTCGTGCATATCGTTATCAATAACGGAGCGCATGAAACCGTCGGCGGTATGCCGACGGTGGCGGAGAAGATCGATCTTGTCACGGTTGCGAAAGGCTGCGGCTATCCGAAGGCGGTTTGCGTCAGAAGCTTTGAACAGCTTGACGAAGCGCTGTCTGAAGCGAAAGCGGGGCAAGAGCTTTCTTTCATTGAAGTGAAATGCGCCATCGGGGCGAGAGATGATCTCGGCCGGCCGACTACGACCGCGAGGGAGAATAAGCTTAATTTTGTTCGTGAATTGCGAAAATAAGATGACGATAAAGTAACGGAACCGTAATATAGTTCTACTTTTTACGGTGCTGTATCACATCGTGTATCGCTTCCGTCAGAATGAGAATGCAAAAGACAAAGAGCATTCCCTTTGTGATATTGTTGTTGATGAACGCCATGGCCCGGTTGAAAAAGTCGGTGACGAGCAGCGTCAGCATGAAAAGGGCCATTGAGATATTTATGTGCGGGAGGAGTACGAAGAAAAGGTCCGCGACTCTTTTAAAAAAGCGCTTCATTCTTATACCTCCCCGACACAGATAAGATCGAACAGCTTGCGCTGGTCCGTGCGGCTCTCGGCGTCACGGATTACGGTATCGCCGAAAAAGCCCTGCGTGCTGTCGCCGCCGTCAAGGTTATATGCCGCCTTGCAGCCGAGCTTTTCCTGTATTTCCGCGAGATGGCTCATCCGGACCCCGTGCGAGTCGTCCGAGCGCCCGTCCACGATCACGAAATTGTAGTGTCCCGGCTCATAGTAGCCGATGGACGTTCGCGGGTGGCTCGAGTCGACGATGTTGTAGTCATAGTCGTTGGGGTCGAAGCTTTTGACGGCTTTTCCGTCCTCGTCGATGAGCCCGGGACCGAAATTCCATATCTGATACGGGTTCTTCTCAGCGATAGCCTCCCAGTCGTATTCGTCCGGGGTTATGGTCTGCATTGTCCCGTCGTAATAGAGGACGCAGATGTCGGCTTCGATATAATCGGGAGAGCCCCGCAGAATGTCTCCGTTGCGTTCGCAGAGCAGGCAATGATTGAGGTTGCCCATGTAGTCCCCGTTTACGGCAGCGATTATGTCAACGAAGAGTTGATTCTCCGTTCTGTTCATCAGATTTTCGGCAAAATCGCGGCTTCCGGTAGTGTAGCTTGAAAAGATATTATCGATGTTGCGGACATAGATATCGTAGATATAATACTGCACATCATACGGATGCGGCCACGCGGAATGGTCGAGCGTCGTGCTTATCTCCTGTACCGTCATAAAAATGTCGTGGCTGCGATAAAGCGCGATATATTCGCCCTCGGGGTCCTCGCGGAGGGAGAGTCCGTTTTCTGCGGCGTAATCCTCTATCTGCGAATTGTCGCTCAGGCTGACTCTGTCATCGTTCTGAATGAATACCTGCGGGAATGAGGCGCCGAAATCGCCGGAGAGGTCGAGCATTTCGACCCCGCATACGGTGCAGCGGCCGTCGCTGCCCAGTTCGTGCTCGACGTGACCCTCCGGAACATCGGATATGCCGCTTTCGGCGGGTGCGCCGGTGCCGGCATCGTCCGGCTTTTCAAATCTATGTATGCCATCGGCGCCGCTGTCGGGGACGCCGATCCCCCACAGCATGCGGACATGGTGAAAATAGCTGAACGTGCAGAGCAGCACGCCGGTCAGCAGAATATCCGAAAGCACAAGAACATACCACGGAAATCGCCTTTTGGGCTTGTTTTCATTATTGCCGTTCAAGATCGCAGCACTCCTTTACGAAAAAACGATTTATCAGTCAGAAATATATCATAAAAAAGCGAAGCCGTCAATCATGATTTACGCGTCAAATGAAAAGACCTCGGGGAGAATTTTTCTCCCCGAGGTCTTTTCATGGTTATCCGGGAGCTTTACAGCGTGCCGAGCGTATGGTTTATGCGGAATTTTGTTATATCGTCGAGGCCGGGATTTTTCTCGGTTATTTCGTTGCCGATCCTGAGCATGAAGGGGTCACCCTCCGAGAACGGCCGCCACTCGGGGAGCGCATCGCCGAAATTATCACGCCCATTCGGGTCGCCTGTCTTTACGAAATTTGCCCAATAGGACGCGACCTTGCGCGCAAGGTCATAGTGATGACCTCGGAACGGACGCCAGCTTCGCGCGAGCGAATCATAGGCGAACCACAGCTCCGCGCCGTGAAACGAGCCGACGTTGTCCGATGTGTCGTCCGGGATATCGGGGTCGAACTCGTAGAGATACGTCGTCCGCCCCTCGCGCGCCTGTACGGTGCCGAACAGGTAGGCGCCGGCGATCATGCCGGTGAACGCGTCGGAAGAGAAGAGCGACTCCGCATCTTCGTCCGATGATACGGCGCACAGCG
>CANROT010000029.1 GCA_947632285.1 uncultured Clostridia bacterium
TCCATGCATAAGATTACAGTCATTGGCGCGGGAAAGACCGGCAGGGGCTTTGTGGGACGGCTTCTGGCGGAGGCCGGAGCGGAAATCGCCTTTGTGGACAAGGACGCCGGTCTTGTGAATCGCCTCAACGGGGACGACGAGCGAAAGCGGGGCGAACACCTCGACCCCCATATATGCGAACAGCAGCGACGGGACGACGGTGACGGCGCACGCGGCGACGCAGGCAACCTCCGCGCGCCTGAACAGGGACGATACCGCGAGCACGGCGACGGCGACGCAGCAAAGGCACACATACCGATATATGTAAAGGAGCGCGAGCCACCCCGAAACGGTGACGCGGAGAGGGAAGCTCTCGATCATCGAAATGCTTTGCACCGGCGCGCCCCACGCGGTGACTGTGAAATCGGACAAAAGCGCGTGCAGCTCGGCGCCGTATACGAGCAGCCACACGGCGGCGGTCAGCAGCGCCGCAGACGCGAGCTTGCGCGATATCAGCGCGCCGCGCCCGCGCATCGTCGAGCGGAGCAGGTACGTCATGCCGGATTGCCGCTCGTATGTCATATCGGCGGCGAGCAGCAGCGTCAGCGCTAAAACGGCCGTGAGCGCCGCGCCGCGTCGCTCAAACTGCGCGTTGCTGCCGTAAATGCTTTCGAACGGTACCTCATCGACGAGCCACGGCTCGATCTCCCGCTCCTTGCCGAGCGCATCAAGCGCCTGTACTCGTTCACGGACTTCTGCAAGCCCCTCGAGCTTTACCTTTGCGGACGAGGCCTCGATCGCGAGCGCGTTCAGGTGCGGATAGTCGAGCTCGCCGCGGTCGTATGCATCTTCCGCCGCCTCAAATTCTGCGACAGCGTCCTCTAACTTTTTCTGCTCCGCGTCCATGCGTGCAAACGTCTCGTCCGTTATCCTTCCCGCGAATTCGGCGGTATACGCCCTCGCCGCCTGCTCCGCGATCGTCTTGACGGGGACCTTCACGGTGAACGTCAGCCCGGACACAATATAGGCGAGCAGCGCGGCGATGACGACGCCTTTCTGTATCCACACCGTTTTGTGCAGCTCTACCCCGAGCATATGCAGCCGACAGAGCACAAAGTCCGTGACGCTGTTGACGGCGGAGGCGGCGCGCCCGAGCAGGTCGCGCCCCGAGGCGGGCCTTTTGAGGCACATGACACCAATACAGGAGGCCGCCGCCAAAAGGCAGAGCGGACCGAGGGCAAGCTGCGAAACAGCGCGAATGCCTAAGGGATAACCGAAAATGTCGACGTTGAGATAGTCGGTGTAGAGGTCGGAGAGGCTGATATATGTGAAAATATTGAAGTATTTGAACACGTTGAACGCGCTCTGCACGGGCAGAAACGTGTAAAGCGCGTATTCTGCCGCAAGCGCGCACGATGCGGCGGCAACGGTGTATTTCACGTTGTTGACGGCCGACAGAAGCAGCCAAAGGAGCAGACTCACGAAAAACGCGGCGGCGGCGCGCATAATGAGGTATCGAACGAGGAACCCGCCGACCGTCGTGAGCACGGGCAGCCTGCCGAGCGCCTCCACGGACTGAACGGCGCGGTCAAGGCCGCCAATCCCGCCGTAAACGGAGAAGCCGAGCGCGAGATCGGTCCCATACAGCAGGGCAACGCCTGTGACGGACACGAAAAGCAGGATCAGAGTCCGCCGCACAGCGAGCCGCAGGCGTCCGCGCGGGGACGCGTGAACGACGGCCCACAGCCCCGCGCGGCGCTCCTCCGAAAACGAGAGCGCGAACAGCGTCAGCATCAGAAGCAAAAGATAATCCGTCAGCGAGAACGACAAAAACGATTCGACCGCGCCGTCCGCGCCGAGCGTCAGCTCGACGTCCTCCAGCTTTTCGAATTCGTCCGCCGTCTTTTCGATATTTCGGCTCGAAAAGCTTCCGGGTCTGTTGAATATGGAAAACGAGAGCAGGCTGTCACGATTTTTGCGTATGTTTTCGAGCATGTCGCCGTAGCCCGTGAGGTATTCGACGCGCCGGATCAGATTGTTGACCGCCGCATAGTCGAGGCGGGCGTCGACGTCATAGTTTCCGTTTTCGTCGGCGGCGAGCTCTCCCGAAAGCTCGTCCTTTTGCTCGTCCAAAAGCTCGGCGGCGTCCGTGAGCGGCATGTCGCGCAGCCTGTCTATCCACTCCAGATACCGCGCGTATGCGTCGCGCGCGTCGACTGTCTCGCTCGTCACCGTGACGGTGTCGAACATCACGACCGTTCCGCCGAGGGGGAGCTCCACATTCAGGCCGTAATCGTTTTTCACCTGCTCGCGCAGGAAGAGGATCGCGTTTGCCGACAGGATCAGCAGCAACGCGAGCAAAAGGCGCGGCTTTGATAAAATGCGTCCGAGTTCCTTCATGGTTTTACTCCCCGAGATAATAGAGGTACACGTCCTCGAGCGACAGATGATCGGGCACGTACTGTCCCTCGTCCGGGAGCTCGTCGCCAACGATGCGCACCCACGTCTCCCCCAGGCGCTGGAACACGTTGCCGACGCGGTAAAGCTCTTCCATGCGCCCAAGCTCATCGGGCGAACAAGGCAGCTCCTTCACCTTGTCCGCAACGGCGGATATGAGGGCGGACGGCGTGTCGACGCCGACGACGCGGCCGTGCTTCATCATGATTATGCTGTCCGATATGGATTCGATGTCGCTGACGATATGGGTCGCTAAAAGTATGATCCGCCCGCGCGACAGTGACGAGATGAAATTGCGGATGCGGATGCGCTCCTTCGGGTCAAGCCCCGCCGTCGGCTCATCGAGTATGACGACCTTCGGGTCGCCGAGCAGCGCCTGCGCCAAAAGCACGCGCTGTTTCATGCCGCCCGAATAACCGCCGAGCTTTTTGTGGCGCACGCCTGTGAGGTCCGTGACCGCGAGGAGGTGCTCGATCTGCTCTCTCGCTCGCTTTTTCGGGATCGCTTTCAGGTCCGCCATGTAGGAGAGAAACGCCTCGGCCGTCATGTGGTCGTAGCAGCCCTGCTGCTGCGGCATATAGCCGAGGACGCGGCGAAAGTCGCGCCCGAGCGCTAAGATGTCGGCGCCCTCCATGTCAAACGGATCGGAGCCGTCGTCAAATATGATGCGCCCTTCGGTGCGCGCTATGTTGTCGGTCAGAAGGTTCATCATCGTGGACTTGCCGGCGCCGTTTGCGCCGAGTATGCCGTATATGCCCTCCGTGAATGTGACGTTCACGCGGTCGAGCGCGGTGAAGGAGCCGTATTTTTTTGTAAGATCGCAGAGCTGTAACCTCATGTTTTCCTTCACACCCTCTCCCAGTCTATGAGCTGTATGATCTCTCCCGTTTCGATGTTGACACAGCAGAGGATATAGTCGTATTTCTTCTTCCCGCCGAACTGAAAATAACCGTTCTCCCCGGCGGGATCACTGTCGATCACCGTCTCCGCCTCGGCGACGAAATATATTTCGCCGCCCGAACAGAATATCGGCTCGACGTTCACTATCCCATCGACATCGCCGTAAAGCGCCGAGAGCGGCAGCTCGCGGACGAATTCGCCGTCAAGCCCGTATACGTAGAACGTATCACCGCCGACGAGATGTAGATAGTCATACCGGTCTCCGACGACCTCAAATCCCGGCAGGCTATTGTCCTCCGGGACCGAATTCAGAAGGCACAAGTATTCGTCGGAGAATATCGCCTTGCCGTATTCGGTCCGCTCCTTTGTGTCCGCAAGCTTTTCGAATTCTTCCGTCTCAAGCCGGCACCGCCAGAAGTCGCCGCCGGAGAGGTAAAAGTAAATATACCCGCCTTTGACGTACCACTGTGTGACCGAAACGCCCGTCTCCGTCCACTCGCCGACGACATCACCGTCCGGCACCTCCCACACCTGCTTTACAAGCGGTTCATCGTCGCCCTCATCTTTGTCCTTTTCCTCCGCGGCAGCGGTATCATAGGCGAAGAGCGTGTCCTTGTATGTGCCGTCCGACTGCATCACGTTTGCCATGAAATATACAAAGTCACCGTCCGCCCAAAGCGTGAAGTTGTGGCCGACCGGGATCTTGTCGTATACTTGGAGATTGCCTTTTTCGCCTTCGATCTCATCTCCCCACAGCGCCTCGGCGCGCTTTTTCAGCTTTCCGCCGAGCGGGACGCGGTAGAACATGCCGCTGTAAAAGAAATAGACGTACCCGCGGTGCAGGATCGGGTCGACATATGTGGAGCTGCCGCTCGGCTCAAATTCGAGATCCTGCACGACGCGGCGGTCTGTGCCATCAAGGGCGGTGGAGTAGATGCGCTCGCCGTGGTCGACGAGCCTGCCGTGCTCCTCGAGCAGCGTGCTGTTCGTGTAGTAGAGGCGCCCGCCGCTCTCCCACAGGACGCCGCCGTATATTTGGGCGTTGCACGTATCGTCATTGTGGGCGCACTCGGGTTTTGTGCAGAGCAGCGATATTTTGTGCGTCGCTTTGTCGATAAAGTACGCGTCTGAGCCGCCCTCGAGAATGTAGTAGCCGTCGTCTGTCTCGCATACGGTGTTGAGGCGGTAATAGCCTGCCTGATGCATATTCTTCTGGAACTCGACCGTCGACTCGATTATGCCGCTGCACGACGTCAGCGACGTCAATATCAGCGCCGAAAGCGCTGCGGCGGCTGCAAATTTCACAAATATTTTCATTTTCCCGATCTCCTTTGTTCATCATTTAAGGTCGCAGAGGTACTCGGACTCACCGCTCCCCGTATCGATGCGGAACATCGACTTGCGCTGCGATGTCACCGTCTGCATACCGACATTTCCGTCGCTCTCGTAGTCGCTCAGCTCCGACACGTCGGCGACAAGATACAGATACCCGTCCGACACGGCCAAAAGGTCATATCTGCTCACCTCGCCGAGCTCGTCCGCGATGTCGGCGAGCGATATCTCATTTTTGAGACTGCCGTCAAGACCGTATACGAACGCCTTATCGCCGCCGACGTGACCGCCGCCGAACGTGTATCTGCCGAGTATATCGCTCCACTCCGGCATGTCGTTGAGCAGTATCATGCCGCCGTCAAAGAATACGGCGCTGCCGTATTCGGCGTTATCGGTCGTGTCCGCCAGCTTTTCGTATTCCTCCGTCCCGAGCCGGCACCTCCAAAGGCCGTTCGCGGAAAAGAACATATAAATGTATCCGCCGCTCACGTACCACCGGCTCATCGACGGTGTGCTGCCGCTGATGACCTTGTCCCAGCCCTCGTATTCGCCGACGACGTCGACGGACGGCGCCGTCCACGCCTCATCAACTTCTCCGGTGTTCGGGTCATAGGAAAAGAGCGTCGGCGTGCGCGTCCCGTCGGTGTTTGCGATGTCGGTCATGAAGTAGAAACAGTCGCCGTCCGCCCACATGTCGTATGCCGTGCTGCCGCCGCCGTAGACCGTCATATTGCCGACGGTCTTGTTGCCGCCGTCACCGGCGTCCGTGCCCCATACGGCCTCGGCGTCGGCGGGATCTCCTCCGAGCGGCTCGCGATATATGACGTCGTTATATTCGAAATACACGTACCCGCGGTGGAACACCGGGCGGTTGACGGCGATGGTGTTGTCGCCGCCGGTCTCGGGGTCGAGCTGCTGTATCTCGCGCCGTTCACCGCCGTCAAGCCCGACAGAGTAGACCTGATTGACTTTTTCGCCGTCTATGTAATCCTCGCTCGTGTAATAGAGGCGGTCGCCGACCTGCCACATGCTGTCGGCATCTATCCGCGCGTTGCAGCTGCCGTTTGTGTGGTCGCAGTCGGGCTTGCCGCACACGACGGTCACCTCACCGGACGTTTTGTCGATGTAGTAGAGCTTCTGATAGTAGAAGTATATCCCCGCGTCCGTCTCGCACATCGAATTCAGCATGAAAATGCTCCCCTGATGCATGTTCTTCTGAAAATCAACGATTTTCGAAAGGGCGGCGTCCTCCTCGCTGAACCCGCTTTCGCACGCTGTCACGGACAGCAGCGCTGCCGCCGCAAGGAGTGCGGTGGCCACGCGAATTAACTTTTTCATGGCTTTTTTCTCCTCAAAATAAATGATCGTGCGGGGCGTTTTTTGCCCGCACGATCATTCTAAATGCCATATATAACTTTTTCGTAACTTTTGAAAAAATTTTTTAAAATCCGAAAGTCGATGTAACGGCGGCGCCTCCGCCGTCACCGTTTTCAATTGTCAGGCTGCCGCCGTGCTTTTCGGAGAGCGTTTTGCAGATATAGAGCCCGAGGCCGAAGTGATACGTCTCCTCGTTCTGCTCCCCGCTGTAATACGGCATGGCGGCGCTCGAAAGCGCTTTCTCCGTGAACCCGTCCCCGTCGTCGGCGACGCGGACGGTGAGCGCGCTCTCGTCCGCGTCGAGCCGAACCGTGACCTTTGATTTTGCAAACCGCGTCGCGTTGCCGAGCAGATTTTCAAATACCTGCGTCACCGCCGAGGCGTCGATATTGAGCGTTTGGGCCTTTATTCGGGGGTCGAACTCACAGATAAGGTGCTTTTTTTCGCACAGGAGCATCGCCGTGTCCCGCAGGGTGCCGACGAGCTCGTCCGCACGGACGAGCTCGCGCCGGATCACAACGTCCGCCAGCTTCTGCACTTTATTCATGCTGTTCGCGAACTGCTCGAGCCGCTCGATGTGCGCCTCCATCGTGTTGACGGTCGATATCACCTTTTCCGGCGGGAGCTGCCCCGTCGGCAGGAATTTTGTGAGAATGCCCGAGTAGCCCTTCAGAACCGCGATAGGGGTGCGTATATCGTGGGTGTACGCGTCGTTGAGCTGTTTTCGTTCCTCGATCATTCGGCTCATGTGCTGTCGGCTCTCATACAGCGCGGAGCGCATTTTCTCAAACGCGCGGCAAAGGCGCGCCATTTCGTCGTGCCCCGAATAATCGAGCGAAAAGTCGAAGTCGTTCTCTGCGATCTTCGCGGAGGCGGAGAGCAGCAGAGCAAGCGGCTTTTTCAGTTTTGTAAAATAGAGCAGCAGCACAGCCGCCAGAAGGCTTACCGAATAGATGAGGATCGGGGCATATCGGAGGGTCAGCCTGTATATCGCATACGGGAGCTTGTCGTCCTCCGACACCGGCTCGATCTCCATTTTATAACTGACGACCTCCGCCTGAACGCCGGTGACGGAGTAGAAGGTGTGTTCATTACTGTTATCCGTATCGTCCATCAGGAAGATATATTTCAGCTCCATCTCGCCTATTTTGAGATTTGCCGCGCTCGTCACCCTGTTTGACACAATGGACGCGATTATGATCGCCGCTGCCGCGAACAGAAATATCGCCAGCCAGAGCGGAATGCTCCTGTACCATGATTTTATTTTTCCCATTTGTAGCCCACCCCCCAGACCGTTCTGATATACGGCTTGCAGCCGGCGGCGGTCAGCTTTGAGCGCAGCCTGCTGATCTGCTCTCTGAGCGCCGTCTGATCCGCGTCACTTGCCATGTCCCAGATATGTTCGATAATATTCTTCCAGCTGAAAACCTGCCCGGTATGAGAGGATAAAAGCTCGATGATCTCATATTCCTTGGGCGTCAGAGGGATCACATCGCCTCCGAGGCTGACCTGCCGTGTCGTGTAATCGACGGTGAAGCGGTCGTCAAGCCAGAGGCGGTGCGGATTCTGCCCGCAGCGGTCCTCACGGCGCAAGTGAGCGGTCACCCGCGCCCCGAGCTCGTCAACGGAAAACGGCTTCACAATGTAGTCATCTCCGCCCGCGGCAAACCCCGCGAGCTTGTCCCGGTCCTCGATGCGCGCGGTCAAAAACAGGATAGGGCAGGTCACAAGGCCGCGTATGCGGCGGCAGACCTCGATCCCGTCTATATCTGGCATATTGATGTCGAGCAGGATAAGGTCCGGCTGCTTTCCGGCCTCCGCAATACCCGAAAGCCCGTTTCCCGCAAGAATGACGTCATATCCCATAAGCTCAAAATATTCCCGGAGCATAACGCCGAGGTCCTTTTCGTCGTCTATTATCAGAATCGTTTTCATCGTGTGTCCGCCTCCCCACGATAAAGTATAAAAGAAAAGTATAACATTTTCGTAACATTCGCGGATCTTCTTCGCGCGTCGACGTTTTTTCTCTGCGATGATTTTTTATTTATTATACCCGGTCAGCCGAATAAAAGCAACAAACGGCAGGTGAGCGAAAAAAGCATATATGTACAAAAAAACAGTAATATTGTGGAAGCAAAATCGCCGAACAAAGACTATACTTTACTTAAATAAATGTATGCGGCGCATAAATGTCGATATCGAGCCGCAAAAATTCGGAGGGAACAAGTGAAAAGAACACTTAAAAAAACTTTTGCCGCGCTGCTGGCTGTCCTTTTGTGCGCCACGCTTGCGGTGACCGCGTTTGCCGAAGATGAAACCAAGATCTACTACTTTGTTGACTGCGGAGACTATGTGACGGACACCGTGTCGGACGGGGATCAGTTTGGGGAGTACAATACCGTCACAGATCAGTTCTTCGGCGAGGACCCGGGGACAGGGAAGCACTGGGGCGTTGTAGACGAGGCTTATGACGAGGAATCGTCAACGGAGAACGGGGATTCGCGCGTCAACACCACGTGGACGTGGGCATATGAATACAATGACGCCGGAGTCGACGTGCCGAAAGAAAGCTCGAACCGCTATTGCCACAACATGACGGAAAACGGGCTCGACCGCGTTATAACATACAAATTCGAGCTGCCCGAGGCCGGGGAGTACGTAGTCGAGGTCGGATTCTCATGCCCGTGGAGCAACTCCTCTCCCGTCGAGCTCTATCTCAACGGTGAGCTCGCCGGCGACGAGTTGATCTTTATCGATAATAACAGTACGGCATACGGCTACGGGACCGCGTCTCCCGTGGACGGATATATCACAGTCGAGGCGACGAGCATTGCGGCAACGATAAACATGACGTATATCATCATCTCTAACGTTTTGACAAACGAGGAGACGACGAAATTTGAGCCTATCACGCGTCCGCCGAAAGATGAGACAGATGCAAAGACGGACGCTCCGACGTCCGGAGACGCAGCGGGGACTGATCAGCCCGGCACACAGGCGAGCACCTCTGACGACTCGGGCTGCGGCTCAGCTCTCGCGCCGTGCGCCGTTATTGCCGCGCTCACGATGGGCGCCGCAGTCACCGTTATCAAAAAGAAGAGATAACGGCACGCACATACGCTTATAAAATCGGGTTCCCCCGGCGATCCGCCGGGGGAACCCTGCGCTTTTGATGCGAAAAATACGTTCAGACTGATGCGCTCCGGGGCGGTGACGATATATATTCCGCCTGCGCCTGCGCCTTGAGGCAGAGCTCCGCCGCTAAGAACGCGTGCGCCTGCGTCATCGCTTTTTCCGTCCTGTCGATGCAGTCGACGATGAGCTCGCCGAAGAACGGACAGCCGACGCGCCCTCGGGCGGCGAAGCGGTGCTCCCCCGTTTTGTCGACGAGGAAGACCTGGTCGCCCCCGTCGTCCGTCCCTATGTTGATATATTTGCGCAGCTCGATATATCCGTCCGTGCCGAGAATGACGGTCCTGCCGTCTCCCCACGTCCGCAGGCCGTCCGGCGTGAACCAGTCGACGCGGAAATACTGCGTCGCTCCGCTGCCCCCGAGCAGGACGGCGTCACCGAAGTCGTCGAGCTCCGGATATTCCGGGTGCGCGAAATTGCCTATCTGAGAGCGGACGACGCGCGCCTCCGTCTCATTCGCGTAGTAGAGGAACTGCTCGATCTGATGGCTGCCGATGTCGCAGAGTATTCCGCCGTATTTTTCTTTTTTGAAGAACCAATCGGAGCGCGATGGTGCGTTCAGCCTGTGCGGACCGAGGCCGAGCACCTGTATGACGCGGCCGACGGCGCCCGAACGCACGAGATATCCGGCGTATACTGCCGCCTCGGAGTGGAGCCGCTCGCCGTAGTAGACCATGTATTTGCGCCCGGTCTCGGCCGTTTTTGCGCGCGCCGCCTCAAGCTGCGAGAGCATCGTCATCGGCGCCTTGTCCGTGAAATAATCGAGCCCTGCGTCCATGACGCGCAGCCCGAGCGCGCACCGCTCCGAAGTAACGGCGGCGCCGGCGACGAGCCGAACGTCCGGGTCCGAAAAGATCTCTTCCTCGCACCTCGCCGCACGGACGCCGGGGTGCCGCCGGACGAACGCCTCGACCTTCGCGGGGTCGGGGTCATAGACCCAGCGCAGCGTCGCGCCCGCCTCGGTCAGTCCGCTGCACATTCCGTTGATGTGGCCGTGATCGAGCCCTATCGCGGCTATGACGAATTCGCCCTCGCCGACGACCGGCGCGGGCTTGCCGGCCGGCACGTAGTTCATACCGTCAGACATCTGAAATTCCATTAAAACTCCTCCCGTATATTATCTGCTGCCGACGGCGATCTTTTCGCCGGCAATTTTTTGACAGACGCGCTTTTTCGCGTCATTCGAAATATCATTGATGCCCGGCGCTTTGCAAAAAATCTGCCGGGAAGGGCGGAACCTTCCCGGCAGATGCTGCTTTTCAGCCGAACAGCTTTTCAACGGCGGAGTAGACCGTGGAGCGCTCGCTCTCGCCCATGATCGTGTAGACGACGTATTTGTCGCCGAAGACGCGCACCTCGGCGTCACGGAGCTTCGGATATTCGTCTGCCAGGTACCTGTCGTCCCAGATCCCGCGATAGAAGTCGAAATATGCCTTTATCACGTCCGAAACGTCGGACGCGGACTGACCTTCTCCGGCCTCGATCACGCCGTATTCGTTGATGGAGCCGCCCTCGGTGCTGACGAGTATCGAGCAGTTGGCGCAGTCTGCGGGCGTTATTTTGATGAAGTTTTTGATATACGAGTCTTCCCTCGGGGTGTACTCTGCGGAGTCAAAGCCCGCGACGGCGGTGTTGACCGCGCCGGACAGCGTTTCGTAATCGACGTTCTTCTGTCCGCCGTCATCTTTTGTGCAGGCGGCGGTGAAGAGGAGCAATGTCGCTGCCGCGAGAATGAGCGATACGCTTTTTCTGATGCGTGAAAATTTCATCTTGTTTTTTCCTTTTTGATCTGCTTTATCAGCGGTAGGGGTGAGCTTCTACGAATTCGAGCATGTGCTTGTAGCCGTCTGCATTGAAGTGCATGCCGTCGCCCCGGTTGTCGTATTTCGAATCCATCAGACCGTCACTTCCGAGGAACCAGTCAAACGAGTTGAGGAAGCGGCAGCCCGTCTCCTCGGCGATATCGGCGATCCACCCGTTCCCGGTCTTGATCTTGGTCATATTGATGCTGTCCGTCTGTTCATAAAGGGACGAAACGGGGTACATCGTCTGGAGGATTATCTTTGTGGAAGGAGAGGCGTCGCGAATGATGTTGATGAGCTTTATGTACTCGCTCTTGAAATATTCCTCGTCCATTATCGAGATCCCGTTGATGCCGAGCGTGATGATCAAATACTCGGGCTTTTTGCGGGCGGCCATTTCGGAAAGGGTGAACTCTGCGTCAACGGACGCGTCATATATTTTTTCCTTTGTCGCATTGAAGAGCGCGAGCGTGCCGGATTTGGGCGTCCAGACGCGGTCGGTCGTCTTCGAGCCGAATATCTCGTAATAGCGCAGGCCGTATGTCGTCGAGTCGCCGTAGAACATTATTTTGTCAAGGTAACCGGCCTCCGCCGTCCCCTCCGGCAGCTCTGCCGCACCGGGATCGAGCGTCGGGTTATCATCGGCGGGAGTCGTCGGGGCGTCCGTGTTGCTGCCCTGAGAGGGCGTGTTCGTTTCGCCCTGAGATGGCGTGTTCGTGCCATCGCTGCCGTCGGGCGCAGTCGTTCCCACCGGGTCGGACGGGGAATCCGTGCCGGGATCCGAGGGAGTGTTTGTCCCCGCGCCGGAATGCGTGGAACTATTATTGCCGCCGGACGCCGCTGCCGTAGTCGTATCGCCTGTCCCGCCGACGAGTCCGCACGAAACGGAGGTGAGCATGACGGCGATCAGAAGAAGAGCGGAAACAAAAATGACGCGGGGCGATACGCGGTCGCGTCCGCGTGCCCCGAACACGGTTTTTTTCATAAAAATCTCCTTAATTTTCAAGAGAGGTATAACTTGCCGAATCGTCATACAGTATATCACATAACGATGAAAAATGCAACTGTTTTCGGCAATATTTTAAAAACAAAACGAAAAAACGGCGCGGCGCCGTTCGCGCGATAGCGCGGGCGCCGCACGGATTATTTCTTGAATTTTTTGACGAGTACGGCGGCGGGATATGACACGGCGCCCGAAATGAGCAGCAGCACGCCGGCGGTCATGAGATATTCCTGATACGGCGAGGACGTCCCGGCGATCTCGAATATGCCGCGCAGAAGGAAGCTGACCGTCACGGACGCGACGCCGGCGTGATAAAGGTCGGCGGAGACTGCGGGCTGCTTCGGTATGGCGGGGAACAGCCGCACGACTGCGGACGGCAGCAGCCCGAGGACGAGCGGCGGAACGAACAAAAACGTCATATAATCGGACCTGACGCCGTGCGAGAAGCGGTCATATATAAGGAAGAACAAAAGGCAGAAGACGGTGACGGGCAGGTATACTTTGACCCCGAACGTGCGCTTAATTTTTTCCGATGTAGACAATGTCGCTCACGCTCCTTTCACCGCCCCAGTCGGACGGAACATTGACGACCCTCCCCATGAACCACATCGTCGAGGAGCCGCCGCCGTCAAAGTTATATGCGTTCTCGCAGCCGAGCCCCTTCATGAACTCGGCAAGCTCCAAAAGCGTCAGCCCGGCGCTCCGGCCCGTGCGCCCGTCGGAAACGATCAGGACGTAGTGCAGAGGTCCGAGCTGCCCTATCGCGGTGCGCGGGTTGCTTTGCAGCGAGTATTCGACCTCGCTTTTTTCGTCAACGGCTATGTTCCCGTCGACGATGAGGCCGGGGCCGAATGAGAATATGTGCAAGGCGCCGCCCTCCGCGAGCTCCCCGGCGCTGACGTTCGATTCGCTCACGATCCTGAACTGCCCGTCGCTGTACACCGCGAGGGCGTCCCTCATTTTGCCGGTGCGCGCGATATCGCGGTAAAGATAGCCGTTGCGCATGACATAGCCCGACGACCGAAAGCCGTAGTAGTCGCCGTTTATGGCGATGACGGCGCCGCATTCCTCGGCGATCTGCGAGGTCTTCCCGCTGATATTGCGCCCGAACACGCCTCCGGCAAGCCCCGCGCGGAGATAGGAGGCGTCCGACAGGACGACGTCCGCGACATATATATCCGTGTCATACTCGCGCATCTGCGTGAGCGTCACGGAGAATTCGGCGCTGATATAGCTGTTTTCCGTTATTATCGGCTCGGGCGGCGGCGGGGGCTCCGTTTCCGGTTCCGTCTCGGGCTCGGTCTCGGGCTCTGTCTCGTGCCCTGTTTCATGCGGCATGGTAGCGGTCGTTTCCGGCAAGCCGGTCGGCGTGTCCGTGACCGGCGCCGTTGTCTCGCCCGGAGATGTGACGGGCGGCGCCGATGGCTCTGTGCGCGCTGCCGTGATCCGCTCGAGCTCGTCGGGATATACGATGTCGCTCGGGATCACGAACGTGTCGAGCAGCGTGAACACGGTATACGCCGTCAGCGCAAGGCCGAATATGATGGGAAACAAAAATCTTTTCGGTATCATTATGATGACCCCGCCGCCGGGGCGGGGCAGCCCCTTTTAGAATTTTATGCCTTTTCGAAGCGTTCCGCGCAGTCGCGCAGGCGGGCGGTGACGTCTATCTGCTGCGGGCACGCGTCGACGCATTGTCCGCACCCGATGCAGTCGGAGGCAAGGCCCTTTCCGGTCGTGACTATCGTATATTCGCGCCTGCCGCGGAAGGCCTCGTTGCCGCGCTGCCTGTTGGCGATCTTGAATATATCCGGTATCGGTATGTTCGACGGGCAGCCGTCAACGCAGTAGCGGCACCCGGTGCAGGGAATGACGGAGCGGTCAGCGTTGAGCGCGTCCTGCGCCGCGGCGATGACGGTGCGCTCGCTCTCCGAGAGCGGGCGAAAGTCTTTCATATATGAAATATTGTCCGCCATCTGCGCGACGCTCGACATGCCGGAGAGCACGGTCAGCACCCCGTCAAGCGAGGCGGCGAAGCGGACCGCCCATGAGGCGAGGGACGCCTCCGGATCGGCGGCGCGGAGTATCTCGCGCACGGCGGGGATCGGGTCGGCGAGCGCGCCGCCCTTGACGGGTTCCATTATCACAACGGGTTTGCCGTGCGCACGGGCAGTCTCCCAGCAGCGGCGCGAGGCAACGCCCGGGTTCTCCCAGTCCGCGTAATTTATCTGTAACTGGACGAAGTCGACCTCCGGGTGCGCGGTCAGAAGCTCCTCCAGAAGCTCCGGGTCCGCGTGGAACGAAAAGCCGCAGTTTTTGATCCTGCCGAGCGCCTTTTGCTCGGCGATAAAGTCCCAGAGGCGGTAGTCGTCATATACCTTGTAGTTCGCGCGCTGGAGCGCGTGGAGCAGATAAAAATCAAAGTACCCGGCGCCCGTGCGCTCAAGGCTCGTGTAAAACTGCTGCTTCGCGCTCGCCTCGTCACGCGCCGCCATCCATGCGTTCAGCTTTGTGGCGAGCGTGTAGCTTTCGCGCGGATATCTGTCGACGAGCGCGGCTTTCGCCGCCGCCTCGGACGCGCCGCCGTCATAGACATATGCGGTGTCAAAATATGTAAATCCCGCGCCCAAAAACATATCTACCATCGTTTTTGTCTGTTCGATATCGATGCTGCCGTCCGCATTCTTCGGCAGACGCATAAGACCGAAGCCGAGCTTCGGCGCGGTAAGCGTTTCCTGTTTTTTCATAATATTCCCCCGGGTGCCGCAGTATATTTAATAACATTATACACGCTTTTATGAAATATTCAAGGGCCGCCGGGCGAAAAATGTATTAAGTCAATCATAATTGAGACTGTGTTGACCGAATATTGATAATTTGTTTGTAAAATCGTGAAGAATGGTGTATAATAGCGTGTAATATGTCAAAACAGGAGGAAAAAACACATGAGTGAAGAAAAAAGCGGCACCGTTTCGAAAATAGAAGACGAAAGTCTGCGTCTGCTCGAGGCGGTATCGGAAGCGGAGAAAGAGGCGGCGGCGATGTATCCGCAGATGCTTGACGAACCGGACTCGGAAAAAATTCGCGAGCACGCGTCGTCTCTGCGCCGCGCGACCGCAAACATCGGGCGGGCGAGCCTTGAGATGTACAGGGTAAACGACGAGTTCCACGCCCGTATGAAGGACATAAAAAAGCAGGGAAAGAAAAAGAAGATAGAGCTGCGCCCTTCGAATGCGGAGATAGACTACGCTGAGAGCGTTTCGGACTCGTTTGCAAAGGGGCTGAATATCTATAAGATACTGCTGATAGGCTTTGTCGGCAGCTTTGCGGGCGTTATAATCGAGCTTTTGTGGTGCCTTGTGAACAAGGGGTACTTTGAGAGCCGCTCGGGGCTCGTGTACGGGCCGTTCAATCTGCTTTACGGCGCGGGCGCGGTCGTTTTGACCGTATTCCTTTACCGCTTCCGCAACCGCGGCTCCTCGATATCGTTCCTCGGCGGAATGCTCGTCGGCAGCGTGGTCGAATACGTGTGCTCGTGGGCGCAGGAGGCGGCGTTCGGCACGCGCTCGTGGGATTACAGCAGCCAGCCCTTCAATCTCAACGGCAGGATATGTCTGCTTTACTCGATCTTCTGGGGCGTCCTCGGCGTGCTCTGGATAAAGCACATTTACCCGGTCATGGCGAAGCTCATACTGAAGATCCCGAACGTATGGGGCAAAGCCGTCACGTGGGTGCTGCTCGTGTTCTTCGTCTTTGATTCGTTCATGACGGTCGGCGCGCTGACGCGCTGGTCCCGCAGAACGGAAGGGATCGAGCCTTACAGCGCCGTCGGCGAATTCTTCGACGAGCGGTTCCCGGACGACAGAATGAAAAAGATATTCGCGAACATGGAATTTCAGGACAGTCAGGATTGACAGCTCTGATGCGAATGTGGTAAAATATTTCCCGCATCGATCGGGGGATATACTTATGGCGATCTTTTTTACCGTACTGATATGCTTTCTCGCCGGGCTCGGCGCCGGGCTCGGGACCGGATTTGCCGGTATGAGCGCGGCGGCGGTCATCAGCCCGATGCTCATCACGTTTCTCGGCATGCCGGCATATGAGGCGGTCGGGATAGCGCTCGCGAGCGACGTGCTTGCATCTGCCGTCAGCGCGTATACATACGGGAAAAACAAGAATCTTGACATAAAAAACGGCCTTTTGATGATGGCGACCGTCATGGTGTTCACGCTCGTGGGCAGCTTTGCCGCGAGCCTTGTGCCGAACACGACGATGGGCAGCTTTTCCGTCTTCATGACGATGCTGCTCGGCATAAAATTCATCGCAAAGCCGATAATGACGACGAAAGAGGCGATGGAGAACGTCAGCAAAAAGCGGAAGATCATCGGCTCCGTTCTGAGCGGCGCCGTCGTCGGGTTCATATGCGGCTTTGTCGGCGCGGGCGGCGGAATGATGATGCTGCTCCTTCTGACGAGCGTGCTCGGGTACGAGTTGAAGACCGCGGTCGGCACGAGCGTGTTTATCATGACGTTCACGGCGCTGACCGGCGCCGTCAGCCATTTTGCGATCGGCGGTATGCCGGATCTGCTCTGCCTCCTGCTGTGCGTCGTCTTTACGCTCATATGGGCGAGGATAGCGGCGCTCTTTGCAAACAAGGCGAGCCCGGCAACGCTGAACCGCGCGGTCGGCGTCGTGCTCACGGTGCTCGGCGCGGCGATCATCGCGGTCAGATTCTTCGGCTGACATACTTGAATACCGGCACGGCGGGGGTGATCGTTTTCCCGCCGTGCTTTATAATATCAAACAAGGAGACGGTAAAGTGAACGAAAAACAGGGAGCGCCGCGGAACATCGAGGTGCGCGGCGCAAAAGTGCATAATCTCAAAAATATAGACGTTGACATACCGCTCGGCAAAATCGTCGGGATCGCCGGGGTCTCCGGCTCTGGCAAATCGTCCCTCGCGCTCGGCGTGCTCTACGCCGAGGGGTCGAGGCGGTATCTCGAATCGCTCTCCACGTATACGAGGCGCAGAATGACGCAGGCGATGAAGGCGCAGGTCGACGACGTGCGCTATATCCCGGCGTCGCTCGCGCTGCGGCAGCGCCCGGGCGTCCCGGGGATAAGGAGCACGTTCGGGACGTCAACGGAACTTTTAAACAGTCTGCGGCTGATGTTCTCGCGCCTCTCGTGCCACGTCTGCCCGAACGGGCATTATCTTGAGCCGACGCTCGACGTCGCGGCGGAGAAGCCGATATTCTGCCCCGTGTGCGGGGAGCGCGTGCGCGCGCCGGGCGCGGAGGAGCTCGCGTTCAACAGTCAGGGCGCGTGCCCGACATGCGGCGGGACAGGCGTTGTCCGCACCGTCGACAGGTCGACGCTCGTGCCGGACGAGACGCTCTCGATAGACGAGGGCGCGGTCGCGCCCTGGAACTCGCTGATGTGGTCGCTGATGACGGACGTCTGCCGCGCGATGGGCGTCCGCACGGATATTCCTTTTTCGGAGCTGACGGAGGCGGAGCGCGATATCGTGTTTGACGGCCCGGCGGAGAAAAAGCACATATTTTACAGGTCGAAGAAGACGGAGGAGGCGTGCGAGCTCGACTTCACGTACTATAACGCCGTCTACACGGTCGAAAACGCGCTCTCAAAGGTCAAGGACGAGTCCGGAATGAAGCGCGTCGAAAAATTCTTAAAACAAGATGACTGCCCGGACTGCGGCGGAACGCGCCTCTCCGAGCGCGCACGCGCGCCGAGGCTGCGCGGCATCTCGCTCGCAGACGCGTGCAAAATGACGCTCTCGGAGCTCATCGTCTGGGTCGCGGGCGTGCCGGAGTCGCTGCCCGAATATATGCGGCCGATGGCGAAGAGCATCTGCGAATCCTTCTTCGCGGTCGCGAAAAGGCTTGTCGACCTGGGACTTTCATATATCTCGCTCGACCGCGCGTCCTCAACTTTGTCGACGGGGGAGCGCCAGCGGACGCAGCTTTCAAGGTCGGTGCGCAACAGGACGACGGGCGTGCTGTACGTGCTTGACGAGCCGTCGATAGGGCTGCACCCGTCAAATATCGAGGGGCTCGTCGGCGTGATGAACGATCTTGTCGCGGACGGGAACACCGTCGTGCTCGTCGACCACGACACGCAGGTGCTCGCCGCCTCCGACTATATCATCGAGCTCGGCCCGGGCGCCGGAGCGGACGGCGGCAGAGTCATTGAAGAGG
>CANROT010000030.1 GCA_947632285.1 uncultured Clostridia bacterium
GAATTTCTCGATAGACGCGGAGGTGGACGCTTTCGGGCTCACGCGCATCCTTGTCGGTATAAATCCCGTGGGGTTTTCGTGGAAGCTCGAGCCGGGCGAGGATTTTTGCACGCCCGAGGCGGTGATGGTATATTCGGACCGCGGCGAGGGCGGCATGTCCCGCGCGCTGCACCGCTTTTACCGTGAGCATCTGCTCGAAAAAAAGTGGCTGAATGTGCCGCGCCCCGTCGTCGTCAACAACTGGGAGGCGACTTATTTCGGATTCGACACGGAAAAGCTCGTCTCGATAGCGAGGTCGGCGGTGGAGCTCGGAATAGATATGCTCGTTGTGGACGACGGCTGGTTCGGCCGCCGGAATGACGACACCTCGTCCCTCGGGGACTGGGTCGCGAACGAGGAAAAGCTGCCGGGCGGGCTCTCTCTGCTCGCGGAGCGCGTGAACGCGCTCGGACTCGGGCTCGGGCTGTGGTTCGAGCCGGAAATGGCGAGCCGGGACAGCGACCTCTACCGCGCGCACCCGGAGTGGTGCATACGGACCGATGGGCGCGACATGTCTATTGCGCGCCATCAGTATATACTCGATCTTTCGCGCGCGGACGTCCGGGACTATATCGTGGATTCGCTCTCGTCCGTGCTCTCGTCGGCGAATATCGAATACGTCAAGTGGGACTTCAACCGCAACCTGACCGAGTATTCGTCGCCGCTCTTGCCGGGCGACAGGCAGGGCGAGGTCTTTCACCGCTATGTGCTCGGGCTCTACGAGGTCATAGAGAGGCTGCAAAAGGCCTTCCCGGACGTGCTGTTTGAGGGGTGCGCGTCGGGCGGCGGCAGATATGACCCCGCGATGCTGCACTATTTCCCGCAGTACTGGACGAGCGACGACACGGACCCGCTCGAAAGGATAAAGATACAGTATGGGACGTCTATCGCGTACCCGGCGTGCACGATGAGCTGCCACGTCTCGGCGTCCCCGAACCATCAGACCGGGAGGCGGACGCCGCTCAGAACGCGCGGCGACGTTGCGGCGGCGGGCGTTTTCGGCTACGAGCTCGACCCGACCGCGCTATCCGACCGCGAGCGCGAGGAGGTGAGGCGGCAGATCGCGGAATACAAGGCGCACCGCCGCATCGTCATGGAGGGTGACCTCTATAGGCTCGTCCCGCCGGACGGGGACGTTGCCGCGTGGATGTACGTGACGCCGGACAGGGAGGAGGCGCTCTTTACATACGTCCGCATGAGGACGATGATAGCGCCCGTTTCGTTCGTCAGGCTCGCGGGGCTCGACCCGGACCGCACGTATACGGACGGGGACGGCAGGCGTTATCTCGGCAGCACGCTCATGCGCGCGGGCCTCAATCTGACCGGCAGCCGCCGGGACGGCGAGAGCGTGACCGTTTATTTAAAGGCTGACCAACAGTAAAAAGTTTTGAAGAAGAGGGACCGGGGGGTGCCTTTCCTAAAAGGCACTCCCCCCGGCTCGCCGTAACCGATCCGCACACTTTTACAACCGGCGGTTGAGTTCATGTTGCCGCAGACGATAGTTTATTTGATAAATCCGCGTTGACGGCGCGGATTTTTTGTTTTAGAATAGACGACGGCAAATGTTTGAAGGAAAGGAGAATTTACGATGAGCATCGGAAAATTATTTGAAGAACACATACGGAAAAATGGGGCGCCGCGGCGCTGTCGGAACATGAGATGAGGCGATAGCTTCGGGACTCTGCCGATCGTCGCCTCATTCGTTTTGTACGAATAATGAAAGGAGATCGGTAAAAATGAAAAAATTTTTTAAAAAGACAAAAAATATATTTTGGCTCATCTCGCCGTTCTGGAAGTACGGCAAGTGGGTCATCATATACGGGCTCATACACAACGGCATCATATGGCCGCTGCGCGACCTGCTCTACATCTATACGCCGCAGGTCGTTGTCAACGCGCTTGACGCGGGTCACGGGATCGCGTATGTGCTTTTGCTGACGGCGGGGCTGTATTTCGTCTCGTTTGCGACGTTTTCGATATCGGATTATTATTGGGAGCTGCTCGACAAGGTCGGCAGCGAGCGCGCGAGGCTGAAAATACGCAGGCTCGTGTATGACAAGGCGGAGGCGACGGATTACGCCTGCATCGACGATCCCGAGTTCTACGACAAATATAAATGGGCTCAGGACAATTTCGCGTCAAAGTCGCAGGACGCCGTCAATATGTGCAACAACCTTATTCGCGGCGTCATGTGCATACTGACGCTCGCCTCGGTCATAGCGACCGTTTCGCCGTGGGCGATAGTCATCGTGACGGTGTACGCCTGCCTGCGTCTCCCCGTCAACGCGCGCCTCAACAAATACGAGATCGCGCGCGACGAGGAGTGCATACCCCATGACAGGCGCCTCGACTATGTTCACCGCGTCTTTTATATGAAGGATTACGCCGCCGACCTGCGCTCGACGCGCCTGCCGGAGCTCTGCCGCCGCCACTACGACGAGCAGTCCGAGAAAAAGCTCGGTGTCATCGCGAAATATTCGAAAAAGGTGTTGAGGCTCGATATTCTGCTCTACGCGCTCTATGAGCTTTCGCAGTTTCTGATAATGGCGCTGATCGTGCTGTCGTTTTACCGCGGCGAGCTCGAGAGCACCGCGATGCTCGTGACGATGTTCATGGCGGCGGGGCAGCTGGCGGGCGACCTCTGGGACATTACGGCAGTCGTCAAGGACTATGACAGGCTCGCGGGATATTCGGAGCGCATAAAGGCGTTCTTCGATATGCCTTCAACTATCGAATCAAAGCGCAGCGGTGTCACAGTTCCGGGCGGGGCATTTTCGCTCGAGATGAGGGACGTCGGATTCAGGTATACAGATGAAAGTCCGTTCGTGCTGCGCCACCTGTCGCTCCGCGTCTCCCCGGGGGAGAGGCTCGCGATAGTCGGCGAGAACGGAGCCGGAAAGTCAACGCTCCTAAAGCTTTTGTTAAGACTTTACGACGTCACCGAGGGGGAGATCCTCATCGACGGCGTGAACATAAAGGAATACGACCCGCATATGCTCCGTGCGCGCGTCGGCGTTGCGTTCCAGAACACGAACGTGTACGCGATGACGATGCGCGAAAACATCGGCCTCTGCCACGAGGCGGAGGGCGACCTTGACGCGGTCGTAAAGACGTTCGGCATCGACAGGGTGCTCGAGAAAAACGGCGTTGACGCCGGCTGCGAGATGACGAGGGAATTCTCGGAGCGCGGCGTCGTCGTCTCCGGCGGAGAGGCGCAAAAGCTGGCGCTCACGCGCCTCAGAACGACGGAGTTCGGGCTGTACCTGCTCGATGAGCCCTCATCGGCGCTCGACCCGCTGGCGGAATATGAGATGACAAAGACGATAGTGAACGGAGCGGAAGGGAAGACGACGCTGCTCATCGCGCACCGCCTCTCCTCCGTCCGCGAGATGGACAGAATCGTCCTCATCTCCGGCGGTCACGCCGCCGAGTCAGGCACACACGACGAGCTCATGAAAGCGGGCGGCATCTACGCCTCCATGTTCACAAAACAGGCCGAGGGTTACAGAGAGTAATATGAGCTTAGAGCGGGGAGAAAACTTTTCTGCGCGTCTATGACGCGCTTTAAAAGTCTTTCTCCCCGCACCCTTCTTTCAAAAGCTTTTATAACCGAATATATAAAAGCGTTTGTCATAGCGCATATAAACGGGCGGGCGATATCGTCTCGAACGATTCTACGTTTTAGCTAAATCGGAGGCGTTCGTTTTGTGAAAAAATACCTATTTTATTTTTGGCGTTCGTATGGTACAATAATATTGAACTCTGCGGAGTGCGTGACAACCCGGTTATTTAAACCCACAAAAGATTAAATGGGGTCCGGCTTCAGTCGGTGTCGATGCAGGCCTCCCGCTCGCCGGCAGCTATTGCTCGCGACGGACGTTGGAAGCTCAAAAGCCGACCGAGAGGACATACCAGCCTTGCGAGAGCAGGGTTTCTAATCGCCGGGATGCACGGCCCTCGCGGGGTTTCTTTTTTTCTGCTTTTTTGCGCCGCACGATTTTGGGGCGGCGCAAAAATATTATATCCGCTACTTGATTTTTTCACGCGAATGTATTAGAATACATAGTGGAACGAAAAACCAAAAAGGGAGATATAAAAATGGCACTCGTAACAACAAAAGAAATGTTCGCAAAAGCGTATAACGGCGGCTACGCTGTCGGCGCTTTCAACGTAAACAACATGGAGATCATTCAGGGCATCACTGAGGCGGCAATCGCCCAGAAGTCCCCGCTCATTCTTCAGGTCAGCAAGGGCGCACGCAACTATGCGAAGCACGCATACCTTATGAAGCTGATCGAGGCTGCCCTCATCGACGCGCAGGAATCCGCCGGATTTGACCTTCCGATCGCGGTCCATCTCGATCACGGCGACACGTTTGAGCTCTGCAAGTCCTGCATAGACGGCGGCTTTACCTCCGTCATGATAGACGGCTCGTCAAAGAGCTTCAAGGACAATATCGAGCTCACAAAGAAGGTCGTTGAATACGCGCACGCTCACGGCGTCGTCGTCGAGGCTGAGCTCGGAACGCTCGCGGGCGTTGAGGACGAGGTCAAGGTTTCCGCTGAGGATTCTTCTTACACGAAGCCCGAGCAGGTCGAGGAATTCGTCGGCGCTACCGGGTGTGACTCGCTCGCTATCGCCATCGGCACGAGCCACGGCGCGTACAAGTTCAAGCCCGGCACAAAGCCGCAGCTCAGATTCGATATCCTCGAGGAGGTTTCAAAGCGCCTGCCCGGATTCCCGATAGTGCTGCACGGCTCGTCGTCCGTCCCGCAGGAGTTCGTCAAGGAGATCAACGAGAACGGCGGCAATATGCCCGGCGCTATCGGCGTTCCCGAGGATCAGCTCCGTCACGCGGCGTCCATGGCTGTATGCAAGATCAACATTGACTCCGACCTGCGCCTCGCCATGACGGCGTCCATACGCAAGTACTTCAACGAGCACCCCGATCACTTCGATCCCCGCCAGTACCTCAAGCCCGCGCGCGAGGCCATCAAGGCAATGGTCGAGCACAAGATCGTCGACGTCCTCGGCTCGAACGGCAAAGCGTAAGCGCAAGCTATATAAGCAAAAATCGGGGACGGCACAGACCGTCCCCTGCTTTTTATTATTTTCCTGAAACAAACGGAGAAAACGATGATTTGGAGTGAAGATTATCGCGTGACGGCGCTCGACGTCGACATGACGGGGACGTTCTGCCCGGCGGCGATGATGAGATATATGCAGGAGACCGCGTACCGCCACATGGCTGGCACGGGCCCGACGGAGGACGAGCTGCGCTCGCGCGGACAGGCGTTTCTGCTCTCGCGGATAATGCTCAATATATACGGCGCACAGCACCACGGGGACGCGTTCACGCTCAGGACATTCGCGGAGAAGAGCCGCGGCATCAGCTTCGGGCGCGTTTTTATGATATACGGCGCGGACGGCGAGAAGATAGCGGAGGCAAAAACGGTCTGGGTGCTGTACGATTTTAATGAGCACAAGATCGTGCGCGTCGACAGTATCGGCGAGCTTTACGGGCCGGAGCCGCCGCTCGAAACGGAGCTGCCGCGCAGGCTTTCCGTCCCGGACGGAATGGAGCCGTCGCCGCTCTGCGTCCGGCGCGTCGACTATCCGGACGTCGACGTCAACGGACACATGAACAACACCGTGTACGCGGGCTTTCTCTGCGGATACGTGCCCGAGATACGCGCGGGCGAGGCGAGAGTTTCCTCGCTATATATAAATTACAGCAATGAGTCAAAGCTTGACGACGAGATCTCCGTCTCGATGTGCGGCAGCCGCGGCGAATGGTTTCTGCGCACGCACCGGGCGGACGGAAAGCTGAATGTCGAGGCGAGGATAACGACGGTATGAATATGCGCAGGATCGCGATAAGATCGGAAGATGCGGAGCTCTGCGACCTTCTGAAAATGTGGCTCGGCGACGCCGGGTATGAGGTGTCCGGCGGCGGGGACTGCGCCATAATCGACGCGGACACGTGCCCGGGCGAGGGAGGAGAGGACGAAAAAACGCTTTATATCGTTTCGTCCCCGGGCGGCCGCGCGCATGAGCTCAGGCGCCCGTTTTCGCACACGGAGCTCACCTCTGCGGTGCGCCGTATCTGCTCGGAGGATGCGGGCGAGCTTGTCGTTGACCCGACGTCAAAGCGCGTCACCTACCGCGGCGACAGCGTGGCGCTGACGGCGAAGGAGTACGCGGTCATGCGGCTGCTTTACGAGCGCGGCGAGGAGGGCGCTTCCCGCGAGGAGATCTCGACCGTCGCGCGGCGCGAGGGCGGCAAGGAGACGAACGCGGGCGACGTATACGTACACTACCTGCGCCGAAAGCTGTCGCTGCTGACGGGCGAGCCCGGCGGGGAGATCATACGCACCGTGCGCGGATTCGGATATGCGCTCACCGTGCGGTGAGCGTTGCGCGATGTTATCGCGCGTTGCTTGACTTTCGCGCGCCGCAGGCCTATGATGGCTTACGGAAGGAGGTCAATATATGCTTGGCGACAATATAAAAAGATACCGCACGTCCCGCGGCATGACGCAGGAGGAGCTGGCGGTGAGGCTGAACGTCGTCCGCCAGACCGTCTCAAAATGGGAGTGCGGACTATCCGTCCCGGACGCGGAAATGCTTGAGCGGCTCGCGGCGGCGCTCGATGCGGACGTTGTGAGCCTGCTCGGGGATAAAGAGGCAGAGCCTTCGCCGATGTCAATGTCAACGGCGGAGCAGCTCGCAAGGATAAACGAGCAGCTCGCGATAAAAAACAGGCGGGCGCGCCGTTTGATAATGGTCGGGGTGATCGCGGGCGCGATACTTTTGCTCTCGCTGCTCTCGATCATTGTTTCCGCCGTCGTGAACAGAACGTACACGGTCGAACGGGACAAGGCCGTCGTTTACACATATGAGCTTGAGACGGTGGAAAACTGAAAAAATATGCGCGGGCGGGCCCGCGCATATTTTTATGCCGTTTGCAAAAGGAGCGTGACGCGGAAGAGGTCGGCGTCCGTTTTGACGGTGAGGGAGCCGCCCTGTATCTCGGCAAGGCTCGAGGCTATCGAAAGGCCGAGGCCGCTGCCCTCCGTGTGGCGCGAGGCGTCTCCGCGGACAAAGCGCTCGGTCAGCTCGTCGGCTGCCACGCTGAGCGGCTCGCGGGAGACGTTTGTGACGGATATGCCCGCAAGGACGCCCTCGATCTTCACCTCCATATAGACGCGCGTGCCCGGCATCGCGTATTTACAGACGTTCGACATCAGATTGTCTATAATGCGCGCGGTGTGCCTGCCGTCCGCCATGACGTATATCGGCTCGGACGGCGCGCGGGTAACGAGCGTCAGCCCGGACGAGGAGAGCTTTTCCTCATATTCGCCCGCCGCCTGCGAGACGAGGACGCCGAGCCCGACCGGCGAAAGCTCGACCGGGAGCGTCCCGGAGGACGCCTTCGACGCTTCAATAAGGTCCTCGGTGAGCCGGCGCAGCGACTGAGACTGGCGGTCGAGCACGTCAAGATACGACTTTGCCGTTTCCTCATCGAGGCCGGGCGACCTCAGAAGGTCAACGTAGTTGATGATAGAGGTGAGCGGCGTCTTTATGTCGTGGGAGACGTTTGTGATAAGCTCCGTGCGAAAGCGCTCGCTCTTCATTCGCTCCTCGACCGCCGTTTCGATCCCGACTCCGATGTTGTTCAGGTCCTCGGCGTGGCGGAGGTAGTCTCCGTGAAGCCCCTTTGTGTCGATGCGGTGTGAGAGGTCGCCGGAGGCGATCCTTTTTCCCGCGGCGCGCAGCCGGTGCAGGCAGTACGCGTTATATGAGAGCAGCACCGTCACCGCTGCCCACAGAATGAGCAGGAGAATGATCGGAACGGAGCTCATATACGAACGAGCGACGAGATACAGCGACACGGCGGCGGCGGCGACCGAGGCGAGCAGCGTCCTCCACACGATCGGTATCGCCATCACGGCGCGGGAGAGCAGACGGGCAGCATAAGTTATGACGTTGCAGCTCAAAATCGTGCGGCACTTTACGCGGACAGATGCTGTGGCGCAAATGATCACGGCGAGCAGCGCGAGAGCGAAAACGACGAGGAAAAAGCAGATCTGAGCGGCGAGCAGCGACGCGTCCGATTCATATCTGAAGTTGTATATGTCGGAGACGGCGCTGCCGAGCGGGTATAAAAGGGCGGCGGCGAGCAGCGCAGAAACTGCGAATACAAGGTCGAACGGTACGCGGTCAAAGAGCGAGAGCTCGACTGTGTCGGAGCCCTTTCTGTGCCCCGAGGCGGACAGCGTGAACGCGAAAAGGAGCGAGAAAAGCAAGGCCGACGCGGCGGCGACTATCGGCACGGCGACGAGCGTTCTGTGATCCGTCATAAACGATGCCGCGCTGCGCGACGCGAAAATTTCGCGCGACTTGGCGGAGTTCTTTACCATCATGCGAATGGTGACGACGTAGGGCTCGCCGGTGACCTGATCGACGAGAAACCACGGGACCGACGGCCCGTAAAATCTGTTGACCACATTTTCGTACTGAAATGTTTCGCTGTCCGGCCATTCCGAGAGCGTGTCGGTTATATACTGAGAGCCGATCTTGACCTCGACCAGGCAGTCGCCTTTTTCCGAGTATGCACTTATCCTTGACGCAAGCTCAGCGTATGCCGCGTCGCTGTCGGAGAGCGGGCGCTCGGCAACTTCGTTGAAGATCTCGAGCACTTCCCAGTAATCGTCGTCCACGCACCCCCGCTCGAGCTTTTTTATGACCGAACCGGGGTCGGTGTATGCGCCGATGCCGCCCATCATGATGAGCAGCCAGGTCGACGCGACGGCGGCGGTCAGCGCCGCCGCGGCGAGCAGGACGGCGAGAACTCTGCACGCGGCGTTTTCTTTTATCTTTTTCACCTTGTTATTGCCACCTCATTTCTTTTTCGGCATCAGATATCCGTGCCCCCACACGACGCGGATATAGCGCGGGTATGAGGGGTTGATCTCTAATTTTTCGCGCAGATGCCTGATATGTACGGCGACGGTGCTCTCGGCGCCGTATGGCTCCTCTCCCCAGACGGCGCGGTATATGTCCGCGGGGGTGAGGATACGGTCCGTGTTTTTCATGAAATAGCGGAGTATCTCATACTGCGTCGGCGTCAGCGTCACCTCGTCTCCGTCGAGTGTGACGGCGTGCGAGTGTTCGTCGAGGCGGATCCCGCCTACGGCGAGGATATATTCCGCCTCGGCGGTCTTTGCGCCGAGCTGCATATAGCGGCGGAGCTGCGAGCGGACGCGCGCCTTGACCTCCATCGGGTTGAAGGGCTTCGTTATATAGTCGTCGGCGCCGAGGTCGAGGCCGAGGATCTTGTCCGCGTCCTCGCTCTTTGCCGTTATCATTATGACCGGAATGTTGCTCATTCGCCGGAGCTCGTGCAGCGTCTCAAGCCCGTTTTTGACAGGCATCATTATGTCGAGGAGCAGCAGATTTATGTCGTTTTCGCGAATGACGGCGAGCGCCTCCTCGCCGTTTGCGGCGCGGAATATGCCGTAACCTTCCGAGGAGAGATATATCTCGAGCGCGGAAACTATGTCGGGCTCGTCGTCGCAGATGAGTATGTTGTACATCGGGGCTTGCCTTTCTTTATTATTTCGTGTCTATGGTAACATAAAAAATTTTAAAAGACAAGTATACATTTATTAAGATTTGTTTAACTTTTCGCCGCACCCCCGCCGCTGTTGTAGCGCGCGGGGGCGTTTCATATATATGGAAGTGTATATCACCTGTCGGGAGGCGCATATGACGCTCGGCGAGGCAAGAACGGGGGAGAGGCACACCGTTGTGTCCGTCGGCGGCAGCGGCGCGCTGCGGCGGCGGCTGCTCGAATTCGGGTTCGTGCCGGGAACGGAGGTGCGCGTCATCAGGCGTGCGCCGTTCGGCGGGCCTGTCGAGGTCGCGCTGCGCGGCTATCTTTTGACGCTGCGGCGCGATGCGGCCGAGACGGTCGCGATAAGATAAAATAAAGGGGGCGTATCTGTGCGGCTTGCGCTTGTGGGGAATCAGAACTGCGGAAAAACAACGCTGTATAACGCGCTTTCGGGGCGGGATCGGCGCGTCGGCAATTTTCCCGGCGTCACCGTTGACGCGGAGGCGTGCGCGATAAAGACGGCGGGCGGCGAGTGCGAGCTCGTAGACCTGCCGGGCGTCTATTCGCTCCGCCCGTATTCGGAGGAGGAGCGCGTCACGCGGGAATATATACTGAACGAGCGCCCGGACGGGATCATAAACGTCGTGGACGCGACGTGCCCGGAGCGCGGGCTGTATCTGACGAGCCGGATATTGGAGCTCGGGATACCGACGGTCGTGGCGCTCAACATGATAGACGAGGCGAGGGAGCGCGGGGGCGGCATTGATACGGGGCGAATGGAGGCGCTGCTCGGCGTCCCGGTCAGGGCGGTCTCCGCAAGGAGCTCCGAGGGGGTGGAGGAGCTCCTTTTGACGGCGATCTCTTGCGCCGGGTCCGGGAAAACGTGCGCGGCACGTATGGAGAATACAGCATACGGCAGGGCGGTCATGCGCATCGAGGACGCGGTCCGGGAGAGGGCGGCGAGCGCCGGAATACCGCCGTCCTTCGCCGCGTCCCTCGCGGCGGAGGGAGACGCGGACGTGCTTTCGTCGCTCGCGCTCGGGGCGGAGGCGTCGCGGCGGGTGACGGGGTGCGTGCGAAGGCTCGAGCGCGAGGTCGGGCTCGACATTGAGGCCGCGTCCGCGGCGGCGAGATACGCGTTCGTGGACAAGGTCTGCGGGGAGTGCGTGCGCATACGGCCCGCGCCGCCGTCCCGGCTCGACGGGGCGGCGCTCGGGGCGGCAGCATATCCGATATTCGCGCTCGTGATGTCCGCGGTGTTTTATCTGACGTTCGAGATGATAGGCGGGCGGCTTTCGGACTTGTGCTCCGCGATTTTCGGGGCGCTGACAGATGCTGCGGTGGCAGCTATGGCGATGGCGGAGGTCGCGCCGTTCCTTGCCTCGCTCGTCACGGACGGGGCGCTGGCGGGCGTCGGCGCCGTCGTCGGATTTCTGCCGCTCGTCGTGACGCTGTTTTTCTTTCTGTCGCTCGTCGAGGACACGGGATATATGGCGCGGGTCGCGTTCATAATGGACGCGCCGTGCCGCAGGCTCGGGCTGTCCGGAAAAAGCGTCGTTCCGCTGCTGCTCGGGTTCGGGTGCAGCGTGCCGGCGGCGATGGCGTCGCGGACGCTGCCGACGCGGAGGGACAGGCGCGTCACGGCGCTGCTCGTGCCGTATATGAGCTGCGGCGCGAAGATACCGATATACGCGCTTTTGCTGTCGTACTTTTTCCCGGCGCGGAGGGGCGTTTTGACCTGCGCCTTATACTTTGCAGGCGTGCTCACCGCCGTTTTCGCGGCGGCGGTCATGAAAAAAATTTACCCCGGGCGGGGCGAGGGCGAATATATACTCGAGCTGCCGCCGTGGCGGCTGCCGACGGCAAAAAACGTCCTGCGCGCGCTCGGGCGGCGGGCGAAGGAATTTTTGTCGCGCGCGTTCGGGATAATTTTTCTTTCCTCGGTCGCCGTGTGGCTGCTGTCGGCGGTCGATACGGGACTGCATATCACCTCGGATAGCGACAAGAGCATACTTGCCGCCGTCGGGAGGCTGACAGCGCCCATATTCGCGCCGCTCGGATTCGGGGACTGGCGCGCGTCCGCGGCGCTCGTCTCCGGGCTGTCGGCGAAGGAGGCCGTCGTCGGGACGCTCGCGGTGCTCGCGGGGGAGGGCGGCGTCGGCAGCATTTTCACGCCCGCATCGGCGCTCTCGTTCCTGACGTTCACGCTCCTCTATACGCCGTGCGCGTCCGCCGTCGCGGCGATACGCGGCGAGGCCGGGACGAAAATGACGGTTTTTGGCCTCGCCGCCGGGCTCCTGTTCGCGTGGCTCGCGTCCTTCGCGGTCTACAGTATCGCTGTCACCGTCGGAATATAAAAAGGGGACGGACCAACAGACGGGTCCGTCCCGAGGCTTTTTACGGTGCCGGATAGTATATCAGATGATGTAGCATAGTATGCCGACGAGCTGTAGGACGCTGCCGAGCACTACGAAGATGTGGAAGACGGAGTGGATATACCGGTGCTTTGCGCCGATGCCGTAGAGGACGGCGCCGACGGTGTACGCGATGCCGCCCGCAAGGATATAGAGGAACGCCTCGAACGGGACGCAGGAGAGCATCGGTTTCAGCGCGATGACGATGCACCACCCCATTCCGATATAGCACGCCATCGAGAATTTGCCGTATTTTTTCAAATCTATCGCGGTGAACACGCAGCCGAGGACGGCGAATCCCCAAACGAGCCCGAATATCGTCCAGCCCCAGCCGGGGGAGAAGCGGCGGAGTCGCGTTAAGACGATGGGCGTGTACGTTCCGGCGATCAGAAAATAGATCGTACAGTGATCGATGACCTGCATGACCTTTTTCGCCATGCACGGATAGAGCCCGTGATATACGCTCGAATTCGTATATAAAAGAATGAGAGACGCGCCGTATATCGCCGAGCTGACCGTTGCCCAGACGTCGCCGTGCATGACGGAGACGAGCACGCACGCGACGAGCGCGAATATGCCGACGGCGGCGCCGACGATGTGGGATATCATATTAAAGCGTTCCTCGCCGCGCGTGTAATCCGGGAGCTTGCGGTCGGCGAGCTTTGTGCGTTTGACTGCGTTTACCATTTGATTTGACCTCGCTGCCTTTTTTTGGCGTACACATATTGTACCCCGTGCGGCCGCAGTTATCAACCTACTTGACGCGTTCCCGGCTCGACGCGTGATTCCGCGCCGGTAGAGAGGACGAAAACGGACTCTACCGGCAGTAGAATTTCCTTGCGCCGCCTGTATCTACGCCCGGTCGAGCGCACGCTGCGCGCTCTATCTCGGTTCGCGCCGTCTCAACACAGTCAATAAAAAGTTTTGAAGATAGGGGCCCGGGGGAAGTGCCTTTTTCAAAAGGCACTTCCCCCGGATCAAACACATTCATCAATTTGCCGCGTATTCGCGGGGAGGCTCGCCGCTCCTGATGTAGTAGAGGCGGCGCGTTGCCCACGCCTCGTCTGCGAGGGCGGCGAAGTCGACCTTTGCCTCCTGCTCCTCGACCTTTGAGAGCTCGGGGCGCGTTTTCGGGTGGGGCGGCGTGAAGACAGTGCAGCAGTCCTCATACGGCAGAATAGAGGTGTCAAACGCGCCTATCTTCCGCGACACGGTGATTATCTCCTCCTTATCCATGCCGATGCAGGGGCGGAAGACGGGGAGCGAGGTAACGATATCCGTCGCCGAGAGGGCGTGCATCGTCTGGCTCGCGACCTGACCGAGGCTTTCGCCCGTGATCAGCGCCTGCGCGCCCGTGTGCCTCGCCGTCCTGTCGGCGAGCGCCATCATGAACCGGCGCAGAAGGATCGTGAAATAGTCGTTGTCGCAGTTGTCGCGCAGGACCTCCTGTATATGCGTGACGGAGATGACGTGGACGCGTATCTCGCCGGACCAGTCCGTCAGGATTGAGGCGAGGGCGAGGACCTTGTCACGCGCCTGCTCGCTTGTGTAGGGTATACTCTCGAAGTGGACCGCGTCAACGGTGACGCCGCGCTTCATCATCATATACCCGGCGACGGGGCTGTCGATGCCGCCGGAGAGCAGCAAGAGCGCGCGCCCGTTCGTCCCGGCGGGGAGCCCGCCTGCGCCGCGCTCCTGCCCCGCGTGAATGTAGGCGCCGCGTTCGCGGACCTCCACCGTCACAACGACGTCCGGCGAGTGCAGATCGACCGTGAGCGCGGGCGCGGCGTCGAGGATCGCCTCGCCGACGGAGGCGGCGATCTCGGGCGACTTCATCGGAAAGCGCTTGTCGGCGCGCTTTGCCTCGACCTTGAACGTCCGCGCGCCGCCGACTGAGGCGGGGACGTATCCCGCGGCGACGCGGCGAATATCGCCGATATCCTTTTCCGCAACTGCGGCGACGCAAAGGCCCGAAAACCCGAAGACGTGCTCCGCCTCGCGGTACATTTCGTCGATATCGTCGTCCTCGCCGCACGGCTCGATGTAAACGGTGCTCTGCGCCGCGTATATCTCAAAATTGCCGACGCGCTTTGCGCGGCGGCGCAGGTCCTTCATCATCGTCTGCTCGAACTGCGGCCTGTTCGCGCCCTTGAGGGCGACCTCGCCGTATTTGCAAAGTATTACCCGCCTGTAGTTTTCCATATTTTTTCTCCGTTTCGGCGCGATCATGCGCAATTTTCCGACCTCGGTGCAAATTGGGACGAAAAATTTCTCAAAATCTATTCCAATAAGGCGCCAAATATATTATAATATAGTGTAGTATGCTCCCGTACTGCGCCCACATGAGAGCGGGGCGTACATGCATATTATATAACACCTCGCTGCGGTTTTCAAGTACCGACCGGCGGGCGGGAGAAAAAACAATACATAGGAGTGTTGACACGATGGAGAAGTACGACATTGAGATAGCGGGCATCGCTATGACGGTAAAAACGGACGAAAACGAGGATTTCGTAAACTACGTCGTCGGAGAGCTTGACAGCAAGATAAATACCATGGTGGCGCACAATCCGCGCTGCACGAAGACAGAAGCGGCGATCCTCTGCGCGCTCGAGTACAACTGCGAGCGCGCGAGACTCGACAAGCGGCTCAAGAATCTTGAGGCGCAGGTGGCGCTCTACTCCGCGAACGTGAACAGGCTCAAGGAAGAGAACACCGAGCTCAAGCACAAGCTCGGGCTTGCCGAGTGAGAGAGCTCCCGGAGCTGCTCGCACCGGCAGGCTCCCCCGAGGCGCTGTCTGCGGCGGTCGCCGCGGGTGCGGACGCGGTGTATTTCGGCGCGTCCGCATACAACGCGAGAATGGGAGCAAGAAATTTCCGAGACGACGAGCTTTCGGAATCGATAAAAAAGCTGCACGCGCACGGTGTGGCAGCGCACGCGGCGCTCAATATCCAGCTCTACGACCGCGAGCTTGACGGCGCGCTCTTTTGCGCGGAGCGGCTGTACACGTCCGGCGTCGACGCGCTGATAGTCGCGGACTTAGGCATTGCGCGCCTGATACACGGCGAGTTTCCCGAGCTTTCGCTGCACGCGTCAACACAGTGCTCGGGCGCGAGCGCGCGCGACGCGGAATATTTTTCGTCGCTCGGGTTTTCGCGCATGGTGTGCGCGAGGGAGTTGTCGGCGGAAAACATAAAGCGGCTCGTAAAAGATTCGCCGATAGAGGTCGAGATGTTCATTCACGGGGCGAACTGCGTCTCTGTGTCGGGTCAATGTCTTTACAGCTCCGTCGTCGGCGGCAGGTCGGGGAACAGGGGCGAATGCGCGCAGCCGTGCAGGCTGCCGTATAACGGCGGATATCCGCTCTCGCCGAAGGACCTGTGCCTTGCGGGGCACATAAAGGAAATAATCGGGACGGGCGTTCGCTCGCTGAAGATAGAGGGCAGAATGAAGAGCCCCGACTATGTTTACCGCGTGACCTCCCTTTACCGCCGCCTGCTCGACGAAGGGCGGGACGCGGACGCGGACGAGATCAGGGAGGCCGCGTCAGCTTTTTCGCGCTCGGGATTTACGGACGCGTATTTTACGCGCGCGGTCAAAAAAGACCCGAACGCGATGCTCGGTATCCGCACGGACGAGGACAAGGACGAGACGCGCGCGACGCGCGCGGACATTCCGGAGCCCGAAAAGGTCGTGATCCGGCGCATACGGTGCCGCATCATGATCGGGGAGCCGGCGGAGCTCTCGCTGACGGTCGGCGAGCGCACGGTCACGGTGACGGGGGAGATGCCGGAGGCGGCGAGGAACAGGCCGCTGACGGCGGCGGAGGTGCGCGAACGCTTATCAAAGCTCGGCGGGACCGAATACGCGGTCGGGGACGGAACGGTTTTCGACATCGCGGTCGGGGACGGCGCCATGATGACGGCGTCCGCGATAAACGAGCTGAGGCGGCGCGCGATATCGGCGCTGACGGATCCGGACAGGGTGCCCCGGCTCTCGGGAAAGGCTGCCGCGCCGTGGGGAAAACCTATGGAAAAGCGCTGCGGCGAGCCGCTTTTGACGGCGGAATTTCGGACGCCCGAAAATATCAGCTTGCAAGCGCGCGAATTTTTTGATATGATATATGTCCCCCTCAAAAGGTACGGCGGGGAGGCGGACGGCTTTGTAATGCCCGCCGTCGTCTATGACGACGAGGAAGAGAACGTCCGGCGCGCGGTGCGCGACGCCGTCGCCGCCGGGGCGCGCTCGGCGATCCTTGCGAACGCGGGGCAGCGCCGCCTCATAGACGCGCCGCTGCACATCGTTGCCGGGCACAGGTATAACGTCTGCAACACGTGCTCGGCGCTGCTCGCAAATGAGGCGGGCGCGGAGCTCGTGACGCTGTCGCCGGAGACGACGGCGAGGCAGGCGGAGGATATTTCGCGGTACGTGCCGACCTCGGCGATCGTATACGGGCGGCTGCCGCTGATGGTGACGGAGCGCTGCATAATCCGCGCCGTTTCGGGCGATAAATGTATATGCGGGCGGGGCCCGGCCGTCCTCCGGGACAGGCGCGGCGTCGAATTCCCGATATACGGCGAGGGGTGCCGAAACGTCATATACAACAGCGTCCCGGTCTATATGGCGGACAAAAAGGACGTGCTTTACGGCATGGGGTGCTCGGCGTGGCATTTTATATTCACGACCGAGAGCCGGGACGAGACGGACAGCGTCATTGAGAGCTACAGGCTCGGGGCGCCGAGCAGAACGCCGGTGCGCCGAATCAGATAGAAAAGCAGCAGAAAAGGAAAAAGACCATGGAAAACAAAAAACTGATGTTCAAAAAACTGAGAGCGGACGCGGAGGTGCCCGCATACGCGACGGCGGGCGCCGCCGCGCTCGATCTGCGCTACTGCGGAGACACGTGCATAACGATGGCGGTCAGCGAAATAAAGTCTATCCCGACGGGGCTTGCGATAGAGGTGCCGGACGGGTGCGCCGCCGTCGTCTGCGCGAGGAGCGGGCTTGCCTCAAAGCGCGGCATCGCTCTCGCAAACGGGATCGGACTCATCGACCCGGATTACAGGGGCGAGCTCTGCGTCGTGCTCAAGAATCACGGCTCGTCCGTGTTCACCGTCCACCCCGGAGACAGGATAGCGCAGCTCATGATAATCCCGATCTACCGCGCGGAGCTCTTCGAGGTCGAGGCGCTCGACGAAACGGAGCGCGGAGAGGGCGGATTCGGCTCCACCGGAATAAAATAAGGTGAAAAACATAGTCCTTGCCTCGGCGTCGCCGAGGCGGCGCGATCTTCTGACCTCGCTCGGGCTCAGCTTCACCGTGTACGCGACGGACGTCGACGAAAGCGCTCCGGAGGAGCTTTCCCCGGGCGAGCTTGTCGCCGTTTTGTCGCGGCGAAAGGCGGAGGCGGCGGCCGCAATATTTGCGGACAGCGTCGTCGTCGCCGCGGACACGGTCGTCAGCATAGGCGGCAAAATACTCGGCAAGCCGAAGGACGAAGAAGACGCCGCGCGCATGCTGCGAATGCTCTCCGGCAGTCGCCATACGGTCTATACGGGCGTCACCGTCATCTCCGACGGGGAGATGTTCTCGGACGTGACGTCGACGGACGTTTATATGCGGGAGCTTGAAGACGGCGAGATACGAGACTACATAAGAACGGGCGAGCCGTGCGACAAGGCGGGCGCCTACGGCATACAGGGGCTCGGCGGCGTGTTTGTGACGCGCATCGAGGGCGAATATTTTAATGTGACCGGAATGCCGAAGGAGGCGACGGCGCGGCTCCTGCGCCTCGCCGGAGTCGACATTCTCAGTGCCGCCGCGGCGGCACACTGTGCGGGAAAAGAATAAAACTGAAAGGCTGCGGCTCTGCCGCCACTTTTTGAAATGTCAAGAAGCATAGGAATAGATCTCGGAACGGCGAACACGCTCGTGTGCGTCAAGGGAAAGGGAATAGTGCTGCGCGAGCCGTCCGTCGTGGCGGTCGAGGCGAGGACCGGAAAGGTTGTCGCCGTCGGCTCGGAGGCAAAGCTCATGCTCGGGAGGACTCCCGGCTCGATCACGGCGATGAGACCGCTCAAGGACGGCGTTATCGCCGAATTCGACGTTGCCGCCGCGATGCTGCATCAGTTCTTCAAAAAAGTTTCGGGAAACACGATGCTGAC
>CANROT010000031.1 GCA_947632285.1 uncultured Clostridia bacterium
ATCGTGATATCCGCCGCGGGCCGCACGGGGGAGGAGCTCGCGCGGTATCTGCGCCGGGAACACAAGATCGAGCTCGAGATGGCGGCGGGGAAGTATGCTGTCGCGATGACGGGCATCGGCGACACGGGATCGTCCCTGCGCCGCCTCTCGGACGCGCTGATGTGTGCTGATGGTACATTTGCCGGCGGCACATACGCCGAAAGCGGGGGGACAGCGTGCGCGGGATTCCGGCTGCCGGAGAGGCAGATGAGCATAAAGGAAGCCGTGACGGCGGAGGGGCGGTTATTCGACGTTTCCGACGCGGTCGGAAGAATATCGGGCGAATACGTTTTCGCATATCCGCCGGGCGTGCCGCTGCTCGTCCCGGGCGAGGTCATAGACGCGGACATCGCGTCCGCGATATCTCAGCCGGGCCTGCGCTCGACGCGCGGCGCGCTGCCGGGAAAAATATTTTGTGCGGCGGAATATTGACGGGCGTGTAAAAGTGTTGTATAATATATCCGCATGAGTTTTCGGGAAAGGGGGATTTACGGAAAATGAAGCGTATCAAGACTATCGAGACCCGCGATCTCAAGAAGAGCGCTGCTGTGGGCGGCTGCGGCGAATGCCAGACCTCCTGCCAGTCGGCGTGCAAGACCTCCTGCGGCGTCGCAAACCAGAAGTGCGAGAACAAGGGGGCAGAGAGCCGCAAGGCGTAAAACCGAGTGATACCGCCGGCGCCGGGCGCGGGCGGTATTTTTTTCGGTTCGTTTCAGAGACTCGGGGTGATTTGAATGATACATCAGTATAAACTGAACGGATACAATATCGTGATAGACGTCTATTCCGGCTCCGTCCACGCGGTGGACGAAGTGGCTTACGACATGATCGCGATGTATAAAGACGGCACGCGCGAGGACGTGATCGCGGCGATGCTCGAAAAATACGCGGGCCGGGACGGCGTTGACGAGGCGGATCTCAACGAATGCTATGACGATATCGGAGAACTCGAGGCCGCGGGCAAGCTGTTTTCGGAGGACGTCTACGGCGGCGTGGCTGAAATTGCCGCCGAGCACAGGCGCGGCTCGGGCGAGATAAAGGCGCTCTGCCTGCACGTGGCGCACACGTGCAACCTGAACTGTGAATACTGCTTTGCGAGCCAGGGGAAATATAACGGCGAGCGGGCGCTGATGTCATACGAGGTCGGAAAGCGGGCGCTCGATTTCCTGATCGAGAATTCCGGCAGCCGCCGGAACCTCGAGGTCGACTTCTTCGGCGGCGAGCCGCTGATGAATTGGGACGTCGTGAAAAAGCTCGTTGCATACGCGCGCAGCATCGAGGGGGAGCACGGGAAAAACTTCCGCTTCACGCTGACGACGAACGGCGTGCTCGTCGACGACGAGGTGATAGAGTTCGCGAACCGCGAGATGAACAACGTCGTGATGTCGATAGACGGGAGGCCCGAGGTCCACGACCGGTTCCGCCGCGACTATGCGGGGAACGGCAGCTTTGACCGGATAGTGCCCAAGTTCCAAAAGTTTGCCGAGGCGAGGGGCGACCGCGAATACTACGTGCGCGGCACGTACACGCACTACAACACGGATTTTACGAACGATATATTCTATCTGCGGGACCTCGGGTTTGACAGGCTGTCGATGGAGCCCGTCGTCTGTGCGCCGGGCGACCCGTGCGCGCTGACGGCGGAGGACCTCCCCGTGCTGTTCCGGCAGTATGAGATACTCGCGGAGGAAATGCTCCGGTGCGAGCGCGCCGGGAAGCCGTTCACGTTCTATCACTACATGATAGACCTCTCGCACGGCCCGTGCATATACAAGCGGATCGCGGGCTGCGGCTCGGGGACGGAATATCTCGCCGTGACGCCGTGGGGCGATCTCTATCCGTGCCATCAGTTCGTCGGGGACGAGAAATACCTGATGGGCAACGTGTGGGACGGCGTGACGAACACGGAGATGCGGGAGCGGTTCGGGCGGTGCAACGTATACGCGCGCCCCGGCTGCCGAGACTGCTGGGCAAAGCTGTACTGCTCGGGCGGCTGCGCCGCGAACGCGTATCACGCGACGGGGGATATCCTCGGTACATATGATTACGGCTGCGAGCTGTTCCGCAAGCGCATGGAGTGCGCGATCATGGCGGAGACGGCGAGATGCCTTGACGCGGAAGAAGAATAAAAAATCGGGGAGGGAGCTTTCCCTCCCTTTTTGATGCAATTATGATGCAAACGCGATGTAATATTACGCCGGAGGTGATATGGTGACGCGCATACTCATAGCGGAAGATGAAAAACCGATATCGGATCTGATAAAGTTAGCGCTGACAAAGGAGGGCTATTTCTGTACCGCCGCATACGACGGGGAGGAGGCGGCGGACCTCATCGAGCGAGAGAGCTTTGATCTCTGCCTGCTCGACATAATGCTGCCGAAGATAGACGGATATGAGCTTTTGCAATACGCCGCCTGCCTTGACTTGCCGGTCATTTTTATCACGGCGAGGACATGCGTTGAGGATCGCGTCCGCGGGCTGCGCGCGGGGGCGGAGGACTATATTTCAAAGCCGTTTGAGTGCTCGGAGCTTACGGCGCGCGTCGAGGCGGTGCTGCGCCGCCGCGGAGCCGTGCCGGAGGTGATAAGGCTCGGCGACGTCACGGTCGACAGGGACGCGCGCGTCGTTAAAAAGGACGGGCGCGAGGTGACGCTGACGGCAAAGGAATTCGACCTGCTCTTATATATGTATAAAAACAAGAACCGCGCCCTCTACCGCCACCAGATATACGCGGGCGTCTGGGGCGGGGATATGCTCGGCGACAGCAGGACGGTCGATCTTCACATACAGCGGCTGAGAAAAAAGCTGTCGCTCGAAAAAACGCTCCTGTCCGTACACAAGATCGGATACAGACTCGAGGTGCGCGCGTGAGGCTTTTTTACAAGATATTTTTCACCGCGATGTTTATAAGCATTATAAGCGTCGCGGCGACCGGATATTTCATGATCGGGTCGGGATTTCGCGCGCAGCTCCGCGTTGAGCTCGACGCGTGCCGCGACTATAACGATATCGTCTTTTTGTCCCTGTCGGACGAGCTCTGCGATATTGATTCGGGCACGCTGTCCGGGAGCGGGGATTATGATGAGGTCAAAAATGCCGTGTCGCGCCTTCTGCGCTCGATCAGCGTGAGCGGCGCGGACCGGAAAATATCGGTTTACGTTATAGACGCGGAGCGCGGGACCGTTTTTTCGTCGCTCGATGCAGAGCATTTTTCGTATATCAGCGACAATTTCAGGCGGCGGATCGGGAAAATACCGGAGGACGCCGTCATCACGTATATCGAGGACGAAAATGCGCACACGGTCAGGCGCGCACGCTTCATGGGCAGCACGTTTTATATCGAGACGGCGCGCGACTGCGCGCGCGTTTTCGAGGTCGAGCGCGAACAGCGGAAAATGCTCGCGTTTGTCATGGTGGCGGCGTTCTTTCTTTCCGGCGCTGTGGCGTTCGCCGTCTCAAAGCTGCTGACGCGCCGCGTCGACGCGCTGACAGAGGCGACGCGCGCGATGTCCGGTGGAGACATGAAAAAGCGGGCGGAGATCGGCGGCGGCGACGAGATCGCGGAACTCTCGCGCGATTTCAACCTCATGGCGTGCAGGCTTGAGGAAAAAATGGCGGAGCTGCGGGACGAGGCGGAGAGAAAGGAGCTCTTCGTCGGCGCGTTCGCGCACGAGATCAAAACGCCGCTCACCTCCGTCATCGGGTACGCGGACCTTATGAGGGGGCGCGAGCTCTCGCCGGAAGAATACAGGCTCTCTGCCGAATATATTTTTTCGGAGGGGCGTCGGCTCGAGGTCCTGTCCATGAGGCTGCTCGAGCTCATCGTTCTGCGCCGCCGCTCGCTGCAGCCGGTGCGGGTAGACGTTCGGGTGCTGCTCGAGAGCGCGCGGGCGCTCTTTGTGCCGTCCCTTTCGGGGACGATGATAAGCTTTTGCTGTTCGGCGGAGGAGGCGCACGTCTATATGGAGGAGGAGCTGCTGAAGACGGTGTTTCTGAATCTGTTTGACAACGCGAGAAAAGCCATCGACGGGGAGGGGGAGATACGCGTCCTCGGGCGGAGGCGGGAGGATTTTTACGAGGTCACCGTCTGTGACACGGGGCGCGGCATGGAGGCGGACGAGCTTTCAAAGATAACGGAGGCGTTTTACATGATAGACAAATCGCGCTCGCGAATGCAGGGCGGCGCGGGGCTCGGGCTGGCGATATGCAGCGAGATACTCAAGCTTCACGGATTTGATCTCGCGTTCGAGAGCGCGGTCGGCGAGGGGACGAAGGTCACGGTGCGAATGAGGTACGGGGAGGGGGCGGAAAGATGAGAAAACTCGCGACGGTCACGGGTATGTTCGCGGCGCTCGCGGTCATCGCCGCGATGCCGTTTTTGCTGCTCGAATATGAGCTCCGCCGGTGCGTCGTGGGCGAGGTGATATCGGTCGGCGCGGCGGCGTTCAGCCGGGAGGAGACAGAGGTATACGGCCTGCGGGAGCGCATCGGCGCGCTCTTCGGGGGCGTGTGCGTCGATTCCGGGGTCGCCGGGGAGGACGCGGAAAGGATCGTGAGCGCGGCAGAGAGGGAGGTGGCGCGGCTCTCGGCGCTCTCTGTGATACCGACCCTGCCAAAGTCCGCGCGCCTTCGGGCGGACGTGATCAAAAACACGTATATCGAAAGGGAGACGGGCAAAACGGTCAGCGTTTACGAGGTCGAGGCGCGGTACGCGGACTATGTCGTTTACGCGTATATCGACACGGACACCTCGGCGATATGCGACGTCACCGTATATTCGAACGAGGATCTGATATACGCGTCCGGGATCTCGGCGGACGGCTTTATAGCTTATCACGAGTCGTTTTACTCCGCGCCGGGGAGCTTTTCGGGGTTTGAGGCGCACACCGTCTATGAAAAGAGGCTGGCAAGCGTGTGCCTTTCCTCGGTCGGCGAGGACGGGGAGCGGATCGTGTACCGGTTCCGCCGGTTCCCGATAAACGTCGAAACTGGGCAGACGGTGCGCTCTAAATGATGCCGAAAAGATACGTTTCTTTATAAAAAAAGAGGCATTTGTTTCGTACCATACATGCGAAATAAATGCTTTTTCTTTTTCGGAGGGAACATGAAAAAAAGAAACGGAAGTGAAAGCTCGCCGTGGGTGCTTTTGCTCTTCTGCCTCTCGATGTGCGCCGTGCTCGCGGCGGTGATGCTCGCGGTCGGGAAGATGAAGACGGCAAATAACGGAAATGAGGCTGATGCTGACGGCGGCACGGAGACCGAGACAGAGGCGGAAACGGTCAGCAAAGATGTGACCGGCAGCGGGACGCAGACAGGCGACCCGTGTGTGCGCGAGGGGGAGTTTTTGCTGCTCGTCAACAGGTACAGCATTTTGCCGGAGGACTTCTCCGTCTCGCTTGCGGACATCGGGCGCGGACACAAGGTCGATGAGCGCATATACGGTGATACCGAGGCGATGCTGCGCGACATGAGGGCGGCGGGGCTGTCTCCGGTCGTCTGCTCGTCGTACAGGACGGAGGAAAAGCAGCAAAAGCTGTACGAGGCGGAGGTCGGCGGCTATCTTGCAAAGGGGTATTCGCGGGCCGAGGCGGAGGCGGAGGCCGCCGGCTGGGTCGCCGCCCCCGGCACGAGTGAGCATCAGACGGGGCTCGCGCTCGATATCGTCGACGAAAGCTATCAGCTCCTCGACCGCGGGCAGGAGGCGACGCCGGTGCAGAGATGGCTCTCGGAGAACGCATACAAATACGGGTTCATTCTCCGCTATCCGAACGGCAAGAGCGAGCTCACCGGCGTCAACTACGAGCCGTGGCACTACAGGTACGTCGGCAAGGAGGCAGCGCGGGAGATATATGACTCGGGCGTCTGCCTTGAGGAATATTTGGGGCGGGCGAAATGAACTTTGAGGCGAACGACGGAAAGAGCGTCTTTATCAGGGCGGGCGGGCACACGTTCATACGCCACGCGATAAAGACGAGGTTCATCACCGAGGGGGACGAGCTCTCGGACGTGATAAGGGAATACGTCTCGGGCATTTACGAGGACGGCGACATTCTTTCCATGAGCGAAAAGATCGTCAGCATATGTCAGCACAGGCTGATAAAGCGGGAGGACGTAAAGGTCGGCGCGCTCGCCCGGTTCCTGTCGCGGTTCGCGGACAGGGACACCGCGCACGGGTGCGGGGTCGGCTCGCCGATAAAGATGCAGTACGCGATCGACAAAAAGGGCGCGCCGCGCATTATCGTCGCGTCCCTGCTCGGCGGGCTCTTCAAGCTCTTCGGCATAAAGGGAGTGTTTTACGCGATAGCGGGCAGAGAGGTGAGCGGGCTTGACGGATTTTATGACGGCGTGTGGGAGGAATACAGGGACGTCGGGATCGAGCTGCCGCGCGACCCGGACGCGGTCTGCGACAGCATAAGGGACGCGCTCGGCATAAGCTGCATGATCGTGGACGCGAACGACCTCGGGCAGACGGTGCTCGGCAGGTCGCGGGACATAAAATACAAAAACCGCGTGCTGCGGGAGATGATACGCGACAACCCGTCCGGGCAGGGGCGGCAGAGGACGCCGCTGATACTTATACGCCGCGTCAAAAAGACGTAAAAAATGCCGCGCCTTTTTGCGAAAAAAGGCGCGGCATGCGTTTATTATTCGGATTCGCTCAGCGCATGTATTCGACTGCGTCGGCGAGGCGGGAGAGGCCGTCGTTCAGCGTCCGGCGCGGGCAGGCGATATTCATGCGGATAAAGTCGGCGCCGTTTCCGCGGTACTGCGCCCCGTTCGAGACGAAGAGCCCCGTTTTTTCGCGGACGCGGTCCGCGAATTTTACCGAATCGAGGCCGAACGCGGAGATATTGAGCCAAAGCAGATACGTCGCGTTCGAGGGGGTGAGCTTTATCATCGGCAGCTCGCGGCGAAGAAAATCGGCGGCGGTCCGCTTGTTTTCGTAGACGTATTCGCGCAGCTCGTCAAGCCATTCGCCGCCGCGCGTGAAAGCCGCCACCGCCGCCGGGACCGCGAACGTGTTCGGCTCCGCGACCTCGTCCGTGTTGAGCCCGCGCCACATCTTATGGCGCAGCCGCTCATTCGGGACGACGACCGCGGCGGTCGCGAGACCGGCGAGGTTGAATGATTTTGTCGGCGCGACGCACGTGACGCTGATGTCACGGCACGTGTCCGAGGCGGAGGCGAACGGAACGTATCCGCAGCCGGGGTCGGTGAGGTCACAGTGTATCTCGTCCGAAATGACCGTGACGCCGTGGGCGCGGCACATCTCGCCGACGCGGGCGAGCTCGGCGCGGTTCCAGACCTTGCCCGTCGGGTTGTGCGGGTTGCAGAGTATCATCAGCGTTACCTGCGGGTCGGAGAGGGCTTCCTCGAGCGCGTCAAAATCGCGGCGGTACTCGCCGTCCTCGTATATGAGCGGCGCGGTCTTGACGTATCGCCCGTTGTTCTCTATCGAATTATAAAACGTGTTGTAGACGGGCGTTTCGAGCAGCACCTTTTCCGCCGGGGTCGTCAGCTTTCGGACCGCGGTCGAGATCGCGGGAATGACGCCGGTGCAGAATATGAGCCATTCGCGCGGGATATAGAGCATGTGGCGCGTGCCCCACCAATCGGAATACGCGTCGTACCACTCGTCCGGGATCGTGTTGTAGCCGAAGACGCCGTGCCCGGCGCGCGCTTTTATCGCATCGATTATCTCGGGCGCCGTTTTGAAGTCCATGTCGGCGACCCACATCGGCAGCTCGCCGTCTTTGACGTCCCATTTGACGGAGGCGGTCGCGCGCCGGTCTATAACCGTGTCAAAGTCGTATTTTTTCATTTCATTGTTCCTCGCATCGGCAGATTATGGCCGTTTTTGAAGGGTCGACGCGGTCGGGCTCGATGATGAGCTCCTTTATCCTCTCCGCGCGAATCGTGCCGGAGGACGGGTTTATGACGCTGTCGACGGCGCCGGTGATCTCGGCGTCAACGGTCGAATATTCGAACGCGAGCGTCGTGTTTATGAGCTTGCAGTTTTTCATGACGAGGTTGTCGATGTAGCACATACCCTGGAGGCTCTCGACCGTGCAGTCGATGAGGGTGAGGTTTTTCGCGTTCCAGCCGAGGTATTCGCCGGAGATGAAGCAGTTCTTCACGGTCACGTTCTCGCTGTTCCAGAACGCGTCCTTCGAGAGCAGGTGCGAGTCCTCGACCGTGACGTTCTTCGCCCCGTCAAACGAATAGTTCCCGTACAGCGTCAGCCTGCGGACGGTCATGTCCGAGCAGTTCATGGCGAAGTAATCGCCCTTTGCGACGACGTCCTCGACCGTGACGCCCTCGCAGCTCCAGAGCGTTTCGGCGGCGTCCGGGAACGAGACGCGGCGCAGCGTGAGATCTCGGCAGCGGCGGAAGTTCTTCGGCGCCTCTATCGCGCAGTCTTCAACTGTTACGTTTTCGGTGTACCACACGCCGGCGCGTGCCATCGTGAACCATGTGCACCGCTTTGCCGTGATGTTTTTCGTGTACCAGAGCGGATATTTCCAGCGAAACATGCTGCCGTAAAGCTCGATGTCCCGGCTCTCCTTCAGCGGGGATTCGCCCTCATCAAATATCGTGTCGTATATCTTCAGCCCGCGCGAGCCGAAAAGTGGGCGCTCTCCCGTGTAAAAACCGTCACGGATCTCGGTGTTTTCCATAATTTTGTATCTCCTCGCGTGCGTCCGGCGGCCGCCGGATCATCGCACGGAGATATTCTACCACAAATATTCCGATATGGCAAATGTTATTTCTGCAAAGTATGGCTGCCGGGAGGCGGATCTCCCGACAGCCGTGTTTTTATGAAAGCTTTTTGTCTATCCACGCGTACCGCATTTGCAGGAAGCTCTCGATATAGTCGAGCTGCCCGTCCCACGTTCTTATCCCGAGCATCGTCGCCTTCGCCCTGCCGACGGAATAGCGGAGCGCCTCCGGCCAGACGCGGAAGTTGTATTCGGCGGAAAGCGCGAGCTTTTCCCTGCCGTCCTCGACGGCGGCGAGCGCCGTCTCGAGCAGGTCCTCTTTCACCTCCGCCCAGCGCGCGCGGACGCGGGACATGAATTTTTCGTCCTTTGTGAGAAACGCCATCCAGTTTGTGTACAACTCCTTGCTGACGAAATCGACGGACGCCCAGCCGTTATAGCCCGGAATGTCGTCGCCGCTGTTGCCGAATGCCATATCGTAATCCCACACCGGCCCGGCGCAGAGCTTGCCGCCGACGGTCTTATACATATAGAAGCTGCGGTAAAATGAGCATTCGGTGCAGTTCGCGAGCTCGTTCACGATGAACCAGTCGACGAACGAGTCGACGTCGATGTATTCCTCGTACCCCGCGCCGCGGACGATCGCCTGCTCCGCCGACGATACGTAACTGTAGATATATTGGTATTCGGGGCTGAAAGGGTATGTCAGTTCGGGCGCCTTTATGTACATGCACTTCGCATATGCCGTGTTGAAGAAATCCTTCGACCAAATGTTTTCGCTGTCAAAGTTCCAGCCGAATTCTATTAAGAACCCGAGGTCCGTTATTTTTCCGTTTTCGTCGACGACGCCCCTGCCGTCATCGCCGTTGCCGAGCGGAATTCGGTCGCTGTCGTCCTCGATCTTTTCGGTCAGAAGGTAGCTGCCCTGATATTCACCGTTGAGAAAGAGGTCGACGTGGCAGTAATGCGGCGTGTAGTGCAGATTCGACATGGACGCGGCCATGTCGAAGGAGATGCGGTACCGCATGAGCGACGGGTCCGCGTAGCTGCCGATAAGGACCCAGTCGCGGTCGGCGGTCATTCCGCAGAGCGGCGCTTTTTCATCGAGCTTTAAGCGGTACGGGTGCTTTGGGAATTTGGACCAGGACGAGTTCCCGCGCCCCTTGATGTTCAGCTCGTACCTCTTGCCGTCGAGTATCATATATCCGTGGACGTATTCGAACTTTGACGTGATTCCGCCTCCGTCATCGGTGTATATCGACACCGTCGGTATGCCGAGGTCGCGGCGCCGGACGGTGATACGGTATGTGCGTGCCTCGCCGTGCTCGTCCGTAACATCGACGAGGGCGGGGGAGGAGAGGTCGAGGGAGTCCGGCAGGCTGCAGACGCCGCCGGGGGCGCTGACGGTGAGGGAGAGGTGCTTCATGTCCGCGTCCGAGACGGTGGGCGGGACATAGAGCGTGATGAGATTGCCCGCGACCTCGGAGTATGCGTCGGTGACGACGGTTTTGCGCGCGGCGTCCGCATAGAGCGTGACGGATTCGGCCTTCGCCGTGCCGGTGCCGCCGAGCGTGTCGCCGTCCGCGGCGGAGGCGGTCGGAGTGCCGTTATACGAGGCGACGTTCTGCGTCTCGGCGACCTCGTATAAAAAAGGAATGTCGCCGCCCGTGAAGGAAAGGCCGCAGCGCGGCGCGTCTATCTCAAAGCGGGAGAGCGGCTCATTGCCGGTGACGGACACCGCCCCCTCGTCCGCTGTTATGATGCGGATCCGCGCGCCGTCATTCTCCCAGCTGACATCTCCGAGCATGATGACCGTGACGGGGCAGGGGAAGACGACGTCCTCGCTTATCCCGATGCCGTCCGTGAGGACGACGATAGGGGAGCCGCCGTGCAGGCGGTAGTGTTCGCCGAAGGCGTCGGCGTCGGCGAGCAGGCGGAGAGTTTCCCCGTCCGGAATGCGGAAAACGGAGTCCCCGTCCGCGCTGCCGAGCGTGCTGTCGGACGCGGGTTCCGGGGAGAGCGCGGAGACGGGCGCCTCCGTCACCTCTGGAATTTTCAGGCGGCGGCCGAAAAAGAAAGCGGACAGCAAAACGGCCGCGGCAGCAACAGACAGGGCGGCGATATATATACATATTTTTTTCGCGTTTTCCATCACAGTCCCCGCCCGATATTTCTGCAAAATAATATCCCGATATTTTGGCAATATAATATAATGGTATAATACCACAAAGTCGCGCCGCCGTCCATAAAAACCGGCGATAAATTCGACAAATATTCTTGATATGGCGGCGCGCGTGTGATATACTTTGATTTGCGGCACAATATGATATGCTGTGAGTTTATATAACGAGGTATTCTGCCTTATCATGGACGGAAAAGAAAATAAAGCGGAGAAGCCCAAAATCAAGGAGCTCGCGGCGGAATACGCGCTCCTGACCGTGGCGACGGTCATGCTCTCATTCGGGATATACGTTTTCCGATTCCCGAACAATTTCACGTTCGGAGGGGTGACGGGCATCGCGCTTCTGCTCTCGGAGGTGACGCACCTCCAGGCGGCAACGCTCGTCGTCATTCTGAACGCGGCGCTGCTCGTGCTCGCGTTCATCGTGCTCGGGCGGGATTTTGCCGCGAAGAGCGTCTATGTGACGGTGCTGTACTCGGCGCTCATGTATATTTTCGAGTTCGCGTTCCCGATGGAGGCTCCGCTGACGGACGAGCCGGTCATCGAGCTTGTGTTCGCGATAATGGTCCCGGCGACGGCGTCCGCAGTCATATTCCACTTTGACGCGTCGAGCGGCGGCACGGATATCGTCGCGATGATACTGCGAAAGTACACGAGCGTCAACATCGGCACGGGGCTCCTGATAGCGGACGCGGTGACGGTGCTGTTCTCGTTCTTCGTCTTCGGGATAAAGACGGGGCTCTTCTCGCTCTGCGGCTTCCTCGCGAAATCGCTCGTCATCGACAACGTCATCGAGAGCATCAACGTCTGCAAATATTTCCACGTCGTTTGCATGGATCCGGATCCGATATGCGACTATATCTGCAACGTTCTGCACCGGGACGCGACCGTGTACGAGGCGAAGGGCGCGTTTACGGGAAAAGAAAAGCGCGTCATCATGACCGTAATGACGCGCAGACAGGCGATATCGCTGCGCGGCTTCATAAAAAAGCACGACCCGACCGCCTTTATTATGATAACGAACACGAGCGAGATAATCGGAAAGGGGTTCCGCGCGTCCGTGTGACGCTCAGTCCTCCTGCTTTTTGCGGCTGCCGGAGCCGAAGTACAGCTCGCGGAACGCGAGCGCCGACATTCCCTCGTGGTATTTGAAAAATTTCTGAAAGCTCTTCGAATCGTCAAACCCGCAGCGCTCCGCGACGTCCTTTATCTTCATGTCCGTCGACAGGAGCATCTCGCGGATCTTCTTGAGGCGGGCGGCGTCTATATATGACTTGATCCCGGCGCTGTAGTGGACCTTGAACATACGCGTGATGTAGTCCTCGTTGTAGTTGAAGTGCTCGGCAACGTCGGACACGCGGATCTGCCGCGTGCAGTTCTCGTTTATCCATTCGCAGATCGCGAAGAGCTTTGCGTAAGGCGCATCTTCGCTGACGGCGCCGGCGCGCGCGATCTCGTACAGCACGAGCTTGAGCGCGCACGTGCAGGCGTCATCGTCATATTCCGGCGTGCGCGAATACATTATGAGATCGTCAAACAGGCGGGAGGTGCGCTCGACGTTCGGCGTGCTGTGAGTCGGCAGCGTGCCGAGCTCGCCTTTGAAGTGCGCCCAGTAAAATTTCGTCTCCTGCGTGCATTCGCGGTAGCCGTATCGGCGGGTGGACTCCGGCAGTATGCATGAGTCACCGGCGCGGATTACGAATCGCTCGAACCCGAGCCCCATATAGAGCGCTCCGGAGGTGCAGAAGATGAGCTCGTGCGTCTCGGTGCTGCTCGAGGGGTGCGACCAGCCGACGGCGGCCGTCGTTTTTCCCGCGACCGCATATTCTATGTTGAAATTCATGCGCTGCCTCCGGTAAAAAGTAGGTTTTTTGTACCTGCCCTATATTGTAGCAAAATATTTCATCAAATGCAAGTCTTTTTCGACATTTTTCAAAAAGAAAAAAGAGATCGATTTGTCGCATTTTGGGTGTGCGGACGTGCGGCCGGGCTTTTTTCGTGGCGCATTAACCGTCCCGTCACACGGCTGTCACATTCAAGTGGTAATATTTGATATCCGTAAAATCGGGTCAAAGATAAATAAATATAATGGAGGGAACTGGATTTGATCGAGGTACGCCACCTGACGAAGAAATACGGCAAAAACACCGCCGTTGACGATATCAGCTTTACGGTCGAGCCCGGAAAGATCCACGGATTTCTCGGGCCGAACGGCGCCGGAAAGTCCACGACGATGAACATAATAACCGGGTGCCTCGCGCCGACGGAGGGGGAGGTGCTCATAGACGGGCACAGCGTTTTGGACGAGCCCATCGAGGCGAAGCGCGCCATCGGATACTTGCCCGAGGTCCCGCCGCTCTACGGCGATATGACGCCGGAGGAATATCTCCGGTTCGTCGCCGAGGCAAAGGGCGTCCGCCGCGACAGGATCGCGGAGGAGGTCGCCGATGTCATGGACAGCACCGGCATCACCGAGATGCGGCGCAGACTGATCCGCAGCCTTTCAAAGGGATATAAACAGCGCGTCGGCATCGCGCAGGCCATGATAGGCGACCCGGACATAATCATTTTAGACGAGCCGACCGAGGGGCTTGACCCGCAGCAGCGCGCGGAGATACGCGAGCTGATAACAACGCTCGGCAGGGAGCGCACCGTTATCCTTTCGAGCCACGTGCTCTCCGAGGTGCAGGAGCTCTGCGAGAACATCATCGTCATATCTCACGGCAAGATCGTCGCGGACGACACGGTGGAAAATATCAGCCGCTCGCTGATGCAGGATATAACGATGACATTGACCGTCATGGCGACAGCGGACGAGGTCCGGCAGGTCCTCTCAGGCATCGAGGGGATAAAGTCGTTCGACATAGTGTCGACGACGGGGAGCGAGACCTCCGCGAAGATCAGATACGGGTCGGAGCTCGACCTGCGCGAAACGGTCACGTTCGCGTTCTCCGATATAAGGCGCGCCGTCGTTTCAATGGGGATCGAGGAGCTTTCGCTTGAGGACATCTTCTTAAAGCTCACCTCCGCCGACGACAAAAATGACGGTGAAAGCGATACCGACGAGGGCGATGCTGATGCCGAAAATGACGAAGAGTACGACGACGAAGACGAAAACGTGACTTATGACCCGAAGGACTACATCGGAGGCGCCGTGGCGGCTGCCGACGACGACGGAGAAGACGAAGATAAAGACGAAGACGACGGCGGGACGGGAACGCCGTTCGGCGGAAAGTGAGGCAGGTTTTGCTCGCTGTATATAAAAAAGAACTGAGATCGTATCTCTGCGGTATGACGGGATATGTCACGATGGCGATCATTCTCGCGTTCGTGGGCTTTTTCGTCACAAACATGAACGTGAGGATCGGGTCGCCGAAGTTTGAGTATTCGCTCATCACAGCCGTTTCTTTCTTTGTTTTTCTGATAATCGTACCGTTTATCACGATGCGCTCGATCGCGGAGGAGCGCCACTCGAAGACGGAGCAGCTCCTGCTCTCGCTGCCGATATCGACGCACCGCATCGTGCTGGCGAAATATCTGGCGATGCTGACGTTCGTCGCCATTCCGATGCTCATAATCGGCATATATCCGCTCCTGCTCTCGCTCTTCGCCGGGACGGAGGGCGTCGTTAATCTGGCGCTCGCGTACAATGGCTGGTTCATGCTGTTTCTGCTGCTCGCGGTCATGGTCGCGGTCGGAATGTTCGCGTCGAGCCTCGTGGAGAATCAGATAATCGCGGCGCTCATCGCGGCGGCCATCTTCTTTTTGATGTTCTTTATGAGTTATATCACCTCGGCGTTTCCGACGGGGGCGCTGCCGTCTCTTATCGCGCTCGTCGTCTGCGCGGTCGTGCTCGGCGCCGTTGTGCTCGCGCTGACGAAGAACAGCACGGCTGCGTGCATCGTCACCGGCGGGCTCGCCGTTATCCTCATAGTGCTGTACTATGTGGACGCGAGCATGTTCTGGAACCTTTTCCCGTCAATGCTCTCGTCGCTCGCGATATTTGACGTCTTTATGAACGGCGCGTCATACATCGGCGTGTTCGATATCGGCGAGATCGTGTACTATATAACATTCGCGGCAGTATTCGTGTTTTTGACGGTCGAATCCGTCGAGCGCCGCCGCTACAGCTGATGGGAGGTGCCGGTAATGAAGGATAAAGACATGGAAAACGTCGACCTCGAAAAAACCGAGGAAACCGAGGAAACCGAGAAAAAAACCGAAACCGTCGGCGATGACGCGGGCGAAAAAGTGAGCAAAAGCGACAGAATGCGCCGGCTTCGCATGGGCGGCTACAGCATACTGCTCGTGATGTTCGTCGTCGCCGCGGCGATAATCGTGAATCTCATCGTCGGCGCGATACCGAAGAAGTACACGCAGTTCGAGCTGACGGGGTTCGGCCTCTATGAGGTCTCGGACACATCAAAGGAGCTTTTGGCAGACCTTGACCGCGATATAACCGTCTCCTGCATGGCGACGGAGGACGGGTGCGACCCGCAGATCGCGGCGTTCCTCGACCGCTACACGGCATACAGCGACCGCATCAAGGTCGTTTTCGTCTACCCGAATGCGAACCCCGATTTTGTGAACAGCCACAACGTCGAGTCCATGAATTCGATCGTCGTCCAGAGCTGGGAGCAGGATCCCGAAACGGGTGACAGAACGGAATTCCGCTCGCGGACGATCGACTACTACGACATATACGAGTTCTCGCAGGACGTCATGAACGAGTATTACAGCAACTACAACTACATGATCTACGGCGTCGCGATAGACGACGTCTATCAGCGCGACGTCTTCGACGCGGACAACGAGCTCACCTCGGCGATAGATTATGTGACGACGGACAACCTGCCCGTCGCGTATATGCTCACCGGCCACGGGGAGATCGACCTCTCGGAAGTGTTCACGAGCTTTATCGACAGCAACAATATCGCGCTCGACGAGCTCGGGCTGCTCGCCTCCGACATTCCGGACGACGCGGGTGTGATACTGATAAACAATCCCTCTCTCGACCTGACAGAGGACGAGCTCTCAAAGCTCACCGCATATATTGACAACGGCGGAAAAATTCTGCTCGTCACGGACGTCACCTCGTACAGCACCGAGAAATTGCCGAATCTGACGCTGCTCGCAAAGCATTGCGGGCTTGACGCCGTTGACGGCGTGGTCCTCGAATCGGACGGCGACAGGTACAACAACAACCGCTACAATCTGATCGAGACGCTCGAGCCGATGGACATCACGAGCGCGATATATACGAACCCCGCGGGAGTGCTCTCATATCTGCCGCGCTCGCACGCCATCGTCGCCGATGAGGAATACGACGGCGCGATGACGGTAGAGCCGATCATCAAGACGTCGGAGAGCGCGTATATCATCGGAAAAAATGAAGAAGACCGCGAGCGCGCGGAGGACGATCGGACGGGCGAATTCTATCTCGGCGCGATATCGCGCGACAACGGCACGGGCTCCGCGTTCGTGTGGTTCTCGAATTCGTTCATCAATGCCGAGGAGTCATACGCCTACGTGAGGGACGCGAACCTCAACGTGTACGCGTCCTCGATAACGACGATATGTGAAAAGCCGACTATCGTTTCCATCGCGGGAACGATGACGAACGCGAACGCGCAGCTGCTAATGTCGGACACGGTATCGACGGCGCTGACGGCGGTGATCCAGTATGCGATCCCGATTGCGGTCCTCTTGCTCGGCGTTGTGATCTTCCTGATACGCAAGTTCCGGTAACGGCGCGGAGGATATCGTAAAATGAACTCGAAAAAGAGAAGAGAACGGCAGCAGATGATAACGGTCGGCGTCATTTTCGCCGTGCTGCTCCTGCTGCTCGCCGCATACTTCATTATCCGCAACGCGGTCACCGGGAGCGGCGAGGAAACGGACGCGTCGGGAAACGTCGGCGATATCGGCCAGACCGGGACGTTTCAGATAATCGACGAAAACTATCTTGAGGCGACGGCGATAGAATATAAATACGAGGGCGAGGATATAAAGCTTGACCTCGTCAACAAGGAATGGGTCCTTGTTGACGACCCAAAGTTCCCGGTCGAGCAGTCAACGGTCATAGAGATGGCGCAGGCCGTCTCGGACTACGGCGGATTCGCCGAGATCGTGTATGACAAGTCGCGCGATTCCGCATACGGGATAGACGACCCTCTGCTCGACGTCTCCGTGACATATTCGGGCGAGCGCACGCGCCGCTTCCTCATGGGTTCGCAGAACAGCGCGACCGGCTACTACTACTTCTACGAGGTCGGAAGTAATGCGATATACGCGGTGAACGACTCGATCATGACGTATTTCAGGTTCCTAAAGGTCGACCTGTTCGACGACACCGTGACACCGACGCCGGAGGCGAAGGATATCTTAGCGCTGTCGGTCGAATACGACGGCGGAAAATACGAGTTTGGCGCCGAAAAGGACGGCGCCGTCGACGGTACGAACGAGGAGCACCCCGTCAACAGGATCATGGCGAGCATGCCGAAACAGGCGAACCTGCAGTACACGGACCTTGCCGCATACGGCGTCGGGGACGACGAGCTTTCAAAGTACGGGCTCGACGCGCCGTCGCTGCGCGTCGTCCTGAAATACAAGGAGTATTCGACGATCACCGCCGGAGAAGAGGGGAGCTCGTCCGCACAGATATCGAAGGATATCGAGTACGTGTTCCTGTTCGGCAGCCGCGTGACCGAGGGCGAGGGAGACGATGAAAGAGAGCTCGTCTACGTCATGGAGGAAGGCACGGGGACCGTATATAAGGTGAGCGCCGACAAATTTGAGGGCATATATTCCGCCGTGACGGACGGCGAGGAGGGATAAACCGATGCCGGAGATGCAGATAAACGGAGAAAACAGGAAAAAACCGAGCGTGATGAATACGATCCGCATAGTGCTGCTCATCGTATTTTCGGCGATGTTTCTGGTCAGCGCCGGTATGCTCATATATCAGGGGCTCGAATATAAGCGCGCAAGAGAAGAAAACGACGATGCGCGCGAACTTGTCGGACTGCCGGACATGAACAATATAGGCAAGGACAAGGACACGTCCGGGGCGGATCCGACCCCTCCGACGCAGACGCCGGGCGACAGTCAGGGTACAAACGGGTCGTCCGGGGCGGTGACCGGCCCGTCACAGCCGGGAGGAAATAACGATCCGACATACGTTGACCCGTATGAGTAG
>CANROT010000032.1 GCA_947632285.1 uncultured Clostridia bacterium
CGGCGACGAACCGCTCGAGGCGCCCGATCCCGACGGCGTCTCCCTTTATCCCGCGGACGCACTTCGCCTCGCACTGCGTCTCCTGCGGGCAGACGCGCCCGCACACGGCGGGGAGGGAGCTCGAATCGGCGATTATGTCATATGCTCCGCTAAAGTCGCGCTCGCGAAGGCGCGCGATAAAATCGGGAATGCGAATGTTCACGGGGCAGCCCGCGACGCACGGCGCGTTCTTACAGTGCAGGCAGCGCGCCGCCTCGTCAAGCGCCGCCTCCTCGGTGTAGCCGAGGGCGACCTCGGAAAAGCACTTTGAGCGCACCTCCGGCGGCAGCGTCGGCATTTCGTTCATTTTAGGGGACATATTCGGCATTTCATTTCACCTCCGCACGCAGCAGATTGCACGCCCGGTCCCGGGCGCGCGATTCAAATTCGCGGTACATGGCGGCGCGCGACATCGCCTCATCGAAATCGACGAGATGCCCGTCAAAGTCCGGGCCGTCAACGCAGGCGAACTTCATCTCCCCGCCGACGGTGAGGCGGCAGCAGCCGCACATTCCGATCCCGTCTATCATTATCGGATTCATGCTGACGACCGTTTTGACGTTATATTCCTTCGTCAGCTTACATACGAATTTCATCATGGGGAGCGGGCCTATCGCTATTACCTCGTCGAAGTGCTCGCCTGAGTCGAGCGCGCGGCGGAGCGCGTCCGTCACAAGCCCACGCTCGCCCGCCGTCCCGTCGTCGCTCATGAGGCGGAACGTGTCGCTGACGGCGCGGAACTCATTCTCCAATATAACGAGCTCCCGCGTGCGGAACCCGACGATGGAATGGACCGCCGCCCCGAGCGCGTGCAGCTTTTTCGCGACGGGGTACGCTATCGCGCAGCCGACGCCGCCGCCGATAACGGCGACGCTTGAGAGCCCCTCCGTCTCCGTCGGTCGCCCGAGCGGGCCGACGAAATCGGCAATCTGGTCGCCGACGTTTTTTGCGGCGAGTTTCATTGTCGTCGCCCCGACCGTCTGAAAGATTATAGTGACCGTCCCCGCCTCGCGGTCGTAGTCGGCGACGGTCAGCGGGATTCGCTCGCCGTCTTCGTCGACGCGGAGAATGACAAATTGACCCGGTTCGGCACGTTTTGCAACGAGCGGCGCCGACACCTTCATTTCGGTGACCGTCGGGTTCAGCGCCCGCTTATAAACAACAGTATACATGGATCAGCCTCCACAGTGCTGAATTATAACAAATATTAGTATACCACGTACCGGCGCGGTTGTAAACATTATTTTCGCAGCCCCTCCGCCGAAAAAAATAATGAAATCGCGCGCCGCCCGAAATTTCAGAGCAGGGGAGAGACGCATGATGTCAGGCGGGGAAAAACGGCGGCGGTATTTTGACGCGAAAAATACTTTTTTGCTGGAAAAAGCGTTTTTTTGCAATATGGCACTTGATATTTTCACGCAGTTGTGATAATATGAGTTGATACTGAAAACAATACTACGATCCCTAAAAGGAGGATTTATAAAGTATGGCACTTACACCCAAGGAAATCGAGGCGAAGACCGAAGAGCTCAAGGCTTTCATTGCCGAGCACAAGGACGTCGACGGACCGCTCATGCCCATCATGCAGAAGGCGCAGGAGCTGTTCGGCTACCTCTCTCTCGACACCCAGGAGCTCATCGCCGATTCGCTCGGCATTCCCGTAACGGACGTTTACGGAGTCGCGACCTTCTATGCGCAGTTCTCACTGACGCCGAAGGGTGACAACGTCGTCAGCGTCTGCACGGGAACGGCCTGCTACGTCAAGGGCGCGCAGTCTGTGCTCGACAAGGTCATCGAGATACTCGGCATCGGCGTCGGCCAGACGACGGAGGACGGAAAGTTCACGATCCAGGACACGCGCTGCCTCGGCTGCTGCGGTCTTGCCCCGGTCATGACGATCAATGAGAAGGTTTACGGGCGCCTGACACCCGCGGACATCAAGGGGATCCTCGAAGAATACCAGGCAAAGTAATACCGAATGGAACTGTCGCTCCATATCCTCGATATTGCCGAAAATGCCATTTTGTCCGGAGCGTCGCTGATAGAGATCGAGCTTACCGAATCCGCGGACGTGCTCGACGTCGTTATAAGCGACGACGGGCGCGGAATGGATGAAGACGAGCTGCGCCTCTCCCTCTTTGAGGGGTACACGACAAAGCCGTGCGGGCTCGGGCTCGGGCTGCCGCGATTTGCGGACGTTGTGTCCGCGTCGAGCGGTACGTTCTCGATAGAGAGCAGACCCGGCGTCGGGACGACGGTTTCGGCGGAGTTTCCGAAGAAGACGTCGCCGCCGCTCGGCGATATAGTCGGCGCCGTGCGCGCGCTCTTGTCGGGAATCGGCGACGGGGACCTCGTTTTCACGCACGATATGTGTGAAGGCGGGATATCATTCCGCGCCGGGCTCGATACGAGGACCGCGAGGCGGATGCTCGGAGAAGTTCCGATATCGACGCCGGAGGCGGTCATCTCGCTCTCGGCATATCTGCAGGAGCAGTACAATAAAAACACTATTTTCGGAGGAGAAAATTTATGAAATCACTCGAAGAGCTTGCCCGGATCCGTGAGGAGATGAAGGACAAGATTTCCCTGCGCCTCGGCGCAAACGGGACCCGCGTTGTTGTCGGAATGGGCACATGCGGGATCGAAGCGGGCGCACGCGAGGTTTTGCACGCACTCGTTGACGCCGTAGCCGAAGGCGGTCTTTCCGACCGCGCGACTGTTATGCAGTCCGGCGCCGTCGGCGACGCGGAGAACGCGCCCGTCGTCGAGGTCATCGACGAGAACGGCGCGAAGACCACATACGTAAAAGTGACGCCTGATGCGGCGCGCCGCATAGTTGCCGAGCACGTGGCGGGCGGCAAGCCCGTTGCCGAGTACATAAGCAAGTAAAGAATCGGAGGTAAGTAAAATGTATCGTGCACACGTTCTTATCTGCGCAGGTACCGGATGTACTTCTTCCGGCAGCGCGCAAGTAAGAGACGCTCTCAAAGTAGAGCTTGAAGCAAAGGGACTCACGGACGAGGTAAAGGTAGTCATGACGGGCTGCTTCGGCCTCTGCGCCCTCGGCCCCATAATGATCGTATATCCCGAGGGGTCGTTCTATTCGAGAGTCACCCCGGAGGAGATCCCCGAGATCGTCGAGGAGCACCTGCTCAAGGGGCGCCCCGTCGAAAGGCTCATCTACAAGGATCCGGTCGCGGGCTCGACCGAGCCCGCGAACTCGCTCAATGACACCGCGTTCTACCGTTCGCAGCGCCGCGTCGCGCTCCACAACTGCGGCGTCATCGACCCGGAGAACATAGACGAATACATAGCAAGGCGCGGATATGAGGCGCTCGGCAAGTGCCTGACCGAGAAGACGCCGCAGGAGGTCATCGACATCGTGCTCGCGTCCGGTCTGCGCGGCAGAGGCGGCGCCGGATTCCCGACGGGCAGAAAGTGGCTCTTCGCCACGGCACCGGCCCCGAAGAAATACGTCGTCTGCAACGCCGACGAGGGCGACCCCGGCGCGTTCATGGACCGTTCCGTTCTCGAAGGCGACCCGCACGAGGTCCTCGAGGCTATGGCTATCGCCGGATACGCCATCGGCGCCGACGAAGGTTACATTTATGTAAGAGCCGAATACCCGATCGCCGTCAAGCGTCTGCGCATCGCGATAGATCAGGCGCGCGAATACGGCCTGCTCGGCAAGAATATTTTCGGCACGGGATTCAATTTCGATATCCAGCTCCGTCTCGGCGCAGGCGCGTTCGTCTGCGGTGAGGAAACGGCGCTTCTGACCTCCATCGAGGGCAACCGCGGCGAGCCGCGTCCGCGTCCTCCGTTCCCGGCGGTCAAGGGTCTGTTCGGAAAGCCGACCGTCATCAACAACGTCGAGACATACGCGAACATACCGCAGATCATCTTGAACGGCGCCGACTGGTTCGCCTCCATGGGCACCGCGAAGTCGAAGGGCACGAAGGTCTTCGCGCTCGGCGGCAAGATCAACCACACGGGCCTCGTTGAGATCCCGATGGGCACGCCTCTGCGCACGATCATCGAAGAGATCGGCGGCGGCGTTCCGAACGGCAAGAAGTTCAAGGCGGCGCAGACCGGCGGTCCTTCCGGCGGCTGCATTCCCGCGTCTCTGATAGACACTCCCGTCGATTACGACAACCTCATCTCCATCGGCTCGATGATGGGCTCCGGCGGACTTATAGTCATGGACGAGGACAACTGCATGGTCGACATCGCGAAGTTCTTCCTTGAGTTCACGGTGTCCGAGTCCTGCGGCAAGTGCGCTCCGTGCCGTATAGGTACGCGCAGAATGCTCGATATCCTGACTCGCATCACCGAGGGCAAGGGCGAGGAAGGCGACATCGAAAAGCTCATCGAGCTCGGCAACGAGATCAAGGCGACCGCGCTCTGCGGCCTCGGACAGACGGCTCCGAACCCCGTTCTTTCCACGATCCGCTACTTCCGCGACGAATACGAGGCGCACATCAAGGAAAAGAGATGCCCCGCCGGCGCGTGCAAGGCGCTCGCGAAGATCACGATCGACCCCGAAAAGTGCAAAGGCTGCTCGCTCTGCTCGAAGAAGTGCCCGGTCGGCGCTATCTCCGGCGAGATCAAGAAGCCGTTCGTGATCGACCAGTCGAAGTGCATCAAGTGCGGCGTCTGCCTCGCAACGTGCAAATTCGGCGCAATTTCGAAGAAATAAGGGAGGCAGTAAAGTGAACAACGTAACACTTACGATAGACGGCATAAAGGTGACCGTCCCCTCGGATTATACGGTGCTTGAGGCCGCGAGGGAAGCGAACATAAATATCCCCACGCTCTGCTATCTCAAGGATGTTCAGCAGATCGGCGCCTGCCGCATGTGCCTCATCGAGGTCGTCGGCGGCAGAGGACTCCAGGCGGCGTGCGTGTCCCCCGTTTCCGACGGGATGGTAGTTTACACGAACACCGAAAAGATCCGCAAGTCAAGAAAGACGATACTTGAGCTCTTGCTCTCGAATCACAACCGCGAGTGCACCTCCTGCGTCCGCTCGGAAAACTGCGAGCTCCAGGCGCTCTGCCGCGAATACGGCGTCCGGGATTATCCCTACGACGGCGAACGCTCCGAGACGACACTCGACGAGCTCTCTCCCTCGATAGTCCGCGACAATTCGAAGTGCATCTCCTGCCGCCGCTGCATCGCGACGTGCAACAAGGTCCAGAAGATAGGCGCCATCGGCGTCTCCAAGCGTGGCATCAACACGACGGTCGGCTCGATATTCGGCCGTTCGCTCGTGGACTCCCCGTGCATCAACTGCGGCCAGTGCATTCTTGCGTGCCCGGTCGGCGCGCTCCACGAAAAGGAAAACATCAGCGACGTTTGGGCGGCGCTGCATGATCCGGACAAGTACGTTGTCGTTCAGCCGGCTCCCGCCGTCAGAGTGACTATCGGTGAAGAATTCGGTCTGCCGATGGGCACCGTTGCCACGGGCAAGCTCGCGGAGGCTCTCCGCCGCATGGGCTTTGACAAGGTATTCGATACCGATTTCGGCGCGGACCTCACGATCATGGAAGAGGGCACGGAGCTCATCTCCCGCATGAGCGAGGGCGGCACGCTCCCGATGATAACGTCCTGCTCGCCCGGCTGGGTCAAATACTGCGAGACGTTCTATCCCGAATTTATCCCGAACCTTTCCTCCTGCAAGTCTCCTCACGAGATGGCGGGCGCCGTCATCAAGTCGTACTTCGCGGAGAAGGAAGGCATCGACCCGAAGAAGATATACGTCGTTTCCGTCATGCCGTGCACGGCGAAGAAATTCGAGGCGAAGCGCCCCGAGCTCGGGCACGACGGCCTCGCGGACGTCGACGCGGTCATCACGGTCCGCGAGCTGGCAAGAATGATAAAGTCCGCCGGCATCGACTTCGCGCGCCTGCCCGACGGCGAATTTGACAAGCTCTGCGGCGAGTCCACGGGCGCGGGCGTCATATTCGGCGCGACCGGCGGCGTTATGGAAGCGGCTCTGCGCACCGTTTACGAAAAGGTGACGGGCAAGGAGCTCAAGGACGTCAACTTCCACGAGGTCCGCGGCATCGAGGGCATCAAGGAGGCCGAGATCGACCTTGACGGCAAGAAGATCACGGTCGCCGTCGCACACGGCACCGGCAACGCGTCCGCTCTGCTCGACGCGATCAAGCGCGGCGAGAAGAACTACACGTTCATCGAAGTCATGGGCTGCCCCGGCGGCTGCGTGACGGGCGGCGGCACGCCTATCGTCTCTTCGAAGGACCTCCAGTACGTGAATCCGAAGACGGAGCGCGCAAAGGGGCTTTACGCAGAGGACGAGGGCAAACCGAAGAGAAAGTCGCATGAGAACGAAGAGATCAAGGCGCTCTACGACGAGTATCTCGGCGAGGTCGGCGGCCACAAGGCGCACGAACTTCTCCACACGCACTACACAAAGCGCGATAGATACGCAAGATAAGCGGCAAAGCCGAAGGGGGCACCGGTTTCCGGTGCCCCCGATTTTTTGACGTTTGACAAAGCGGCGATGATGTGATAAAATTGCGGTACAATACCGCCGAAAACAGTGAGGAACATTTTTATGAAAAAAGATACGGGCGCGCGCCGACCGTCACCCGCGATAAGGGACAGGGGCGGCGCTTTGAGCCGGACGCTCGGGACATACGGCGGGTACACGGTCGTCGTTGAAGACGGAATGCTGCAGGCGTTGTGGAAAATAACGGTCGCCGGCTATGCCTTTCACGGGAACCACTCGTTTGAGATATATGCGTGCCGCGGCGGGGAGCGAATGACGCTTCGCGAGGCATACGAGCGCGGCGCACTGTCGGCAGAAGATATAGCCGCGGTCCATGATGCTTTCGGCGGCGTCAGAGTCGGCGTAAAATACGATGTAAAGTGAGCCCGGAAAAGAAAAATACCGAGCCGTGAAAACGCGGGGGAGCAGGCTTTTGTGGAAAAGCCTGCTCCCTCGCTCAGTTTATATCTTATTTTACCATGTCGTAGACGGCGGAGAGGATAGAGGCGACGTCAGCGCGGCAGAGCGGCGCCGACGGGGAGAACTTTCCGTCTCCGGTGCTCGACATGACGCCGATCTGCCTCATCGCAAGGACGGATTCGGCAGCCCACGCGGGAATGGAGTCGCTGTCGGAGAAGACGGGGACGGCGTCGGTGACCTTAACGCGTATCACGTTTTGCAGAATGACGGCAGCCTCGGCGCGCGTCACGGCTGCGGACGGGTCGAAATACGCCTTGCCGTCCTCGCCGACGGTGCCGGAGACGAATCCGAGCTTTTTCGCGGCGCGGACGTATTTGCGCGCGTCGTCGCTGAGCTTATCGTCGTCCGCGAACTTCGCATCGCTGATCTCGGGAATGTCGGAGAGCCCGATCGTTTTCATCAGGAATGAGACGAACTGCTCGCGCGTGACCTGGGTGTCGGGGTAGAAGTATGCGAGCCCGTTCACGTATGCGCCGCCCATGATGCCGGCGTCCGTCATTTTGACGGCGTCATTGTACGCCCAGTGCCCGGCGAGGTCGGTGTATTCGACGCCGGATTTGTTCTTGTTGATGCGGACGGTGACGGCGATCTCGTCGGACCAGTTGCCGTATTCGTCGCGCGCGCGCATCGAGAATCGGTCGGAGCCGCTTTTGCCCTCGTTCGGCGTGTAGATGAATTCGCCCGCGGCGGGGTCGGTCACGGTGACGGAGCCCTTCTTCGGCAGATCTGTCACGACGAGCTCGAGCTCGCCGCCCTCCGGGTCCGTGACGGTGACGCTGCCGCGCACGACGGCGCCGCGCATCGTCTCGATATAGAGCTTGGCGACGTCGTCTGCAACGGTCGGCGAGAGGTCGACGGATTCAATGACGCGGACGTGACATTCGGTCGCGTATTCGTCGTTGACCGTGACGTAGAACGAGGCGTCCGCGGTCGACGAGGCGGGGCGGAACGTGAGCTTGCCGATGTTGCGGCGCGATATCTTCTGATTCGCGGTGACGGGCGAGCCGTCAAAGAGCAGCGTGCCCTCCTTTGCGTCCGGCAGAGTCAGGACGGTGACGCTGCCGACCTGACTGCCGATGGAGAAATCAAAATTCTCGGGCGTGAATTTTGCCGGGGCGGAGCTCATGCCGGTAACGTTTACGACGACGTCCTTGGCGAGGACGCCGAGCGCCGGAGAGACGACGCTTGACGCGCCGACATTGATGGCGACAGTCGGGACGATCAGGAGAAGTGAAAGTACGAGTGCAGAAAACTTCAAGGTTCTTTTGTAAGTTTTCATGGATTACCTCCGAATGTAGTATTTTCACTTGAAATTATCCCTCGCGGAGGCAAAAATATACGCTCGGAGAGAATTTTTTGCCGGCTCAATCTTGCGCCGGACGAGTTTATGTTGTATAATCAAATAAACCGCGTCGGCAGGCGGCGGGAGCTTTTCAAAATTTCAGAGCGGAGACGAAAAAATGCTTGATATCAGGATCACAAGAACCGAAAAACCGAAAGCGAAGCCGGACGACTCTGTCCTCGGTTTCGGCAAATATTTTACCGACCACATGTTTGTCATGGACTACAGCGACGGGCTCGGCTGGCATGACGCGCGCATCGTGCCATACGGACCAATCAGCCTTGAGCCGTCGGCGATGGTGTTCCACTACGCGCAGGAGATGTTCGAGGGGCTCAAAGCGTATCGCACCGCGAGCGGGAATGTGCAGCTCTTCCGCCCCGACCGCAATATCGCGCGCATGAACAGAACGGCGGCGCGCCTCTGCATTCCGCAGATCGACCCGGACGACGCGCTGCAGGCGATAACGGAGCTCGTAAAGTACGAGGCGGACTGGGTCCCGTCCGGCGAGGGCACCTCGCTCTATATCCGCCCGTTCGTGATAGCGACGGATCCGGTGCTCGGCGTCCACCCGGCGCACAACTACATATTCATGATAATCCTCTCTCCCGTCGGCAGCTATTACGCAGGCGGGCTCGACCCCGTGAAGATTTTCATCGAAAAGGAATACGTCCGCGCCGTCAAGGGCGGCACGGGTCAGGCGAAGTGCGGCGGGAACTACGCCGCGTCCCTGATAGGCCAGGAAAAGGCGGAGAAGTACGGCTGTGAGCAGGTGCTCTGGCTCGACGGCGTGCATCACAAATATGTCGACGAGGTCGGATCGATGAACGTCTTCTTCGTCATCGACGGCGAGGTCGTCACCCCGTCGCTCGACGACGGAAACATTCTTCCCGGCGTCACGCGCATGTCGTGCATCGAGCTCTTGCGCTCGTGGGGCATGAAGGTAACGGAGCGCAAGGTCGAGGCGGCGGAGCTCTTTGAGGCGCACAAAGCGGGCAAGCTCGATGAGGCGTTCGGTACGGGGACGGCGGCGGTCATCTCGCCGATAGGCGTTCTCAACGAGGACGGCAACGCCATCACCATAAACAACAACGAGATCGGCCCGATCTCCCAGCGGCTCTATGACGAGCTGACCGGAATTCAGTGGGGCAGACTGCCGGACACGCACGGCTGGACGGTGAAAATATAATTATAGGAAAGCGGGAGCCACCCTCCCGCTTTCTTGATTTTGAAATGGGGAAACACTAATGTCGAATGAAGAAAAACGCGCGGTAAAGGCGCTGCTTTTGGGTGTGGCGCTCGTTTTGATGCATGCGCTGTTCGCGTTCAGCGGCGTGTTCGGGACGATCGTTTTCGCATTTACCGTGCCGTCGCTTGACGGCGCTGCAAAAATAGCGATACTCGGCGTCCTTTCGCTCGTATATCCGGGGATACTCCTCTTGATCGCATGGCGCCGCCCGGGGTACGTGCTCTCGGCGTTTTTATCGCTGCTTGCAGCGCTGTCGCTCGTCTCGGTCTTCGGCGCGAGCCGGGAGCTCACGGGTGCGGTCGCGGGCCCGATGCCGGCGTTATGGATGCTTGAAAACGCGGTGTCGTCCATTGTCCCGTTCGCGATTTATACGGCGCTCGCCGCCTTTTCATGGATAAAAACGCGCCGCCGCAGGCGAGCGGCGGAACCGGAGATTTGACCGTCGGGCTTAAAACAGTATGTCTTTTTGGACGTCATAAAATAAATGTTGAATGGACGGCTGTTCGACAAATCAAAACTTGTGGATAGGAATGAGAATGCAGATATGGATAAAGCCTTTTGGGATCGAACATGGGAAATGATTGCCCCTGAACGTATATCATCATATGCCGCGAGTTTTGATACAGCAGAAGATGCCATCATCGCTTTCCTTCAGGAGAAGAAAGCGAAATATGTCTGTGATGCCGGATGCGGATGCGGAATCTATTCGCTAAAGTTGGCACGATTTGGTTTTGCCGTCTCCGGTTTTGATATCGCAGAAGATGCTGTCCTGCTGACTAAAAAACTACTTTCAGAGAATGGATATTCAGCAAAGAACTTCAAGCAGGCAAATGTTTTGTCAACAGGGTATCCATCTAAATGCTTTGATGCCGTTGTTGCCAGAGATGTAATCGACCATATGCCAATTAAGCAAGGCATCAATGCAGTTAAGGAACTTTTGCGTATCGTTAGGCCGGGCGGCTGCGTGCTGTTGACTTTGGATACAACAGACAGCGAATACGAATCGGAACCGCATAAAACAAACAAAGATGGAGACTATTTGTTCATTCGCGGCAAATGGAGCGGAATGGCGTTTCACCCGTATTCTGTTTCGGAGATAAAAAAACTGACGGACGGGATCAAATACAATATGTTGCCCTCGAATGAAAATGGGTTCATTGTTGTTCTTGATGTGGGGGAATAGACAAATCTCCGTCTGTCGGGACAACGGAGCCCCCTTTCAGAAACTAAAATGCAAGGCGATACGGCGGCATATTTTATGACCGAAAATGAGCCTCAAATTTCGAAAAAGAGCAAAAATATATTGACAAACGATAAATAATGCGGTATAATGACCCCATCGAAGAAAAAGGGGAGACATTAAAATGAGAAAGCATGTTGCTTTGATCGTAATCGCTGCGCTTGTCGTTTCTTTGTGCGCATGTTCTCAGCGAAATTTGGAAAATATGACTTACGGAACGGGTGACGGATACGCCAGCATCGTATGGGGAGATAGGATATATGTCCCTTACGGCCCTTTATCCGCATATGGCAGTCGCGGAAAACAGATTGGTATCGTTGACGGAGATAAAGACAGTAAGATTTATGAATGCAAGGGATATTCCGCAGACGAATGGATCGTTTCCGCTCTCTCTCATGACGCCCCTATGTTATTGCGAGAAATAAATGTTACGAATATTCCCGACGGGTGGCAGTCGGAGTATGAATGGAATCAAAAGATGGAGCGATGCGTCCCTTTTAAAAACTAAAATGCGCGGCGGGTTTTTTCGAAAAATCGGCCGTTGACTTTTTACCGATCACACGGTGAAAGGTCAACGGCCTTTTTATATTACCGCTTTATGACGGGCAAATCCCCGGGGCTGTCAAACCGTTATCCGTCCGCGCGGACGACGGCGTCACAGTCCGGCATGACAAATTCGGCGGCGTTCGCGTCCGTGTCCTCGAGCACGCCGGCGCTCGCGCGCCAGCGAACGGGCGGCTCCGCCCCTTGCGCGATAAGCGCTATCACCTCGCCGGGGCGTGCGAATATGCCGCGCGTGCTGCCCCCGGCGGCGCAGCCGTGGACGAACAGCGCGTGCTCGCCCTCCGCGGCGTCCGTTGGTTTCGGGTAGGGGAAGATGTGCTCCTCCCCCGACATATCGACGTCCGGCAGGTCGGGGAGCCCAGTAACATGTACGTTGTCCGGGACCGGCGACCACTCGCCGTCAAGGTCGCGAAACGGATATATTTTCGCGAAAAACCGATACGCGTCGATGTCGTAGTTATAGAGCTCGCGCCGCGTGTTGACGGGGCCGCGAACGCCGTCCCAGCCGTCGTCCCCGGCGCACTCGTTCATGACGTTGAACCATATCGCCGAGAGCGTCGCGAAATATTCGTCCGGATTTGATATCGCGTATGTGTCGTGCCATAGCCCGGCCGCCTTCGCGTGCCGCCAGAGCATATAAAATTCTTCCGCGAGCGCGCCGTCCTCCATCGTGTCGATCCCCGCGATCTTGACGCCGTGGCCGAATTCGTGTATCATGATGTTTTCGTTGACGTACCGCGTCGTGTATTCCGGGTCCGGTCCCTCGTGTCCGCGCCGCCAGTGCCAGATATTCGCCTCCGTGATGCTGCACGTGACGCCGCCGAATCCCTCGACATAGAGCATACTCGTGTCGTACCCCGAGCGGTGCTCGGGTATGTGGAACGCGCACTCGCCGCGCCCGAACACGGAGAGGGAGGCGCCGGTGCGCACCATCTGCTCGGCGATATCGCGCCGGGCGGAGAGCTGTATATCGACGAGCTCGCCCGCGCGCTCGAGCGTCTTCATTCCGCACAGAAGCGCCGCGCTGCCGCGGACAGGAATGCCGGAGCGCGTGACGAGCCTGTATTTATAGTAGTCTTCGAACGGCGCCTCAAGGAGCGTGCCGCCGAGCGCCACCTTTATCGTCGGCGCGTCGTCGCCGCAGTCGAGCGGGGCGGAGAGGCGCAGTGTCGTCATTCGGCAAAAGTGGACGTGACCGTCATGCCCGTAGTGCGGATCGAGCGCCAGCTCCGTGCCGCCGAGCGTGACGGTGTATTCGTCCGGCGCGGGCTCGCCGCCCGTTTCAAAATCGCCGTCAAAAAAGACTTCGATGTCGCGCGCGTTGATCCTGCGCGCGTGCGTCGCGTGGATCTCGTACCCGCCGGAGTACGGGAGGAGCTCTATCGCGCAGACGCCGTATTTTTTTGCCTTTTCTTCCGTATAGTATTCGCCCATCGCGGCGGCAAACGTCTCCGCCGTGTCGTCGCTGCCGCAGCCGACGGCCTCGCTCGGATAGGCGGAGAACAGCTCCACAAATGAATCGAATCTGACCGTGCGCGCGGCGGTTTTATACATCACCTCGTGAAGATACGGTTCCTTTTTGAATATTAAGAGGTCGCCGGGCGATATATCCCGGCGCTTTTCGTCGAAAAGGCGGACCTCGACCGTCTTTGTCCCGGCGCGTATCAGCCCGTATGGGCGCTCGCGCAGCTTCATCTCTATCGTTTTCACGGCTTTTACCTCCGCATGCTGGCTGCCGTAATTTTACCACAAGTCGCCGCGGATTACAATAGGGCGAATTATCCGGGGCGGCGCGGAATAATATATGTTCGGGAAAACAGTTAAAAGGCGGCGTTTGCGATGAGGCGGGTACATTTTCACAAAAACGGAACGGTGACGGCGAGGCTCGAAATAACGGTCACGGGCGAGGCGGACAGGGGTGCGACCGACGCCTCGCGGCGCGAAACGAAAAAGGCGCGCATACGCGGTGTTGACGGTTTTGTGGAGCGCCACATCGCGCGCGTGACCGAGAGCTTTGATGGCGAGATATCGTCCGCCGCAGACGGTTTGTACGAGCGGTTCGCCGCTGAGGGGCGCGCATACAGATTCAGGCCGTGCGTTATATATGCGGACTACAAAATCGAGGCAAAGGGCGCAAAAACCGCAGTATATATAAGCATTTCCGCGAGCTCCGGCAGGCGCGTCATCACCGAATATGCGGCGAGGCACCGGTTTCTACGGGTGCTCGGGGAGGACGTGTACCGAGGGGCGAAAAAATAAATATTGTGTCGATGTTCAGCTATATTTCACAGTAAAGGCGCTTGATTTATACCGGCTTGTGTGTTATAATTTAGAAAGTCAGTATAAGGCGGGAGTTGTCCGCTTTTTGCTGCCGCCGATATGACGGGAGGTATACATTTGTCAAAAGAAGCCATAGATGCCGTGCTTGCCGCGGAAAAAGAAGCAAGGGAGAAAAAGCAGAGAGCCGCCGAGATGTCCGATAAGACTGTTGCCGACGCCGCGAAGGACGCGAAAGCGAAGTTCGAGGCCGCGCGCGAGGCGAAGAGGAACGAGGTGGCGGAGATGCTCGATGAGATCGAGGCTCAGTCGGAGGTTCGCCTCAGAAAAAGCAAAGCGGAGGCGGAGTCCGATGCGAAGGCGGAAACGCGCGCCGCCGCTGAGCATATGGACGAAGCCGTTGCGCTGATAATCGGAGAATTATTGAAAAATGCCGGTAACTAAGATGAAACGCCTGACAGCGATAGTCGGCGAGGGCTCATGTGAAGAGCTCGCGCGCCGGCTCGTCTGGCTGTCGTGCGTAGACCTTGACGTGTCGCCCGAGCCGCCGGAGCCGTCTTTATCCCGCGTTGACACCGCCGAGAGGCGGCGCGGGATAGAAGACCGAATCTCGACGGCGACGGACGCCATCGACCTATTGTCGAGCAGGTCTACGGTAAAAAAGAAACTTTTGTCGCCTAAGCCGGAGCTTGAGCGCGGGGACGACCCCGAGCGCACGGACGAGGCAAGGCGGGTGACAGACCGCGCGGCCGAGCTGCGCGAAAGAATGAATGAGCTGCGCGCGGAGCGCGCGCGCGTCGTCGGCGAGGTGGAATCCATACTGCCGTGGCGCGAATACGACGTTCCCGTCTCGGTCAACGGTACGGAAAAGACGGATATCCTGCTCGGCAGCGTCCCCGTCGGGAACGCGGCAGAGCTCTCCCGGATCCCGGAGGAGTTCTGCGCCGAGACATTATTTGAAAACGAGGCGGACGGGGTGCGATATGTCTCCGTCATCGTACACAAAAGCGATACCGCAGCGTTACAGCGGTTTTTGACCTCGATAGGGTTCGTGAGATCCCCGGCGTCCTCGCTCGACGGCTCGTCGGACGCGCTGCTCGCCGCGCGAAGGAACGCGCTCCACGCGATAGACGACGAGGACGAAAGGCTGTCCGCCGAGGCGGACGAGCTTTCTGCCTCGCTCCCGCTCGCCGAATACTATTCGGACGCGGAGCGGACGAACCTTGCGTACACGGACGCAGTCTCGAGAATGACGGCGACCGAGAGCACGCGCTACCTCTCGGGGTGGATCCCGGCGGAGGCAGAGGAGGAGGTCATATCCGAGCTTGAGGCGGTCGGCTGCGCATACGAGCTGACAGATCCGAGCGAGGAAGACGACGTCCCGGTAAAGCTCAAGAACAACAAATTCGCCGAATCGTTCGAGCCCGTCGTCGAGCTGTATTCGCTCCCGAAATACGGGACATACGATCCGACGTTCGTGATGAGCATATTCTACATGATCCTGTTCGGGCTCATGTTCGCGGATTTCGGGTACGGGCTCGTCGTGTCCGCGGTGTGCCTGCTCGGGCTGCGATTGATGAAACCGCGCGGGACGATGCGGAAATTTTTGCAGATGTTCGCGATATGCGGCGTCTCGTCCATGTTTTTCGGAATACTGCTCGGCGGTTATTTCGGAGACTTGCCGTCAAAGATGTCGGCAAACTTCTTCGGGGGCGAGGAATTCAGCCTTGCCGTGTGGTTCGACCCGATAAACGACCCGATGACGTTTTTGATCGTATCGCTCGCGGTCGGCGCCGTTCACCTTGTCGGCGCGCTGTGCGTGAAGTTCTATATCCTCTGCAAGACGAAAACGGTGTTCGACGCGATATTTGACGCCGGCTCGTGGATCCTCGTGTTCCTCGGCGGCGGCTGCGCGGCGGTCGGCGTGGCGCTCCTGCCCCCGCTGACGACGGTGGGGATCGTGCTCGCCGTCATCGGTTACGCGATCCTGATCGCGACGCAGGGCAGGGCCGAAAAAAACATCGTTTTGCGGATAGGCAAGGGGCTGAAATCGCTATACGACACGATATCATACGTGTCCGACCTCCTGTCTTACTCGCGCGTGCTGTCGCTCGGGCTGGCGTCCGCCGTTATCGGCAGCGTCTTCAACCTGCTCGGCACGCTCGCGGGGCCGAACTTCTTCGGGCTTATCCTGTTCGTCGTCGCCGTTCTGCTCGGGCACACGCTGAACATCGCGATAAACCTGCTCGGCACGTTCGTCCACACGAGCAGGCTGCAATATATCGAATTCTTCGGCAAGTTCTATGAGTCCGGCGGGCGCGCGTTCGTCCCGCTCGAGCCGAAGCCGAAATACTACGTATACAAAGAAAAAATCAAAACAGCATAATTATTATAAGGAGAAACAAAAATGACACTTTTCGAATTGCTTTCAAACGGAACTGCTCTTGCCGTACTCGGTGCGGCTCTCGCGGCGCTTCTGCCCTGCATGGGCAGCGCCAAAGGCGTAAGCATGGTCGGCGAGGCGTCCACAGGCATGCTGACGGACGACCCGTCAAAGTTCGGCGGCGCGCTCCTTATGCAGGCGCTCCCCGGCACGCAGGGAATATACGGGCTCGTTACCGCGTTCCTCGTTTTCTTCAAGATCGGGCTCTTCGGCGGCATTAAGACTCTCCCGACCGAGACGGGGCTCTTCTTCCTGTTCGCGTGCCTTCCCATCGCTTTCGTTGGCTATTTCTCCGCCGTAAAGCAGGCAAGAGTCGCGGTCGCCGGGATCAATCTCATCTCCAAGCGCCCGGGCGAGGTCGCGAAGGCGATGACCTCCGCCGCCCTCGTTGAGACATACGCGATCTTCGCGCTCCTGATCTCCCTGCTCGCGATCCTTTTCGCAGCCGTCTGATCCGTTTGCGAAGGACACATATCATGAAGGGCATTGAAAAGATCATTGAAAGGATAAATTCGGATTCTGACGCCGAGTGCGCCGCGATAGCTGCGGCGGCGGAGGCAGAGGTCGCCCGCATCAGGGCGGAGTACGAGAAGAAGACGGTCGAGGCGGAGGCCGAGATCGACGAGCGCTCAAAGCGCGAGGCGGAGGGCATCGTTGCCCGCCTGAAGTCGTCCGTCGCGATGACGCGGCGCAACATCATAGCGAGCGAGCGCAGCCGAAACGTCGATGCGGCATACGACCGCGCGCTCGAAACGCTCGTTTCGCTGCCGCGCGACAAGTATGTGACGCTGCTCGTCGGACTTGCCACCGCCGCGGTTCGCCGCCTTGTCGAGACGGCGGAGACCCGCCGCGAAAAATACGGCGAGACGACATCGTCCTCTCCCTTTGAGCTCGTGCTGAACGCGCGCGACCGCGCCGAGGTCGGAGAGGCCGTGCTCCTTTCAATGAAGAACAACCGCAAAAAAGAGCTCGGCACGGATGCCGTGCGCAGGCTCACGCTGTCCGAGTCGACGGCGAATATAGACGGCGGGCTTATCGTCAGAGCGGGCGCGATCGAGGAGAACTGTTCGCTCTCGCTCCTCATAGAGGGGCTGCACGATACGCTTGACGCCGCCGTATACAAGACGCTCTATCCGGAGGGGTGACGAACACCTTTTTCGGAAGAAAGGACCGTTATAACAGAAATGGCAGATAAACGACACTACCGCGAGGAGGATTATCTCTACGCGTCTGCGTACATCAGATCCGTCGAGGACCGGGGACTGTCGGATATGCTCATCAAAAGAATGCTTGACGCGCCGGACGCCGACGCGGCGGTCGCGTATCTTCGCGAGGCGCGGTCGGCGCTCGAAGGCGGCGCGGCCGTCAGCGATGCGGACGGCTTGTGCGATGAATTCGTGAACGATTCGTTCCGCGTCATATCCGAGGTGACAAAAGACCCGTCCGTCTTTGACTTCATGCGGTACCAGTACGACTGTAATAATGTAAAGACGGCGCTCAAGTGCCGCGCAAAGCACATCGGCACCGGCGGGCTCCTTTTCGCGTGCGGCACAGTCCCGCCCGAAAAATACGCGAAGATGACGGAGGAGGACGACTTTTCGCCCCTCCCGGACGTGCTCGCGAGGGCGGCAAAGGCGGCGGCGGACGCATACAAAAAGACAGGCGACCCGCAGTCCATAGACCTGACGCTCGACCTCGCATGCCTTGAGGCCATGACGGAGTCGGTCAAGGCGAGCGGGGACGCGCTGCTCATCGGCGCGGTCAGGCTCC
>CANROT010000033.1 GCA_947632285.1 uncultured Clostridia bacterium
TCCGACGCCGACCTTGATATATTCCATCAGAAGGTGCCCGGTCGTGCCGTAAAAGAGCGTGACGCCGAGCAGGAAAAGGCCGGAGCCGAGCAGATTTATGACCATGTAGCGCGCGGCGGCCAGCGTCGTGCGCCCCTGGCGGCGGATCACGAGGATCCCGCAGGAGGAAAGCGTCAGTATTTCGAGGAAGACATACCCGGTGAAGAGGTCGTTCGTGTAGGAGAGCGCCATGAGCGCCGCGCCGATCAGGTTGAGCAGCGTGCAGTACGAGTTCTGCTTTTTCGGCTCGATGTCGATCTTCGCGTAGCGTATGCCGCCGATGTGGGAGAGCAGGAGCACGGACGAGAACGCGAACGCCGCGAGCGCGTCAAGAACTCCGGCGCGGAGCTGATTGCTCCACGGCGCGTCGAAGTGCCCCATGTTGTAGCGGAAGGGCTCGCCTGCCTTGTACGTGTAAAAGAGCGTCAGCACAGAGAAGACGACGACGAGCGCCTCGACCGCCGCGGTAAACGCGCGCGCCGCGCGCGGCTTCAGCACCGAGCAGACGACGGCGGCGAACAGGAACACGACGACGGAGAGGAACGGGAGATTTTCGATAAAGCTCATCTGTGCTCCGACCTCCGCCTCGACATTGCGTAGATCTCATCGAGATTCAGCGTGTGGTACCGCTCGTAGAGGCGCACCGCGAGGGAGAGCATCACAGCGGTGACGGAGACGGAGACGACGATCCCCGTCAGAACGAGAGACGCCGGGACGGGGTTTATATAATTGACCGGGTTCGTGTCGCCGCCCTCGACGATGGGGGCGCGGCGGTCATAGATGTACCCCATCGAGGCGAGGAACAGGTATATGCCCGAGTCCATGATGTTCATGCCGATCAGCTTGCGTATCATGTTGCGGTGGAAAAGCAGCGTCACAAATCCGATCGAAAAGAGGATCAGCGCGACCGCCTCCTCATAGTTATAGATAAGGTTCCCCATAGTCAGAACCGCCTTTCCTTGAACATACGGTATATGCCGTACATCGTGCACGCGACGACGAGCCCGACCGCGACGTTGAGCGGGAGGATCAGCCCGGCGGAGAGAATGTTGCCCGGGGTGCCGTTCCCGATAAATGAGTGCAGCCCGTTCGCGCCGGTGTAAAACGTGTAGCTCTTGCCGATGCAGTAGAAGAGCAGCGCGGACGTCGTCACGATCCGGAACGTGCGCTCGGTGACGAATTTGCCGGAGGTTTGCTCCCCGTATGCGGAGGAAAGCAGGATTATGCCCGCGCCGAGGACGGCGCCGCCGGAAAATCCGCCGCCGGGGGAGAGGTGCCCGTTGAGGAGCACGTATATGCCGAAAATGAATATGAACGGAATGAGCGCGCGCATCGTGCGGGAGAGGATAACGTCGCCCGTCAGGTCGTGGCACGGGAGCGAGACGTCGTCTTTGCCGTCGTCGATCCGGAGCAGGACGAGCACGCAGGTAACGGCGCAGAACAGGACGAACGATTCCCCGAGCGTGTCAAACGCGCGGTATTCGAGGATTATGCCCGAGACGATGTTGACGGCGCCGGTGTATTCCATGCCGTGCGCGAGATATTCGTATGTCACGGTGTCCATGAATTCGGCGTCCTCGCCGTAGCGCGGCATACCGGAGACGGTCAGGATCAAAGTCGAGGCTAATATGATGCTGCATATGACGGCGGCGACGTAATAGAGGGCGCGGTGCGCGCCGCGGCGGCGCAGGCTTCGCCAGAACGAAATGTCCGGCGCCTCCACGTCCGGCTCGACCGGGTCGGGCATCACCGGCGCCGAGTCGAGGTCGTAGTCGTAGGCGAGCCACTTTTTGATGTTATCTCTGATCTTCATCGTGTTCACCGTCCTCGCCGTTTTCGTCGGGTCTATCGTTTTCGTCGTTTTCGCCTTTTTCGCTGCCGTCCGCGCCGTCCTTTTCGATAAAGCTCTTTTTCATCTGCCCCATGCGCCGCAGCGCCATATAGAAGAGCACGCCGGAAACGCCGGCGCCGACGGCCGCCTCCGTTATCGCGAGGTCGGGGGATTCGAGCAGGATCCAGACGAGCGCCATTATGAGGGAGAACGAGGTGAAGACGATGAGCGCCGGGACGAGCTTTTTCATCACGCTTGCGGCGACCGCGGCGACGATGAGCAGCACGAGCAGCGATATTTTGATAGCCTCGGTGAGCTCGGGCGTCATTTTTCATCACCTCCCAAATCTTCCGCGCGGCGCGATTCCTTTTTGCAGTTCCCCATCGTGTACTCTATCTCCGCGAGCAGATGTGTGCTGACGGGGGACGAGAGCGTCATCAGCAAAAGCACGGCAAGCTCCTTGAGCGAGACGAAGTCCGCGCCGATGTAGACGACGGCGGCGATCGTCAGGCACGCGACGCCGACAGTGTCGGCGAGGGCGGAGGCGTGCATACGGTAAAGCACGTGATCAAAGCGGAAGACGCCGACGGCGGCGAACAGGAACGCCGACATGCCGATCACGGCGAAAAAAGCGCTTATGAAAAAGCAGATCCAGTCCTTCATCTTCTGCCTCCGTGCCCACCGACGTATACCCTGTTGAGGATAACGACGGAAACGAAATTTACGGCGGCGTAAACGACGGCGACGTCGGCGAGATAGCCCTCGCCGAGCGCGGCGGTCAGCGTCAGTATCGCGGCGATGACGGCGGAGCCGACCATGTTGACGCCGAGGACCCGGTCACAGAGCTCGGGGCCGCGCACGGCGCGGACGATGCCGAAGAGCACGTAAAGGCACAGAAAGAGCAGCACCGTGCGGAAAAGATATCCGTATGCGAGAGCGGGCGTCATGATTTTTCCCCCTTCAGTATTTTTTCCATTTTCAAAAGCCGCCGTACAAAGACGGAGTCGGAGAGCCCGTCCGCGAAGGCGGGGGCGAGACAGTGAACGGTGAGGCGGCCGCCGTCGACGGAGACGGTGATCGTCCCGGGCGTCATCGTTATCGAGTTCGCGAGGACCGCGTTCGCGGTCGGGGAGGTGAGCTGCGAGTCGAATTCGACGGTCACCCCGTCCGGGCGGCGCGCGCCGACCGTATATGGCAGGACGGCGAGGTTTGATTTGATTATTTCGACCGCCAGCACGGCGCCGTATGCAAGCATATGCGGGACGAGGCGGTAAAAGCGGAGCTCGCGGCGCGGGTCCCAGCCGAGGAAACGGCAGAGAAACAGCCACACCGCCGCCGATGAGGCAAGACCGAACAGCGCGATCTCAAGCGTTATTTTGCCGGAAAGAATTATCCAAAATATGAACAAAAGAATAAAAATAGCTCGCCACCTCCGCCGCGCGTTTCTTCATATTTATAGATTATATTCTCCCATGCGCCGGGTGTCAAGATTATAAACGCTGAAACTCCCGCGCGCCGGGAAGAAAATTCTTATTAAACAAGTACAAACAAAAGAAAAAGCGCCCGCTTGCGGACGCCGTATTTGTTATGAAAAGCTTTGCGGATAAGGGCCCGGGAGAAGGAGCTTTCCCGAAAGCTCCTTCTCCCGGATAAAATGCCCCTACACGATCACGTCGTCGTCCCCGTCCCAGCCGACGAGCAGCGCCCCGTCCTCAACCCCCGCGACGTAGAGCGCCGCGCCGATATCGAGCGACAGCTTTTCCCGGAGATACGGGATCATGTCCGTGCCGGCGGCATTCCCGTCGAGGTCCGAGACAGTCAGGGCCGTATAGTTGTTGCCGTTCTTCATCGAGTGATACATGTTCTCGCCGTAGCCGACCGTGACGTTGACGCAGAAGAGCATCGCCGCGACCGCCGAAAAAATGACGGCGGTGAGAAATTTTTTGTTGCGCACCGAGTTGCCGAGCGCGCAGAAAACGAGCCTCAACATGATTTATCTCCCGTTTGTTTTACTGTTTTGATTATAACGGCGCGATTTTTAAGATTCAAGTGTGCAAAGTTTAAGGTTTTCTTAAATCGTGCGCCTCGCAAAGGCAAATGCTGCAAACATATGTATCATCTGATCCCGTTCGCAAAAAACACCGGCGGGACGATTCCGGCAACAGTAGAAACAAAAAAAGCAGGAAACCGTTTTGTGATCTCCTGCTCTCTGTCGCCTGCGAGTGTTTCGATATTCGGTTTTCAATGGCCAAAGCAGAAGCGCATCAAGAATGACTTGAAATATCAAAACTGCCTTTGTGATGGGCTGCTTCAATTTTAACCACAACTTTCCCGGGCACATTTACCTCAAAAGATGATGTTTCGAGATTGCTTTCCGAAAAGATGATCTTTCCGTCTGCGTCTTTCATCTCAATCGAGATCGTACCGGACTCTGTTTTTACATCAACATGAAGCGTATCTGTTTCCGGGCGAATAGTGTGCTGTAACCGTCCATCAAGCAAAGCATAGCTTGCCGACCAGCTGCTCCGGCCGTCCTTGCCCACATATCCTATCCTCGTTGCGTTCCTCAGTGTCCCGATTCCCAAATAGCTTAAAAGCAGAACAAAGGCCACGACTATGATAACCAATATAATAGTGGATTTGAGTGACTTAGGTTTATATTTCACGATCACATCTCCTTTATATCAGCTTTCCTTTTGAGCTTTCTTAATTCGAGTTGAAATACAATTAGCGCAATAAGCGAAATGACCGCAAAAACACCCCATACAAGCCGGCGCATAGCAATTCCGAGGACGGCAGACACGATAAATAAGAACAACCAGGGCTTTCTCATATTTTTGCAATAATCCTGCTTATCCTCGTAAGTAGTATGCAGCCTAAAAGGCTTGCCGTCGTTTTCTTTTTCAACAATCAGCAGTTCACGGTTGAATGTGGTGCTGTTGGTTGCGATCCTGCCGCCTTTGTCAGCCCACGGACGCACCACAGCTTTTCCGACACTCAGGTTGAGATTGATATTTTTGAAAAAAACACGATAGCCGCAATCCTCCAAAAAGCGGGCATAATCGGCTGCGCTTTCCTTAGATTTCTGTCCGATAAATTCGACGCAGTATTGAACCTGTCCGGGCGTACATTCTTCAAACTCATAGAGCAGCTTCCCGGTACGAATCAGCCTGTACCCTTTTTCCGCCATCTTGTTCAGCCATTTTTCCTGTGATGCGATCAGGCCGCCGTAAAAGCGGCAACATTTCTTGTTCATAAAACGCCTCCTATAATTTTTGCTGCAGTCTGCGTCAATTCTTGCAGCCTTGCCAATTCGATTTCAGCAATCTCTTTTCCGAGCGCGGTAATGATATATTCTTTTTTTCTGCCCTCACTTTTGCCATATCGAGCGATCCAGCCCTTATCTTCAAGCGTATTCAGTGCGCCGTACAGCGTTCCTGCCCCCAAAGATAAACGGCCGCCTGTTTTTTCTTCAATGAATTGCATAATGGCATACCCGTGTTTTGGCGTGAACAGGGAAAGCAAAATATAGAACGTCACTTCTGTAAGCGCACCGCCTTTCACATTGTCCCTCAAACTGTTGACCTCCTTTACTACGGTTAATGTAATAAGTATATCACTAACCGTAATACCTGTCAAGAGGTTATAGACATTTTGTTTCGCTAAGTTTATTCTTGCCAAAAGGAAAAGACCGGCGGCTCAACCGTAAATTGAAAAACACGGGGTGGATCTATCCTCGGCGCCGATGTATAATACAAACAACGAACATAAAACCGCACGAAGAACGCCCGGGGCAGTTCTGTTTCAGGGCCGTGTAAAGCGGTTTGCCGGGGTTGTCAACTGATGCGCGACAAAATTCCATTTGCCGGTGGTAGACACGGGCGCCGAAATATCGTATCATATATATGCCTATATGCCGCGGCAGGAATAGGAAAAGGGGAGATACAATATATGACGCTCGGGAACCGCATACTTGAGCTCCGCGCGCAGGCGGGGCTTTCACAGGAGGAATTCGGCGAGAGGTTCGACACGACCCGACAGACCGTGTCAAAATGGGAGCTCGGACTCGCCGTGCCGGAGCTGTCCAAAATCGTCGCGATGGCGCGCATGTTCGGCGTCACGACGGATTCGATCATATCGGACGGGATATCGACGTTTGACGGCGAATTTGACCGCTTTGTGTGCGGCGTATACAAAAAGCGCGACCTCGTCGCCGTCGAAACGGAGCGGGTCGCGATAACGTATGAGCAGGACGCGGACGGGAATATCCTCACGTCGCGCCTTTACGTCGGATTCGAGAAAAACAAGCGGCTGCGCGGTATCGTCAGCTTTGACGTCGGAAAAAAGCGCGCGCTGTACGCGTATTCGGACGACGGCGGGAGGGCCGAGGCGAATTCGTCCCTGTCGTAGGCGCTCGGAGAGACCTTTGACCGCTCGGTGCTCGACGGAATGCAGCGCAAGGAAACATTTTTTGTCAGCCGCGGCAAATCGGCCCTGCCGACCGTGAGCGAGGCGGGATTCAGGACGTGTCTTTCGTCGTGGCTGCGCGGGACAAGATACTACTGCCGGGAGGGGATCATCTTTGCAGCGGTATACGTCGGCGGGGTGGATTATTTTTTCCATATGGTGCCGTGGAACCACGAAAATATTTACTGCGGATTTGTGGAGGTCGCGGCGATAGAGCTCGGCAGCTGTACGGGAAGGCAGCAGTACAGGATACGGAACTGGGACGACAACAGCGACAGATTCGCCGGATCATTTTCGAGGCTGAATGACGAGCTGCCGCCGCTGCGGCTGCCGAGCTTTGAAAACGGCATTGATTTTTCGGGCGAGGGTAAGTTTGAGCGCGTGCTGCGATTCACCGACGACCGCATCACGGTTTCAAACTGCGGTGACGAACTGACATATTTTCGCCATGACCCCGATATGATCGAGTATTTTGACGCGTGAAAAAAACGGCGCGGGGGCGGCTTTCGGAGAAAAGGCCGCCCCCGCGCTGTTTTGATTTTGCTTTATTCCTCCACCTCGAGCACGGAGTTGTCGTAGCGCTCGCGGCACTGTTTTATAATTTGGATCGCGCGCTCGCGGCGGTGGTAGTGGCCGACGATGACGGTCCCGCCCTCGAGCACCTTGTAATTCTGGAAAAAGTTCTCGATCTCCCGCAAGATGAACTCCGAGAGGTCGGAGAGCTCGTGTACCTGGCTGTACCGCGGGTCGCAATCGACTACGGAGATGAGCTTGTAGTCCGTCTTTCCGTTGTCGTTCATGTTCAGGTAGCCGAGCACGCGCGCCGGTACGATGCAGCCGGGGAACGTGCGCTCCGTGCCGATGACGAGGATATCGAGCGGGTCGCCGTCCGGCGCTATCGTGTGCTCGATTATGCCGTATTCGGCGGGGTACGACATGGCGGAGTACAGCACGCGGTCAAGGTGGATACGCCCCGTTTTTTCGTCAAGCTCGTATTTGTTCCTCGAGCCGAACGGGATCTCGATAACGGCGTTTACGACGTTTTCGTTCATGGCTTTCTTCCTTCCTTATGTAAAAATCCGCTCGCCCGGGTTTACACGCGGCGCGATTTGCGGTAAAATTATATATAATATCCGAAAGCGGGGAGAAAATATGAAAAACGACAGAGAATTCACGGTAAAGCTCGGAGAAGAGCTCTTGCGCAAGCTATACTATATCGCAAATGCGGAGCACAGGACGCCGAACAATCACTTCATCTACCTTCTGCGGCAGAACATCGCATACTATGAGCGCGTCCACGGGAAGATACCGCCCGAGGCGCTCCGGGAGCTGAATATCGACGAAAAGTGATATGGGCGCGGTCACTCCGCGCGCGTCAGCGCGATCAAAAGGTCGATATCGTCCGGCTGGACGGGCGCCTCATGCGCCGCGCGGCAGCGGCTCTCGTGCCCGCACCGCTCGCAGCGGTGCGTGATGATATATCCCCGCCGCGCGTCCGGCTCGACCTTGACCGGGCGCATTATGCCGCCGCAGCCGGCGGCGCGGTCGCCGGGATTCACGTCAACGTGAAGCGAGCAAAGACAGTGGGGACAGTGGTTGCGCGACGAATACCCGAGCGGCTCGACGTGTGCGCCGCAGTTCGCGCATACAAAGCCGCCGTCATTTTTGCGGAATCTTTTTTTATCCATATCTGTATATAGTTCCCTCCGCGCCGCAGGCATGCGGCGCGTATCTTTTCCGAAGAGAAAAAACAAACTAAATATGTATATTATCGGGCGGCGCATCTGCCCGCCCCGTAATATTATCCATAGCTGCCGTAAAGACATTATACTATATTTTTTCGGAAAGGACAATAAGGACCTCTGAAATGAAGGCTCATTTTTTTGTTCGGACCGCGGCCGCCGCTCTGGCCGCGCTTATAATATCCGTTTTTCTGCCGGTGTGCTTTGCCGCCGACTTCTACCCGCAGCCGTTCTCTGATACGCCGGGCGGCGGAAACACATTTGAGGGCAGGCTCGGCGACAATTACAATTCGCCGTCCGCGAACGGCGGGGGCAGCGCCTCCGACAGCGGGAGCACCGCAAATAACGGCGAATACGCGGACACGACCGAGGACGCGCAGGTCCTCGGCGTCACGGACACGGACGATTCCGCGACCGTCGGCATCGTCATCGCGATGCTCATCGCCGTCGCCGTGATCGTTTTAATAATCGCGCTGATCCCGCGCGGAAACCGCACGCAATAAAAGGTTTTGAAGGGGGTTCGGGGGTGACTTTTGCAAAAGTCACCCCCGAAAAAATCGCACGCCCTCCGCGGTTATTGACAACTCGGCCGAAAGCTGGTACAATCAATAAAAAAGCAAGGGAGGCCACGACATAATGATAGATTTTGAAAACGGGAGCGTCATAAAGCTCCGCCGGGACAACAATTTGCGTCTGCACGAGGTAGACGAGCTGCTCATTGACGACGAGGAAGTCATCGGCAGCTATACGGCGGTTCGTGACAGCGTGATCTTCACCGACAAGCGGATAATCGCCGTCAACAAGCAGGGCGTCACGGGGACGAAAATGGATTTCACTTCCCTGCCGTACAGGAAGATCGTCGTTTTCTCTGTCGAAACGGCGGGCACGCTCGGCTATGACAGCGAGCTCCAGCTGTATTTCCCCGGCGTCGGCAGGGTGACGTTTGAATTTACCGGCACCTCCGACATAATCGAGATCGGTCAGGCGATCTCATCATTCGTACTTTAAAAAGGAAAAGTCAGCCCCGGGTCAATCCCCGGGGCTTTGACTATCTCCCGGCAGACAGGGGGAGAAAATAAACGTGACGTCACAGGATTTTTATTATTTTGTCCTCGCCCTGTGCGCCGCTGCATGCTCGATCACAAATACGACGGCGACGAGAGCCTCGGCAGCGGCGGCATATGCGGCGTACCGCAAAATCAAAACGACGGCTGACGGCAGCGCGCCGAGCGGCGGCGCGATCCCCGCTCCGACGGCGGGCTTTGTCCATGATGCAAAGCCGAACCGACTCGATATAAAAGCTAACTCGAGCGCAAAAAACAAAATGAGGACGAGCGCCGACACCGCGGCGGAAACGGCGGCCTTGCGGCGCGTGAAGCTTCTTTTTTCGCTCTTTGAAAGGGACGCCGTTAGGATACGGTCATACCCCGTCGCCCGCTCGGAAAAAATATACGGGACGGACACAAACAGCGCTGCCAGCGCCGGGAAAATGTCGATGCGGCGAGAGAACAGCGCGCGCCAGCCGAGGTCATAGACGAGGACGCCGTCAACGTCGGGGCGATATCTGCCGATAAAGTCGAGCTTTTCCGAAATGCTCTCATATACGGACAGCCTGAACTCCGCCGATGACGCCGACCTTACGATCTCGGAATATTCTTCTCCCGAAATCTCACCCGCCTCAAAAAGCTCCCGCGCTCCGTCGAGCTTTGCCGCGTCCTCTCGTGCTCCGGCCACTTCTTTCTCCGCTGCTGCGACCTGTTCTTCATATCTCATTCCGTCCATGGAAAGGACCGCCTGTCTGTACGCGCGCTCCCATGCGGAGCTGCCGCCGCCGATGCCGAAAGCGGAGAGCGCCGCGTCAAGCGAGAACAGCACGGCAACGGCGATCAGGGCGCGCATGCTGCAAATGCGGCGGAACTCATAGTAAACGAGACTATGTCCGCGCCCGCCCCTTCCCTCGTGTCCGGCGCGCCTTTTGCCCGACGGTCTCACGCCGGAATAAAGCGCAACGGATAAGACAAACAGAGCCGACATGGCCGCCGCGAATATGAGCGGGGTGGCGAACAATACGGCAAGCCGCGAGAGAAATATCCCGCCGCCGATGCCGACGCCGCTGAACCGCGTCAAAAACGAATCCGTCACCGAGCCGGAGAAGGTAAAATTATAGAAAAAGCCCAAAACGTCGGTGCTCACCGCCCGCAGCGTCAAGTCGAGCACGACGGCGGCGACTGCGGCAAGCGCGATATATACCCGCCGTTTCAGGACCGTCACGGCGAGCATCACAAGCACGCCGAGCGCAATTGATGACAGCGTCGAGACCGCAAGCCTCAGCGCGAAACCGCCGGAGGCGGTAATGTTGTACGGGCAGCGCATATATGCGGGGATCGACGCTATCGGCAGGCCGCTGCCCGCAAATCCCGACGAGATCAGAACGCTGAGAAAAGCGAATACGGCGGCAAGAATATTAAAAACGACGGCCGCGCCGCAGACGGTGAGCAGCTTTGATACGGCGATGCTCCCCCGCCGTTCTCGAAACGACAAGAGCAAAAGGTCGCCCCGCACGTCGGCGGAGGAAACGGTAAACGCGACGGCGGCGGATAGTGCCATAGCGGAGACGAACGGCAGCACGGCGGAGAGAAGAACGTCCCACCCTCGCACCTCGCCCGAGACGTCGTTTTCAACGAGCGCCCCGTATCGGCGGACGATCTCCTCCTGAAAGCGCGCGGGCGCGCTTTTTTTATCCGCGATCCGGCGGTAGTTGACGCTCGCGTTATAGATTATATCGTCGAGCGTGCGCGAATACGTCTCCCCATAGCCCTCCGGCTTTTCCTCATGCTCTCCGAGCAGCCCCGACAAAAGGCTGACGGCGCACAAAAGCGCGATCAATATCGCCGCAGGCCTCGCCCCCGCTTTTTTGAGCTCATATTCTATCATGATATCCCGACCCCGTCCTCGCCGAATACGGCGAGATAGCAGTCGTCAAGCTCCGGCTCGACCGAGATCGCGCCCGGAACGGGGGTCGCGTCGGATATGACGCGGACACGCTCGCCCGAAACGCGGCACGGGACGGAGTCCGGCACATTTGAGCCTGCCGGCAGCTCCCAGCATCTGCCGCAGAATTTTTCGCATATTTCGTCAACGCTCCCGTCCGTAACGAGCTGACCGCGCCGCAGAAAGATGACCTTGTCGGCGACGTCTGCGACATCGGAGGTAATATGCGTCGAGATAAGGATCGCAGCGCCGCCTTTGCGCCTGTTTATGTAATTTTTGAAGAGAATGCGCTGCATCGGGTCAAGCCCCGCCGTCGGCTCGTCAAGGACGACGAGCTCGGGCGAGCCTATGAACGCCTGCGCCGAGGCGAGGCGCTGTTTCGTTCCGCCCGACAGCGCGCGCACGCGGACACCGTTGTATTCGCCGAGGCCGAACGCCTCCGTCACCTCGTCGATCTGCGCCTTTGCATTCTCGGCGCGCGCGAGCTTCGCCGTGTAATCGAGCATTTCGGCGACCGTGAAGTCGGGATACATTCCCGGGTACTGCGGCACAAATCCGATGCGGCGCGCTCCGGTCGACGTGAGCGTGACCGTGCCCGAATCCGGCTTCAGATTGCCCGTTATGATGTTGAAAAGCGTCGTTTTCCCGCTGCCGTTCGGCCCCAGTATCGCCGTCACCCCGCGCTCAAATTCATAGCTGAAATCTATGAGAGCGCGCGTCTTTTTGTAGCTGCGGCTGATGTTTTCGAGTTTCAGCATGAGCCCCTCCCCCGTCACTTGTCTATGATGCGGCACTCGCCGGTCGCAACATTTATAAGGAGAATATATTCCTTCGATATGCTTATGTTGCCGTCCTCGTCGGGCGCGGTCTCGTCCTCTTTGTAGTGGCACCGTATGAACGTGTACTCGTCCGTGCGGCAGTCGCAGCCGGGCAGGTCCGCCGCAAGCCCGGACGAGAAGACCATGCCTTCCTCCGCCTTATAAATGCTCCGCTTTTCTCCGTCAAAGGAGACGAATACGAGCTCGTTTGCGCCGTCTCTCGTTTGACCTGTCGTGAAAAGATATCCGCCGAGCTCGGAGAAAAACTGCGCGCTGCAGCCGCCCGAAAAAAGCTCCGTCTGCTCTCCGCTCTCCCCGTCCCGGCGCACAAGGCAGTAATATTTGCCGCCGTATGGCTCGCCCGTTTCGGGGTCGATCCCCGGGTGATCGTAGATGATCTCTATCGCGTCCCCGTCAAAGGTGAGCGGCCCGACGTCCTCGGCTATTTTATCCGAAAAATCGCGGTCGGTCGAAAAATAGCCGCCGCTCCCGCCCGACGAGAAGTAGAGGCGTCCGTCCCTGACATCATCGAGGAAAAGAAAGCCGTCAAGAGGCTCGTCGTTCAGCTTTTCGACCTTGCCTCCTGCGATGTCATACCGCAGAATGTTCCAGGACTCCGCGCCTATCGTGACGCCGCCTTCGCCGTCTTTGTCGAACTCGATGTTGCTTTCGGAGAAATACACGTACCCGTATGCTTCGCGCGGATAACGCAGATCTCCGTTCGAACGGTATATGATCTTGTCAACTCCGGCGGCGAGATCGTACATGTGAAGGATATTGCCGTCGATCGTATGGGAATTGTCACTCGACATGAAATAAAGCGTGTCGCCGGAAACGGTGAGCTGCGATTTGCCGTATGCGGGACAGCTGTCGTCATCATGCTCGCAGACCGGATCGGGGCAAACGACGCTTATGCGCCCGATTTCCGGGTCGAGCCGCTTTATAAGGTTCTCGTCCTGAAAATAGATGCAGCCGTCGGAGCTTTGACCGTACGGCGGGATATCGTCGCGCCTCACGGGCCCGTTACAGGAGGCGAGAATAAATAAAACAAGAAAAACTGCGGCGGCAGATAGTTTTTTCATGTCCGTGACCTCCTTTAGTAAAGCTGTATATTGAAGTTTTCGCCCGTTTTCGCGTTCAGGAGCGTTATGTATCTGTGCGCGTACTCCGTCACGGGGTCGAACGGCGGCTCAATTGTGACCGAGACGTCGGAAATGTAGTACCCGTATACCATGACCCAGTCCCCGGCGTTCATCTGTTCGGTCGTCATCATGCTGTCGGCGGGCAGCCCGACGAAATACCCCGCCTCTGCTTTATAGAGCTGCCGCTTTTTACCGTCAAACGAAATGTGCCATATCCCGTCCGTCGGCAGCTCGCGCCCGGCGGTATGAGCATCGTACAGGTCGGTGACGTCAAACGACGTCTTATAGAGGAATCCGTCGCCCGAGGGGGACGCTGAGAAATGGAGGTTTTCGCCCGACATCACGGTTTCGCGCTCGCCCGTTTCCTCGTTGACGCGGTAAAGCTCGCTTTCGTTTTTCGACCAGTCCGTCTCGTATCGGTATCTCCACCCGTCGAATGTGGGGAACGGATCGATATCGCATTCCTTCCTGTCCGTGAAGTCCGGCAGCGTTGAAAATTCTTCAGCTCCGCCCCACAAAAGCCGCCCGCTGTCGGCGTCGGCTCCGACGAGCCTGATATCGGGCTGATCCCACGTCTGCTCCGTCAGCTTTCGCGTCTCGCCCGTGAACGGGTCGAACCTATACAGGCTGTATGTGGAGCGCCAAATCGTCTCGCCGCCGTCAAGCGTCTCCTCCTCGACCGTGGACGCTAAAAAATAGAGATATCCGAACGCCTCGGACACGCACTGTATCTCGCCGTTCGTTCGCATGACGTCAAAGTCGCCGAAATCTTCGACCGTGTAGCCGTTTTCGTATATGAGCGTGACCTCGCCGGATATAAGGTCGTACATATAAAGGTTGCAGTCGGGATCATAGTCTGTTTCGTTCGCTCCGTCGCGCTTTCCCGTGCGCGCGACGCCCGTAAAATAGAGGCGCTGCCTGTCGTGAGAGACGACGAGGTTGTATTTATGGAACACCGGGCACTCCGGCGTGTCGTGCGTGCAGACGGGATCGGGGCAGACGACGGAGACGCGCCGCTCCGCGATGTCGGCGCGCTTTATGAGATGGTCGTCCTCAAAATAGATAAATCCGTCGTCGACCGGCGCCGCGTATGCTGCGGGATCGTGCGGGTCACTTTTGTCATCACGGCTGCACGACGGCAAAAGCGGGGCTGCAAGCAGGATCGCAAGCACAAGCGAAAACAATTTTTTCATCGTGACCTCCCGCGCGGAGCGCTCGTTTAGACAGTGATATATCATAAATGTATTGTATCACATATCCGTTAATAATTCAACATAATTTTTTGCTTAATGAAAGGCATGCGATGCAGACGTTTATTTCTTCGCATTTTTTATCGGCGAGTGTCATCATTCCGGGCTTGTTTTACATCTCTATCCGCCTGCTGCGCGCGCATATACGGTCTTGCTTCGACAAGCTCCCGAATCCATGTTCAACAATAAAAGATCAAAAAGCTTTCATATTCCTTGACTGTATATGTAAATAGTGCTAAAATATTATCGGCTCGTGATCGGCGACGGGCCTGTTTTTCTAATCGTTATTACATGTTTGCCAATTCAGCGCTGCGCGCACTTTTGAAAACGGTCTCGAGCAGTTGCAGCCGCAAATTTAACAAGGAGGAAACCAAATGATGACAGCCGTCAGAAAGACAAAAGAGACCAGGCCCGTCCTGGCTATTTGCTATGATTTTGACAAAACGCTTTCCCCCGATGATATGCAGGCGCAGGGTTATATTCAATCCGTTTACGACGGCGACATTCCTTCGTTTTGGAAGGAATCAAACGAAATGGCGGAAGCCAACGAAATGGACACCAACCTTGCGTACATGTATAAAATGGTCAATGAGGCCCGCGGCCGCATAGTTCTCACTAAAAGCAGTCTGCGGGAATATGGGGGAAAGGTGAAGCTGTTTCCCGGGGTCGAAGAGTGGTTCGAGCGAATAAGGACATATGGCGCGGAGCATGATGTTATAGTGGAGCATTATATAATTTCTTCGGGACTAAAAGAAATGATAGAGGGCACTTCCGTTGCAAAAGCGGGGGCTTTTGAAAAAATATATGCAAGCTCCTTTATGTTTGACGAAAAGGACGTTCCGATCTGGCCCGCTCAGGCCGTTAACTATACAAATAAAACCCAGTTTCTCTTCAGGATCGAAAAGGGGGTGCTCGACGTCAATGATTCGGGCGTAAATGATTATTTCCCGCCGGAGAAGATCCGGGTCCCGTTCAGAAACATGGTATATATAGGTGACAGCGATACGGATATCCCCTGCATGAAGCTCGTGAACTCTTACGGCGGGCATTCCATCGGCGTATATAATAATGACACGCTTGACAAAACAAAGGTCTACAAAATGTTTCACGACAAGCGCATAAAATATTTCGCTCCCGCTGATTACACCGAAGGATCAAAGCTCGACATATTAGTTAAGTCCGTCATTGACCGTACCGCAGCAAATGAAGTGCTTGAAGAATATCACTACGAATGCGGGAAAGAACAGGAGGAGAACGATACAAGTGCGTTCAGCGACAAAGAGGACCGCAGGAAGCTTGATCTGATCCTTTCATTGAGCAGCAGCAGCAATTTTGCAACGACGCATACTGTTATTAAAGAGCTCCGTCCGGTAGCAAGCTGGACAGATGATGAGATCGATATGCTGCTCGAAATAGCTCTGGAAAACAGTCAGGTAGGATATATACTTAACGACCCGGATGTAAAAGCATTTTATCGGTCGATAATTAAACAGATGTCAAAGCGTACCGATGCTGCCGATAAAGTCGAATCTCATTTTGAATAAACTGCCTGAAAGTGGGGGGCATTTTTCGCCCATGACAGCCGCTTTTTTTGACAGCTTCTCCGACCGCTTCCCCGTTTCCGTAAGGCGCCGCCGTGTAGATCAGCCGATACCCTACGCTGACGGCGTCAAGAACCGAATGCTCACATTCGCGCGGGGCGCGTACCTGAGAGGCTCCGAAGCCCTCTATGGGCATTTTTACACCGCTGTTGAGTGCAATGTGTTCCATATTCTGTAACTTTTCTGTTGTGGACTTGCTTTTAATTATATTTTAGCCTTTTGACGGACAACGGAAGTCTCGGTTGGTTTAGTGGTTATGACCGCAAATCAGAACTCATAAAAATACCCGCCCGCAAACAAAAATGCGGGCGGGTATATGATCCCGGATCATATAAAAATTTCATTCCCAAACATCGAGCTTTCTGTCTTTATAGTAAAACTCTCTGTCTTTCTCACCGATCTCACGGATAACTTTGCAGGGAACGCCGTATGCTACGGTATTCGCGGGGATATCGTGCGTCACGACGCTGCCCGCCCCGATGACAGAATTATCGCCGACGGTAATGCCCGGCATGATCTGACAGCCCGAGCCTATCCAGACATTTCTCCCGATCCGGATCGGAAGATTGTAAACGTAGTGATGCTCGCGCAAAACGGGCAAAATGGGATGCCCGGAGGTCGTAAAGACCACATTCGGGGAGATCATAGAGTAGTCGCCTATAAAGATATGCTCGTCGTCCACAAACGTGACGTTTGAATTGATATAAATGCCTTTTCCCAAGTGAACGTGTTTGCAGCCCCAGTTTGCGTTGAGAGGCGTTTCGACCGTACAGTCTTCTCCGACCTCCGCGAAAACTTCGCGCAGAAGTTTCTGTCGAAGTTCACACTCCGTAGGCAGGGTGCGGTTATATTCTACCATTTTATCTTGGTAAATATGCTGATCACCGAGCAGCTCGGGATCGTCATAGCGATACGGCAATCCCTGCTTTTTGCGTTCGATATTGTCCATTTTAAAGTCCCTCCGGAATATCTTTTTATTTTTGCGTCGTCTCCGAAAACGTTTCCCGCTCCTTTTCGCCTTCGCTCAATTTTCGGAGCAGCTCATACAAAATTCCGTATAAAATCTGCGCTTTTTCCGGCTCTAAATCGACACAGGCGGCGAGGCGCTGAGGCACGGAGAGCGCCTTTTCACGCAAGGCAGCTCCCGCGTCTGTGATGGAAACGATCAGGTCGCGTTCATCTTCGGTCGAGCGGCGCCGTGCCACATACCCCTTTTCTTCCAACCGTTTGAGCAAAGGCGTCAGCGTGCTGGAATCAAGATACAGGTATTTTCCGACTTCTTTCACCCGCAGTTCCTTATGCTCCCACATCACCATCATCGTGATATACTGCGTATAGGTCAGGTCGAGTTCGTCGAGGTACGGCTTATATGCTTTCACAATTTCTTTCGCACAAGCATAGAGTGGAAAACATATTTGGTTTTCGAGTTTTAGTGGGTCAAATGGAACCGCCATGATTTTTGCCTCCCCTTACGATATGATCCCCCTTGCAAAATCCGCGGCGGCCTTTTGGTCGGCCTCATTCGGTCTGCCCTTGTGGAGCATCGCAAAAGCGCCGCGGCAGGAAAATTCCTCT
>CANROT010000034.1 GCA_947632285.1 uncultured Clostridia bacterium
CGGCTCGACATAGTGCGGGACCTTGCCGTCCTCCCCGAGGACCGGCCAGCCGTCCGCGTCCCACCTCATCGGGACGAGCACCGGGATCCGCCCGACCGCGCCGTGATCCTGGAACAGCATCGCGTACCAGTCGCCCTCCGGCGTGTCCACGATACCGCCCTGCGCGACGCCCGCATTGTGGTACCCCATGTCGTCGTTGACGATGTTGCCGAAGCGGTACGGCCCGTCTATATTGTCGGACATGAGGCACACCTCCGTGCGCCGCTTCGTACCGTAGCTGAGCCAGTGGATCATGAAGATGTAGTATTTGCCGTTTATCTTGTACATATGCGAGCCCTCGCACGGCAGCCCGACGTATTCGGTATCGTTGAAGATTATCTTGTCGATACCGCCCGGCAGCGGCGCCGACAGGTCGGGCTTCATCTCGACGAGGCGCACCCTGCCGCAGCCCGAAACGATGAACGGGCGGTCGCCCTCGAAATAGAGCGAGCAGTCGTGATAGAACCCCTCGATCTTCCGCTTTTCCCATGGCCCCTCGATGCGGTCTGCGGTGAAGAGGAACGACTTGTTCTCCGCGCGCGTATCGTTCGCGACGAAGATAACGTAGAATTTCCCGTTGTGATAGCGTATCGTCGCCGCCCACATGCCGGCGCCGTAGATGCCGTGTCCGTCCTCGAGGCGGGCGCCGGGAGTGTTTTCGAGCACGTCGTAGATGTACGTCGCCGTCTCCCAGTGAACGAGGTCATAAGAGCGGAAGATGACGCCGCCGGGCATCAGGTGCATCGTCGTGCTTATCATGTAGTACGTGTCGCCGACGCGAATGATGTCGACGTCCGGGATATCCGCCCAGATGATCGGATTGTTCTTTTTCTGTTCCATTTTGAAATGTCCTTTCACGCAAAAGCGTGGAAATTTTTACATTTACATTATATAGCATAAACGCTCCCGGCGCAAGTCCGAAAGCGCTTTTTCCCGCGAAAAACCGCGTAAAGGAAAAAAGCACGGGGCTTCCGTGCTTTTCCGCTTTTGAGTTCTCAAGATCCGTCAGTCAAGGCTCACTCAGCGTCTTCATTCTTTTTGGGAATCTCGCGGAACAGAGAGAAGCGGAACAGCTTCGACTCATCCGCAGGATTCTCGCAGCGGAGCGTAGCGTTCGAAATAAGGCCGCCCTTGATGATCTCCGCAAGTCCGAGGAGCTGCGAGAGACGTGATCTCAAGTTGATGCAGTCGCCTTCCGGCGTTTCGAGATAAACGTCGCCGTCGCACCCGTCAAGCGCGTGAATGAACTCGGTGATGTCAACATCGTGCATCTCAACTTCTTTTGATTTAATCATGATCTTCGCCATCCCTTCCGGGTTTATTTGACACGGGAGCTTTTCCCCTGTCACTTCTATTATACTATATAAACAAAAATTTGCAACCCCCAGTTTTGATAAAATTAATTTTTTCTTCTCTTTTGCGTTTGTGTTTTTCGCACAATCCGCCCTTAAAAAATTATTGCATTTGAGCTTGATTTTTGTCCGCGACAAGTTTATACTGTTATACGGAAAAAGCAGGAAAGGAAACGCTGCACAATGAAAAAAACAAGCATCGTGCTCGTCGGCATCGGCGGGTACGGCTCCGTATACGTGAATGAGGTGCTGAAACCCGAGAATTCCGGCGTCTTCGAGCTCGTCGGCACCGTTGACCCTTATCCGTCCTCATGCAAAAGACTGGCTGAGCTCACCGAAAGATGCGGGCAGCCGTACTCCTCGCTCGACGACTTTTACCGCGAGAAGACCGCCGACCTCTGCGTCATCTCGACGCCGATCCAGTTCCACACCGAGAACATCATATCGGCGCTCCGCCACGGCTCCGACGTGCTCTGCGAAAAGCCGCTCTGCGGCGACGCGCGCGACATAGAGCGGCTCGCCTCGGAGGAGGCGTCCTCCGGGCACCGCGTCTCGATAGGATATCAGTGGTCACACAGCGAGGCGATAGGAAAGCTGAAGGCTGACGTCATGGCAGGCATATACGGCGAGCCCGTGTTTCTGCGGACGCTCGTGCTCTGGCCGCGCGACAGAAAATATTTCGGTCGCGGCACCGGCTGGGCGGGGCGCATTCGCGCCAAAGACGGCTCGCTCATCTATGACAGCGTCGCGAACAACGCCGCCGCGCACTACCTGCACAATATGCTCTATGTCACGGGCAGCGAGAAGGACGGCGCGCGCCGCGTCACGGACGTCAGGGCGGAGCTCGCACGCGTCAACGACATCGAAAATTTTGACACCTCCGTCATCAGGGCGGAGCTCGAGGGAGGCGCCGAAGCGCTGTTCGTCGCATCGCACACCGTCTCCGCCACCGTCAACCCGGTGTTTGACTATATATTCACGCGCGGGCGCGTCACTTTCTCGCAGGACGCGCCGCCCCCGTCCCTTGACGGCACTTATACTCCCGGGCACATCGTCGGGGTGACCGATAAAGGCGAGGTGCGCGACTACGGAGACCCGTTCGTCTTCCCGGAGCGGAAGCTGCACATCGCCGCCTCCGTCGCGCACGGGGAGCTCCCCGCCCCCGTCTGCGGGATCCGCGCCGCCTCTGAGCACACGCGCCTGATAAACCGGATAGGCGAGGAATTTTCGATCGGTTCTTTCGCCCCCTCCCTCATTCGTGAGCGCGGCGAGCTGTTGTATGTAGACACGCTCTCCGAGCGCCTCATCTCCGTCTACAACGGCGCCCAAAACGGCATCGCTTGCGAAAAATCTTTTCCCCGAAAAGTTTCTTCCCCGCGTATTATTATTTAAACGTCACTCCGCGAAAACGTCGGCGGCGGCGAATGTTATATAGTCCTCCGGGTCGACGGAGACGCCGCCTATCTTCAGCTCAAAGTGGAGGTGCGCCTCGTCCGCGAGCTCGCAGAGCGCCGTGTCGCCGACGCTGCCGATGAGCTCGCCCGCGAGCACTTCTCTCCCCTCGTCAAGCGATTCCGCGGACTCGCGCGAGAGATTTTTATATATGCTCACGGCGTCTCCCTCATGGCTGATCGCCGCGCACCAGCCCCACATCGGGTCCTCCCACACGTCGGAGATGACGCCGCCCGCGGCCGCCTTGACCTCGGAGCCGACGTCGGCGAGGATATCGACGCCCGAATGGGTCCTGTAATCGTTCATCGTCATCGAATAGACGAGCACTGTTTCGCTGTGTCCCTTTGAGACGGCGCCCTCAGCAGGCGCCATAAATTCCGGCGGCTCGGACGGGGCGTCAACATCGTCCGCGGGGCCCTCCGTCTTCGGCGGCTCCGTTTCCGTCGGCTTTTTGTTCTCCTCCGTTTCCGGTTGTGATGGCTTTGACGGTTTTGACGGCTTTGAAGGATCAACGGCGGACGGGCCGCTCGGGTCATGCTCCGCCGTGCCCGCGTCGGCCTCGGCGCCGGTCGTCACGTCGGGCACCTCGTTCTTCCGCGCCCGGCGGCTGACAACGCCGGTGACAACGACGAGCGCCGCCAGCACGGTCAGAACAAGGATAAGCGCCGCGTATACGATTCGGTTTTCATTTTTCTTGTTTTCCATAATGTAATCGGTATCTCCTTTTTTTACTTGGCAAGCTTATTTTTGCCCGTTATTCGGTTTTTATTCACGCGCATGCCGATTTATATTGACTTTTGTGCGCGCGGTAATATATAATGAAGGGGAAAAAACGAAATAAAGAAGGTATTCGATATGCTTCGTACCGAACGGTGGGCGGTCATGAACCTTGACGGCGCGATACGCGGGGCGCGCAACCCGATGAACAGCTGGGCGCGCTCGGACAGCTATTTTGATGAAAACGGAAACTTCGTCCTCGGCGAGAACGATCTCTCGCTCGCGCAGCGCCTGCGCCGCGCCGGCAGCGACGACAGGAAATTCATGCGCCAGATATTCGTCACCGTCGACATAACGGGGCCGCTCTACTGGTGGAAGGAGTTCGACACATATAAGGTCGGCACCGTCGCGAACTCGACCTCGACCATGCACAAGATACACAGTAGGCCCTTCTCCCGGGACGATTTTTCCTGCGACAAATGCTCGCCCGGCGCGCTTTCGACGCTCGATTTCGTTATAGAGCGCCTCGAGGAGACGCGCCTGCGCTTTCTTGAGACGAAGGATAAAGGCGACTGGTACGACATGATACAGCTCCTCCCCTCCTCATACAATCAGATGCGCACGGTCACGATGAATTACGAAAATCTCATCAATATGTATTTCGCCCGCCGCAATCACAAGCTCGACGAATGGCACGTCTTCTGCGACTGGATAATGACGCTGCCGTATGCGCACGAGCTCATCGCCTGCGAGGATATACAGCATTAATATTATATGAAAGGACAAGCCACAGCGCCCGCGGAGCAACTGCCGCGGGCGTTATTTTACGTCTTTCGGAGCGTTTCGCGCGCCTTTGACCGAAAGGACTTTTCGGCGTGTTTTTTCGTCTTCAACTTTTGTAAAAACGAACAAATCGTGCGGACAATGTTTGTGTAATTTTTTCTTTGGCGCGTTCTTGCCTTTATTGGAAATTTATGGTATCATTATCGTGTCAAACAAAAACAAAAAAACGGAGACACGGAAAATGGAACAGAATAAAAAAATCCTTATCGCCGACGAAAACGGCGAATCACGTAAAAAATGCAGAGAAGCGCTGACGCGCGCCGGATTCCGCTCGGTCGAGGAGGCATACAACGGCGAGGACGCGCTCTTGAAAATAAATCGGCTCTCGCCGGACGTCGTCATCGCCGACATATGGCTCTCAAAGCTCGACGGGATCGGTCTTCTGCGTTCGTGCCGCACACTCGAACCGAAGCCGATCTTCATCATTATCTCCCTCGTGTCGAACCAGAATATACTCGTCGACGCCATGAATGCCGGCGCTTCCCTCTGCCTTTTGAAGCCGCTCGACTACGGCAGCCTCGTCAGCCACATTGAGGCGCTGACCGGCGGCACGAACGCGCGCGTCACCGGGGACGTCGGCGCGCCGCCGGACATCGAGACGCAGGTGACGAAGATAATCCACCAGATCGGCGTCCCCGCGCACATCAAAGGATATCAGTACCTTCGCACGGCGATACTCATGACGATCGCGGACAGCGACATCATCAATTCGGTCACAAAGGTGCTCTACCCCTCCGTTGCGAAAAAATATTCGACGACGACTTCGCGCGTCGAGCGCGCGATACGGCACGCGATCGAGGTCGCGTGGGACAGGGGCGACGTCGACACGCTCAACTCCTATTTCGGCTACACGATACAGAATTCGCGCGGCAAGCCGACGAACTCCGAATTCATCGCGATGATCGCGGACAACCTCAGGCTCAAATATAAAATGTATAACTGAAAAAAGGGAGGCTCCGGCGCGGCACGCCGGCCCTCCCTTTTTGTCTCCCCGCACGGCGGGGCTTTTTTTCATGCGGATTTCATAATATCTACACAATATTTACACGTTTTTTTCCTTGACTTTACAAGGATTTTATAATACAATTGGAACATAAAGGTCGAAACGTGAGGTAACCCGCCTTGGCATATAAGGAAGTATTCAAGCGCGTCGAGAAAAAATATGTCCTGACAAAGGCGCAGCACGAGGCGATGATGCCCCTCGTCAACGAGCATATGTGCGGCGACTCTTACGGGCAGAGCACGATATATAATATATATTTCGACACGCCGACAAAGGCGCTCGTCCGCGCGTCCATAGACAAACCGGTCTACAAGGAAAAGCTGCGCCTGCGCTGCTACTGCCGCCCGGACGACGACACGCCCGCGTTCATAGAGATAAAGAAAAAGTACCGCGGCGTCGTCTACAAGCGTCGCATCAACATGCCGTACAAGACCGCCATGGACTTCACCTGCCGCAGGCTCCCGCCGGATCACGAGTCCCAGATAGCGCACGAGATCGAGTGGCTGCTCGATTATTACGACAAGATCGCCCCATCGATGATCCTGACGTATGACCGCATCGCATTTTTTGCCAAAGATGACCCCGAGCTGCGCATCACGTTTGACACGAATCTGCTCTCCCGCGACTATGACTTTGACCTCTCGCTCGGAGCATACGGAAAGCCGCTGCTCGGCGAGGGCGAGTGCCTGATGGAGATCAAGATCCCGGACGCCATGCCCCTCTGGCTCGCGCACGCGCTCGACAGAGAAAAGATATACCCCACCTCATTCAGCAAATACGGCTCGGCATATGCCGATATTCTTAAAGAACACTAAGGAGCAGCACAAATGTTGAACCAGCCATTCACCTCGATCATCACGTCCGGCGAGATCACCGTCGCCGATTTTCTCATCTGCTCGGCGGCGGCCCTCCTGCTCGGGCTGCTGATCGCCGTCGCCTCGGCGCTCGTCGGCAGGAAATCGAAGAGCGTCTCGATCACGCTGACCGTTATCCCGTTCATCGTGGCGGTCATAATCATGATCGTAAACGGGAACATCGGCGTCGGCATCGGCGTTGCCGGAGCCTTCAGCCTGATCCGCTACCGCTCCAACCCCGGCACCGCCTCCGATATACTCGTCCTCTTCATCTCGATGACGGCGGGCATCGTCATCGGCGTCGGCTACATATGGCTCGCCGTGATATTCACCGTCATCGCGGTCGCGGCATACGTCCTCATCTCTCTCTGCGGCCTCGGCGGCGAGAGGCGCGGCCTGCGCGAGCTGAAAATAACGATACCCGAGGGGCTCAACTACCCGCACATATTTGACGATATATTCGAAAAATACACGAAGGGCTCCGAGCTCATTCGCGTCCGCACGACAAATCTCGGCAGCATGTACCAGCTCACATATCACGTCACGATAAAGGATCTCGACCTCGAAAAGGAAATGATAGACGATATCCGCTGCCGCAACGGCAACCTCGATATCATCTGCGGCCCGCTCCCCATGGAGTCCGACGCGGAAAGGCTCTGAGCCGTGAAGCGGGTCACAATCACTTTCGCGTCCGTCGTCGTCGCGCTCATTCTCATCGGCGGCGTGGTCTTTCTCATCGACAGGGTCACCTCGCCACCGTCCGGCAAGGTCGTCCGGGAGGAGCTTTCGTACAAGAGGGGTGAGATCACCGGCGTTGATATCGACATAGACATCGGGTTCGTCACCGTTTACAAAAACGTCGACGAGGCGTTTGAGCTCGGGCTGTCCGAGCCGGATAAGGGGCTGTATTCTCCCGTCCTCGAGGGCGGGGTGCTCCGCATCACGGAAAATGAGACCTCATGGCTCGACCGGGTCGGGCGCGGGGAAAGCGACAAATACGGCGTCGAGATCGGCATACCCGAGGGCGTCACTGTGTCACTCTCCGTTGACGCCGAAGTCTCGACCGTCTCCGTTGACGGCGTCTCGCTCACAAAAGACACGGAGATCACCGTCGGCACGGGCGGGCTCTCCTTGAACGGGATCGAAACGGACGGAGCCGTGACGCTCGCCGTCGACACCGGCAACGTCGAGCTCGGGTTCATCGACTGCACCGAGCTGTCGGCAGAGGTCACGACAGGCGACGTCTCCGTGCGCTCCATCAGCGCGGAGAGCGCGATCTCGCTCACCGTCACCACGGGAAAGGTGTTCGGCGAGCTTCCCGGGCCGAAGGAAGACTATACCGTGACGTCGTCCGTCACGACAGGCGTCTCCGACCTTGTCTCCAGCGGCAGCGGCAAAAAGAAGCTGACCGTCTCGGTCGGGACGGGCAGCATAGCGCTTTCGTTTTCCAAGTGATATATAACAGTCGCCCCGGCGTATCGGATTTCAGCTCCGCGCCGGGGCGATTTTTTATTTTTCTGCCTTATTGGTCTTCCCGTCTCCCATTCTCCGGCAGACGGTGGCGGCCGCCGTCAGTATCAGCGGGAACACGGCGGCGGACGCAAGCCCGGCGGAAAAGCTGTCGCCGAACGCGCCGGAGACAGCGCCGACAAGGGTCGGCCCGCATGTACAGCCGACGTCACCCGCGAGCGCGAGCAGCGCGAACAGCGCCGTCCCGCCGCCCCGGCAGCGCACCGCCGCGGCGCTGAAGACGCCGGGCCACAGTATTCCGACCGAGAGCCCGCACAGGGCGCAGCCGAGCAGCGCCAAAATCGGGGACGGCGAGAACGCCGCGCAGAGATACGACGCGGCGCAGACAACGCCGCAGCCGATGATGTATTTCAAAATATCCGCGCCTCCCCCGCGCTTCGCATAGAAGACGCGCGCGACGCCCTGGAGCGCGCTGAAAAGGCACGGGCCGATAATGTCTCCGACGGATTTTGTGACGCCGAGCCCGCGTTCGGCAAAGGCGGACGCCCATTGCATCATTGCAAGCTCGGAGGCGCCCGCGGCAAACATCAATATCGCGAGCAGCCAGAAGACGGGCTTTGCGAGGAGCTGGCGCGCCGTCATTTGTTCCCCGCCCTCCGCCTCCGAGAGCGACAGTATCGGCACCTGCGTGAAGAGGACCGCCGTCGCCGCCGGGACAACCGCCCAGCAAACGGCGAGCACCCGCCAGCAGGAAATGCCGAAAGACGCAAACAAAACGGTCGAGACGAGTATGACGAAGACGACGCCCCAGCAGTAAAACGAGTGCAGAAGGCTCATTGCGGACGCCTTGTCGTCCGAGGGGCACGCCTCAACGATGGGGCTTATCAGCACCTCGATCAGCCCGCCGCCGACCGCGTAACAGAGGACCGCCAAAAGCAGCCCCGAAAACGCGTCACCTATAATAAAAGGAAAGATACCGAGCCCCGCGATACCGACGGCGGAAAAGATATGCGCCGCGACGACCGCGCGCCTGTACCCTATCCTGTCGACGAACCTCGCCGCCAACAGATCGACGAGCAGCTGGAGCGCGAAGTTCACCGCGATCAGCGCCGTGATCTTCGCGGTCGGTATCCCGAGCGAGTCGTGAAACATCACGAATAAAAGAGGCGAAAAATTATTTCCTATCGCCTGCGTTATGTAGCCGAGGTAGCAGGCGCGGACGGTGTGTTTATATGTCAGTTTCTTCATTGATTGCTCCTTCCCGGAAGCGTGACCGGGCTATATTGTATAACGGACCGCGCTTTTTTGCAAGATATATATTGCGCAAAAGGTCCGAAAATCGCGGTTATAGAGGCGTTTTTCCATCGTCGGAAAAATTTTTGAAAAATTTTAGGAAAGACTATTGACTTTCTTTGACCTTCATGATATACTGTCAATAGTCAAAGAAAGTCAAAGTCAAAGAGGTGCAACAAATATGACGCTGTCCGATTATATCGCGTCAGTAATTGAAGAAATGCTCGACGCGGGCGGCGGCACCGCCGAAATGAAGCGGAACGACCTCGCCACAAGGCTCGGCTGCGTTCCGAGCCAGATAAATTATGTCATAACATCGCGGTTCACGCCGGAGCGCGGCTACGTTATCGAGAGCAGGCGCGGCGGCGGCGGCTATATCAGGATCGTGCGCAAGCAGCTCTCACGGGACGACTACCTGATGCACTTTTTCCACGCGACCGGGGACTCGCTCGGCGAGGCGGAGGCGCTCGCATTCATCTCGAATCTGTCCGGCTCCGGCGTCATAGACGCGCGCGAGGCGGACATCATCGCGACCGCCGTCTCGGACAGGGCGCTCGCCTCCCTGCCGCCGAACGTGAGAAACAGTGTGCGCGCCGACATTCTGCGCCATATTATTCTGACGCTCATGCACTAAAATATCTATAATAACGAAAAGGAGAAAAAGATCATGCTTTGCGAAAGATGCGGAAAAAACGAAGCCACGGTACATTACAGTGAGATCATAAACGGCAAAAAGCGGTCGGCTGCGCTGTGCGCGGACTGCGCGGAGAAGCTCGGCATAAGCGCCGCACCGTCGCCGCTCGACATATTCGGCGCGGGGTCGCTCTTCTCCGGGTTCTTCGGGGACATATTCGACCACCCGAAAGCGGTGGCAGCATCAAATGTCGTCCGCTGCCCCGTCTGCGGGGCGACGCTCTCGGATATAGCGGCCGAGGGAAAGGTCGGCTGCTCCGAGTGCTACCGCACGTTCCGAGCCGAGCTGTCCCCGACGATACGCCGCATTCACGGCGGCGTGACATACAAGGGATCGCAGCCCGCCAAAGACGCACCGGAAGCGGGCGGCGCGGGAGACAAACCGGTCTCCGAGCTTGACGCGCTGCGCGCGGAGCTCTATGAAGCGATAAAAAAGGAAGATTTCGAGCGCGCCGCGGAGCTCCGCGACAGGATAAAGGCGCTCGAAGCGTAAAGCGGAGAGGAGGGATACGTCATGTCATGGTATGGTAAAGAAGGAAGCATGTCGGGCGTCGTGCTCTCGTCGAGGGTGCGGCTCGCAAGAAACGTCGAGGGCGTCCCCATGGGGGCAAGGCTTTCGGCACAAAAGGCGGCGGAGCTTATAGACGGCGCCGGTGAGGCGCTGACCGGGTGCGGTCGGGTCGACTTTCAGCGGATAGACCGAATGACTGCCGCCGCGTATGCGGAGGAGCACCTCGTCTCCACCGAATTTGCCTCGTCGGACGCGCCGCGCGCGCTCTACAAGAACGAAGACGAGGACACCTATATCATGGTATGCGAGGAGGATCACTTTCGTATACAGAGCATCACTCCGGGATATTCGCTCGCGGAGGCGTATTCGCGCGCCGCGGCTGCGGAGTCAAAGCTCGCGGAAAAGTTCCGGCTCGCGTTCGACCCGGAGCTCGGATATCTGACGCACTGTCCCACCAATCTCGGCACCGCGATGCGGGCGTCGCTGATGATGTTCCTCCCGGCGCTGACGCGCAAGGGCGCGATCGCGCCGCTCTCCCGCCAGCTTTCAAAGGTCGGAATGACGGTGCGCGGCATGTACGGAGAGGGCTCGGACGCGGTCGCGTGCCTCTATCAGATCTCAAATCAGGTGACGCTCGGCATCACCGAGGAGGAGACGATAAAGAAGCTGACGCGCCTTGCAGACACGGTCATAAACGAAGAGCTGAAGTGCCGCGGCGAGCTTTTGGAGCTTGACCCCGACGGCGTCGCCGACGTGTGCTCGCGCTCGTTCGGCACGCTCACGCACTCGCGCGTCATCTCCTGCCGCGAATTCATGGAAAACTGGGTGAACGTCCGCCTCGGCGTTTCGCTCCGCGAGCTCTCCGGCAAAAGCGCGGACCTCGGCATACCCGAAACGCTGACATACAAAACGCTCGACACGGCGCTGATCGAGGCGCAGCCCGCCGTCCTGACGCTGCTCGCCGGGGGCGGCGAGCTCTCCCCGAGGGAGCGCGATATCCGCCGTTCGTCGCGCCTGCGCGAGCGGCTCGGCGGCTGATAAATTTTCGCAAAAAGAAAGGATAAAAATATGACAAGCAAATTCACGGAAAAGGCGGAGGGCGCCATCAACCGCGCGCTCTCGTTCGCATCTGAAATGGGGCACACATATATCGGCTCGGAGCACATTCTCTACGGACTGACGGCGGAGACGGACAGCGTCGGCGCAAGGCTGCTCGCCGAGCACGGCGCGACCGTTGAAGATGAGGAAAACATCATCGGCACCGTCTCCGGCACCGGGGACAAGAGCAGCGTCTCCCCCGCGGACCTGACGCCGAGAGCAAAAAAAATAATCGAGCTTTCGGCATACATCTCCGCAAAGTTCAACCACGGCTATATCGGCACGGAGCACCTGCTCGCGGCGCTGCTCTCGGAGCGCTCCTCCATCGCGGTCAAGGTCCTCTCCTCCATGGGAGTCTCCGTTGACGAGCTTGCCTCGGACGTTGAATCGTTTCTGTCCGGCGGAGTCTCCGGCGGGGAGCCGGGAGGCGACGGCGCGCGCGCACGCGGCGCCTCAGATGAGGCGCGCGGCGGCGCCGGAATAAAGGGCGCGCCGACGCTCTCGCGCCACGGGCGCGACCTCTGCGCGCTTGCGCGCGAGGGCCGCCTCGACCCGATAATCGGGCGGCGCCGCGAGATGGAGCGCGTCATCGCAATTCTCTCCCGCCGCACGAAGAACAATCCCTGCCTGATAGGCGAGCCCGGCGTCGGCAAGACCGCCGTTGTCGAAGGGCTCGCGCAGATGATCGTTGACGGCACCGTCCCCGAGACGCTGCGCGACAAAACCATCGTCACGCTCGATATTTCCTCAATGGTCGCGGGCGCGAAGTACAGGGGCGAATTCGAGGAACGCCTCAAGGGCGTCATGTCGGAGGTCGTCAAGAATCCGAGCATCATTCTCTTTATCGACGAGATCCACACGATAATCGGCGCCGGCGCCGCCGAGGGCGCCGTCGACGCGGCGAATATCTTAAAACCCGCGCTCGCAAGGGGCGAGATACAGATAATCGGTGCGACGACGATCGAGGAATACCGCCGCCATATCGAGCATGACGCCGCGCTCGAGCGCCGGTTCCAGTCCGTCACGGTCGGAGAACCGACGCCGGAGGAGGCCGTCGCGATCCTTCACGGACTGCGCGATAAGTACGAGGCGCACCACAAGCTGAAGATAACGGACGAGGCGATAAACGCCGCCGTGCGGCTGTCCGTCCGCTATATCGGCGACAGATTCCTGCCGGACAAGGCGATAGACCTCATAGACGAGGCGGCGTCCCGCCTGCGCATTTCGAACGTCACGCCGTCCGATGAGCTGCGCTCGCTCGAGGAGGACATAAAGCGCGCCGCGAACGAAAAGGAAGAGGCGGTCCGCTCTCAGGATTTCGAGCGCGCCGCCGCCTGCCGCGACCGCGAGCGCTCGCTGCGCGAAAAATATTCCGCGGCGGAGGCCGCATGGCACAAGGAGCGCGACGGGGTCGAGCTCACCGTCGGCGAGAACGAGGTCGCCGAGGTCGTGACCGCGTGGACGGGTATCCCCGTCTCCCGCCTTGCGGAGGAGGAGAGCGAGCGGCTACTGCACCTTGACGAGATCCTTAAAAAGCGCGTGATCGGTCAGGACGAGGCGGTGAACGCCGTCGCGCGCGCCATCAGACGCGGCAGAACGGGGCTCGGCGACCCGAACCGCCCGGTCGGCTCGTTCATATTCTTAGGTCCCACCGGCGTCGGCAAGACGGAGCTTTCAAAGGCGCTTGCCGAGGCGATGTTCGGAGACGAATCCGCCATGATCCGCGTCGACATGTCCGAATATATGGAGAGCCACTCGACCTCGAAGCTGATCGGATCGCCTCCGGGCTATGTCGGCTACGACGAGGGCGGTCAGCTCACCGAAAAGATACGCCGCCACCCCTACTCCGTCGTGCTCTTCGACGAGATCGAAAAGGCGCACCCCGACGTCTTCAACATTCTACTGCAAATCCTTGACGACGGCATATTGACCGACGCGCAGGGCCGCCGCGTCGACTTCAAGAACACCGTCATCATCATGACCTCGAACGTCGGCGCCGCCGACATCGTTGAGCGCCGCCACCTCGGCTTCTCGGACGACACGGACAAGGCGGCAGAATTTGACCGCATGCGCGCCTCCGTCACGGATTCGCTCAAGCGCACGTTCAGGCCCGAATTTCTGAACAGGATAGACGAGATCATCGTCTTCTCAAAGCTTGACGACGAGTGCGTCCGCAAAATCGCCGGGCTCATGCTCGGTCGCGTCTCGCGCCGCGCCGCCGACCTCGGGATCGAGGTCAGCTTCGGTGACGACGTCACGGCGCTCGTCGCCCGCGAGGGGTTCGACCCGACATACGGCGCGCGCCCGATACGTCGCGCCGTCGTCCGCCTCGTCGAGGACGTTTTCTCGGAGGATATGCTCTCGGGCAAGATCAAATCGGGCGACAAGGTGACCGCCTCCGTCGCCGACGGTCACGTCGTTTACAGAGTATCGTAAATAACGTATGGGGGAGCCGCGCGCGGCTCCCCTTTCCTTTTTTCGGAAAAAATGAGCGCCGCCGACGCAAATTGTGAACGGTTCCCGCCGATTTTTACGGCGGCAGTAGGCAACATATACAGAATTTTTTGTAAAATGTTTGATTATTCGTTAAAACGCCAATTGAAAAAAGTCGAAGAAAGTGTAAAATTATACTATCGGGAACGCGTTTGATCAGATTAAATTTTTATCTTCCGAGGTATTTTGCAATGATTTCTCTTGAGCGAAAAATATTGTCCGAGGGAACCGTCGCCAAGGGGGACGTACTGCGCGTTGACCGATTTCTCAACCACATGATAGACGTTCGGTTTCTTTCCGAGATCGGGCGCGAATTTCACAGACTTTTTGCAGACTGCGGAGTCAACAAGATACTGACGGCGGAGGCCTCCGGCATCGCCATCGCTTGTATGACGGCGCAGTTTTTTGATTGCCCCGTCGTCTTCGCGAAAAAATCGCGGACGTCGAACATCTCCGCCTCGGTCTATTCCGCATTGGCGCACTCCTACACGCACGGGAACGACAACACGCTGACCGTTTCCCGCGACTACCTCTCCCCTGCCGACAATATCCTCATAATCGACGACTTTCTCGCTCACGGCGCGGCGCTGCACGCGCTGCTCGACATCGTCTCGCAGTCCGGCGCATCGCTCGTCGGCTGCGGCATCGTCATCGAGAAGGCGTATCAGGGCGGCGGCGACGAGATCCGCTCCCGCGGGATCCGCGTTGAATCGCTCGCAAAGATCAAGTCCATGAGCGATGACGGGGAGATCGTCTTCTCCCGCTGACGGCGGGAGGTCCCATTTTGACGTCACAAGGCGGACACGCCTTTTGACCATATAAAAATTCCTGGAGGAAAAAGAAAATGTTAAAGAAGTTTATCGCACTTCTGCTCGTTTCCGTCTTCGCCCTCTCCGCGCTCGTCGCCTGCGACAACGGGACAGGCACCGAGGCATTCGGCACGAGCGGGACCAAGGACCTTTGCGAATCCGGCGTCGTCTCGACGGTCGCATCGGAAGTCAAGGAAGGCACGAAGACCGACCTCAAGATCGGCGTCGTCCTCATCGGTGACAACACCGAAACGTATTCGAAGGCCCACATCGACGGCATCAGGACCGCGTGCCAGAACCTCGGCATCGACCCGGACGACTCCTCGAAGGTCATCTGGAAGATGACGATAGGTGAAGACGCCGCCTGCGCCACCGCGCTCGACGAGCTCGTCGCCCAGGGCTGCAACCTTGTCATCACGAACTCCTACGGCCACCAGACGTACACGCAGGCAGCCGCCGAGAAGTACAAGGATAAGGATATCCAGTTCATCGCCATGACGGGCGACACCGCCGCGTCTGCCGGCCTCTCCAACCTCTCGAACGCGTTCACCGAGGTTTATCAGGCGCGCTACGTATCGGGCGTTGTTGCCGGCCTCAAGCTCAAGGAGCTCGTAGACGGCAACAAGCTCACCGACAAGAACAAGGACGAGAACGGCAACATCAAGCTCGGCTATGTCGGCGCTTACCCGTTTGCCGAGGTCGTTTCCGGCTACACCGCGTTCTATCTCGGCGTCAAGTCCGTCGTTGACAACGTCGTCATGAACGTCTCCTACACTTCCTCCTGGCACGACAGCGACAAGGAAGCCGAGGCCGCAAGGAGCTTCATCAGTGACGGCTGCGTCATAATCAGCCAGCACGCTGACTCCGAGGGCGCCCCGATGGCAGTCCAGAAGGCGCACGACGAGGGCACGGAAGTCTACTCCGTCAGCTACAACGTCGACCTCACCGGCATCGGTGACGCGATCCTCACCTCCGCCACGAACAACTGGGCCGTTTACTATGAGTACGCCATCAAGACCGCTATGAACGGCGGCAAGATCGCGACAAACTGGATCGGCGGTTACGAGCAGGACGCCGTTAAGATAACAAAGCTCGGCGAAAACGTCGCCGCTGGCACCGAGGAAAAGGTGAACGCGGTCATCGCCGACATCAAGTCCGGCAAGCTCCACGTATTCGACACGTCGAAATTCACGGTCGGCGGCAAGACGGTCACATGGGCATTCGCGACCGACAGCGACGGCGACTTTACATACGACAAGAACAACGTCATCTCGGACGGCTACTATCACGAGTCCTACACGCAGAGCGCGCCTTCGTTCACGCTCCGCATTGACGGCATCACCGAGCTCAACACAGGCAACTGATAAAAAATACCCATAGACGCCATAGGGGAAATCGAAAATATCCGGTTTCCCCTATGCTCTTTTACATCACACGTTCGTAGGGAGAAAAACGTGAAAGACGAAATCGCAGTACAGCTCACCGGCATAACAAAGCGCTTCGGCCCCGTGACGGCGAACAGCGCCGTCACGATGGACGTGCGGCGCGGCGAGGTGCTGGCGCTCCTCGGCGAGAACGGCTCCGGCAAGACGACGCTCATGAATATGCTCTCCGGGATCTATTTTCCTGACGAGGGCACGATAGAGATAAACGGCTCGCCGGCATCGATCCGTTCGCCGAAGGACGCGTTCGACCTCGGCATCGGCATGATACATCAGCATTTCAAGCTCGTCGACGTTTTTACCGCCGCCGAGAACATTATCCTCGGTCTTCCCGGGAAATCGCGGCTGAACATGCGCGCGGTCAGGGAGAAGATACTCGGAATTTGCGAAAAATACGGCTTTGAGGTCGACCCCGACCGAAAAGTATATAATATGAGCGTCAGCGAGAAGCAGACGCTTGAGATCGTCAAGGTCCTGTACCGCGGCGCGGATATCCTGATCCTTGACGAGCCCACCGCGGTCCTCACCCCGCAGGAGACGGACCGCCTCTTCGACGTGATCCGCAATATGCGCGCGGACGGCAAGTCGATAATCATCATAACGCACAAGCTGCGCGAGGTCATGGAAATTTCCGACCGGGTCGCTATTTTGCGGCGCGGCGAATACATAA
>CANROT010000035.1 GCA_947632285.1 uncultured Clostridia bacterium
GGAAACAAAGCCGGAAACATACCAAAAGTTCCCGACTTGCATTTGCATGCCCTGCCGCACGGAATATCTCGGGATTCAGACGCAGAAAAATCGTATTTTTCTGCGCCTGAGTCCCGCTTTTTTATTTTGCGGCCGTTAGAGTGACGACATAATCAAAATTATGTTGTATAAGGACGGGCTCAATACCGGTGTCATCGGGGAGACCCGATTACATATTGTCATTGAACTAAAAAAATAACTAAGGAGGAAAATTACAATGACAAGAAGCAAAAACACAAGGCGGGCATTGCTCACCAGTGCGCTTTCCATGCTGCTGTGTGTTTCGATGCTCGTAGGCTCCACCTTCGCGTGGTTCACCGACAGCGTGACGAGCGGCAAGAATCAGATCGTCGCCGGCAACCTCGACGTCGAGCTGGAGTACAGCACAGACGGAGTCAAGTGGGAAAAGGTCGAGGAGGAAACCGACCTGTTCAAGGCGGACACCCTCTGGGAGCCGGGCCACACCGAGTACGTCTATCTCCGCGTGAGCAACGTCGGAACGCTTGCGCTCAAGTACAATCTGAACGCGGCCGTTTTCGGATCGGACGACGGAACGAAATCGGAAGCCGAGTACACCAACATGAAGGGCGACAAAGTCAAGCTGTCAAGCTACCTCGTGTTTAATCTGAAGGACGGCACGGAAAAGGTCGAAAACCGCAAGGACCTTTGGCTGACCGATTCCGATGCTGAAAAGGCGGCAATGGGCAAGCTCGACAGCCTCAACACCGAGGACGATGTGCTTTATCCCGTCGGTGATAAAGATACGACTCATGCAAGCCAGAAGACCTTCACGCTGGCGGTCTACATGCCCACTTCGGTCGGCAACGAGGCAAACTGGATCGGCGCCGAAAAGGCGGAGAGCGAAACCGCTCCCACGATCTACCTCGGCCTGATGCTCAACGCCACGCAGACGCCGTATGAATCCGACAGCTTCAATGAAAATTACGACGAAACGGCGGAGCTTCCCAAGGTCACGTTCAATACCGAAGAACTCAGAGACGCGCTCCATGAGGGCGGCAACATCTTATTGGGCGGCAGCACCACGCTCCTCCTCGATACAAAGGCGGATACCCCGGGCGATAAGGGAAGCATCTCTTCAGATGAAATGGTCACAGAAGACGTGAGCATTGACCTGAACGGGCATACAATGCTGGCCGCGGAAAACCAAGCGTATGATAGCGCATCTTCTACGAATGAAATGTTCAGCTGCTCGAATTTCTCCATGAAGAACGGAACGTATCTTATGGAAAGAGTGAAGGACAACTATAACAGAGAGGCCTCCCGGGCGATCACGTTCCGTGTCGGAGAAGAAGGCACCGAGCCGTGCAATATTTCGTTTGAAAACGTGATTTTCAAAAACGAGGTGCGGCATCAAAGCAGCGATCCCACGAACAGAGTTCTGCCTATTGTAGATTTTGCTTTGCGCGGCTATGAAGAGACCACGATCACCTTCAAAAACTGCGAGTTTTATGACGCCTGTGTTGTCTTTGACGATTGGAACTATAGATATGTCGGGGAAGTAGGGCCTACCATCGTTTTTGACAACTGTACATTTAATGTGTCCGCCGGAACGGGATCGATAGCTACTACTTCCCGTGGTTCAGTGATAGTGTTTAAGTCTACCGGTTATATTGCAAGATCGACCAATTTAACGATCAGAGACTGCACGATCAATTATACAAGCACAGATTACGCTGGCCCAAATGCTGTTAATATCAGCGATTCACGGGTGAATGTGGCGCTTGAGGGCCATAACGTTCTGAACGGTATTGCGGCGACGCCTTATACCGCTGACGAAAGTAAGGGCGAATGGAAAAATTATGATGACATATACGTCAGAACGATCAAAGATTATGATCCGGACGATAGTAGGTATAAAAATTATGACAATGAGCCGTTTGTCAGATTTGCTTCCAGTACGGTTTTAAGAAAATGTACAGGACTGGATACCCTCGAGTACAAAGGACGCGCTTATGAGAATTATCCAAAACCGTAAAATGATTTAAACAGACTGAACGCCGCCTCTCCACATCGGGAGATGGCGGCGATCCAATGGCAAGGCGCTCCCCTTGCCCTTGGCCGGGCGCGTCCGGGGGACGCGCGGCGGGACTTGAAAGAGCGTATGCGGGCGCGCCCGCATACGCTGCGAGGACGACGTGATGTTTTGCCGTGACCGTTCGTGCCGATTTCGTCCTCGGGAGGTTCAAATCTTATCCGTTTTCCCGCATAAAAAGGCAGCCCACATGGGCTGCCTTTTTATGCCGGTGGCGGGACTTGAACCCGCACGCCGTCGCCGGCAAAGGATTTTGAGTCCTCCTCGTCTGCCAATTCCAACACACCGGCTCGGTACTTTTTATTCTACCACAAATTCGCCGCCGTTGCAAGTATTATTTTTGCGCGTTCCGGAAAAACCTGCGGCATCGCGCGGCGCTGTTGACAAACGCTTAAATGTCGGGTAAAATATGATATGGGGGACAGGTCCCCGCATTATATTGATGAAAGGAGAACATTTGAAAAAACTTTTTTCCGAAGGACGTACACGAAAAAAGAAGACGATGGTGTTCGTCGATTATGAATATTGGTTCTATACATATAAGACGCGCTTTTCGATGAAGCCGGACCCGATATCATGGCGAGACGAGCTATCCGAGACTTACGATATCGCCGACATTATGGTTTTCGGTGATTTTACGATACCGGAAATGGCGGGCGAACTCTCAAAGCTGCGCGAGATAACGAGCACGATAATCGAGACGGGGAACACGTTCGGCGGACGCAAAAAGGACATGACCGATTTCGTCATGCTCGATTACATATATCAGTGCGCGGCGACGCGGCGCGACATCGGGCGGTATGTCATTTTCACCGGGGACGGGCACTTCCAGTCCGTCGTGCGGTATATCGTGCAGAAGATGAAGCGCGAGGTGATAGTTTACGGCATTCGCGAAACGCTTTCAAGCCAGCTCCGGCTCGCGGCGACCTCGGTCGTCGAGCTCTCGGGCGAGAGCGCCTATGATGCCTGCTGCCGCATGATAATCCGGAACCTCGCATATGCCGAGGGCGATCCGTCCGTGATCCCGACGTTCAACGGTACGGTAGACGCGGTGGCGCGGCAGAACGGGATCTCGCAGGAGCGCGTCCGCTCCGTGCTCGTGCGGCTCATCAACGAGGGCTACGTCCTGCACAAAACGCGCGAGGTCGAAAAGGGAAAGACGGTCAAGACCGTCGCCGCGGACTGGGACCGCCTCGCCTCCGAGGGCAAGCTCGGCGGCATAATGGCCTCAAAATAAATGTATGCTCCGCAAATAAAATGCGCGCGGGAGAAAAAACTTCTCCCGCGCGTCTTTTTTGCGTCGAACCTGTCAATAATCATATAGGTGAACGATCATAAAACGGGGTGCCATATGACGACGGACGGCAAAAGACGGTTTTTGATAAATTTCGCGTATTTTATATGCGTCGCAGCGATTCTTTACTTCTTTTTCAAATTCGCGATAGTGTTTCTGATGCCGTTTTTCGCCGCTTACGTGATCGCGGCGATGCTGCGGCCGCTCGCGGAATCCGTGTCCGAAAAGACGCGACTGCCGCATAAATACGCGTCTCTGCTCGTCGTCGTCCTGTTTTATTCAACGGTCGGCGCGCTGCTTTTCATTCTCTGCGCCGAGCTTGTCGATTTTGCCGGGGTCATGATAGGACGACTGCCGGAATTCTATTCGTCGACCGTCGAGCCGACGCTCAAGTCGCTGCTCTCGCGCCTCACCGGCACGCCGGACGACCCGGACAAGTCGCTTTACGCGATGATAAGCGGGCTTACGGACGCGCTGTCGTCGTTCGGAGACGTCCTCTCGGAGCTGTCCTCGTTTTTGGTCGGGCGCGTGTCGGAGTTCGCGATGGCAATGCCGGCGACCGTTGTAAAAATAGTTTTTGCCGTTATCGCGTCGTTCTATTTCGTCGCCGACTACGGCGTCATATCGGATTTTATCAAAAGGCAGCTCCCGAAGTCCGCGGTGGAAAAGCTGCGGGAGGCGAGGCTCGCGATCCGGGGGATCGTGCTCTCGTACGTCCGCTCTTACGCGATAATCATGGGCATCACGTTCGGCGAGCTGCTTTTGGCGTTCCTGATCCTGCGCGTGCCGGGCGCCGTGCTCATCGCGGCGCTCATCGCGGTGTTCGATATCCTCCCCGTCGTCGGGACGGGGACCGTGCTCTTGCCGTGGATCGCGGTCGAAATATTCGTCAACAACAACTACGGCATGGCGGCGGGGCTCGCCGTCTCATACGTCGTGATCTTCATCGTGAGGAATGTTATCGAGCCGAAGATCGTCGGTCACGGCGTCGGCCTGCACCCGCTCGCGACGCTCGCGGCAATGTTCGTCGGAACGGCGCTCTTCGGCTTTGTGGGGCTGTTCGGCGTGCCGATACTGGCGGCGCTGCTCGTCGACCTGAACGACCGCGGCGTCATAAACGTGTTCAACAAAGAGACGTAGAGGTCAGAGCATCTCCTCTCTTTCCGGCTTTGTGATCCGCACGGCGCATACGGTCGCGTCGTCGTCGCGGCCGCACCGCCGCTCCGCCTCGCGGATTATTGCGGCGGCGGTGTCCGCGGCCGATCTGTCCGCCGAGCTCGCAAGGAGAGAGTAGAGCCACGCGCAGTCGTCGTCATTTTTCGTTATCCCGTCCGAAACAAGGACGACGAGGTCGCCGACCGAGAGCTCAATGGACGTTTCCTCCGCGTCGAGAGCCTTCATTATTCCTACAGGGATCGTGCGCGAGCTTATTTTGTAAACGCTCGAACCGCGGACGACGTATGACGGAGCGGCGCCGGACTTTATGAATCTGCCCTTGCCGGTCAGAAGGTCGAATTCAAAGAGGTCAACGGTCGAGGAGCATTCCGAGCCGCGAGCGCGCAGAAAGCAGTTCAGCATTTTGAGCGTCACGGCGGCTGAGTTGCCCGCGGACATCATTTTTTCGATGAAGAGCGCGCACATGCCGGAGGTCAGCGCGGCCTCGCGCCCGCTGCCCATTCCGTCCGAGATGAGGACGCAGCGTCGGTCGTCGCGGCAGTCAAAGCAGACGGCGACGTCGCCGTTCGCGGCGCTCTCATCTTTTTTTGACTGCACGGTCTCAAATGCGGCGTCAAACGCGCGCGAGCTGCCGAGCGTTGCGTTCACGCACGCGCCGGAAAGCTCGAAATTCGGCGTCCCGAATCTGCCGCCGCAGGCGCGCTCCGCGAGGCGGCGCAGGTCGTCCTCGCCGATGTGCAGCCCGGACAGCTTTATATCGGAGATAAAGACGGTGCGCCGCCGCTCACCGAATACGCACACGCGGCGCGCGCTGATCCTGTTTTTGCGCAAGAGCTCCGATAGGGCGGACGAGAGGCGCGCGTTTATCTCGTACTCGCTTTCGCGCTGTGCGATGACGTCGCGCAGGACGGCGGACATCGCGCCGTAATCGAACGCCATGACTTCGGTTTTGTCGCGCTCGATGAGATCCTCGAGCATCTTTGCGTACCCGCTGTTTATGCGGTCGACGAGCGCCTCCTTGTCCGTGCAGCAGGAGGACATCGCGTCCGGCACGTCGTTTGATGTGATAACGCCCGATGTGTGCAGCGTTTCCGAGAGCTTGAAGACGGAGTCCGAAAGCTCGGAGGAATGCTCGACCCAGCAGAAATCGCGCCTGCGGCAGCGCCGACAGTGCGCGGCGCTCTCCGCCTCCGCGACCTGCCTTATGTCGTGGACGCTCGGGCGGCGGAGCTTGTCCGAGAGGCGGAAGAGCATTTCGGACAGCCCCGTGAACGCCTCCGCCTCGGACGATATCCGAGAGCTCGTTTCGGCGGTTCGGCCGCGTTCCGCGGCGAGCAGCGCCTCATGCGGGACATCGTCTTCACTTTTTCCGCGGTCGGTGACTGTGAGTATTTCGGCGGCGAACAGCGCCGCCGTCAGGACGCCGCCGACGATGAGGCCGGGCGCCGTCGAGAGCACGTTGCGGTACCCGCCGGCATAGACGGTCCACGAGAGCGACACCATGACCGATACCGCGACCGCGAAGTATGCGGACGCGCGGTACAAGAGCCCGGCGGAAACGGCGGCGAGCGCGAATATCGGCACGAGCTGCACCGGCATGCAAAGCCCGCAGAACAGCCCGACGACGGCGCCCTTGATCCAGCCGCGCTTGGACGAGACGTACTGAACGAGCAGGAACGAATATACTACCGAGAGATCTATCGAGAGCGGGGCGACGCCCGAGAGCGAAAACGCGAGCGAAACGGCGACGGCGCCCTCTCCCGCCTCGCGGTATATGCGCAAAAACGACTCCTTTTTCTCGGTCAAAGCACCGTAATATAGGAGTGTCAGCGCCGGGCAGAGCGTACACATCAGGACGAAGCAGCCGAGCGAGGCGAGCGAAAAGCCGCCCGCTATCGCGGAATACGCGCCGATGGCGGCGCCGCCTATAACGGATATCGCCATTCGAACGCGCAGCGAGCCCTCCGGCAGCTTTCGCCCCTCGCGCGCCTCCCCCGGATAGAGCGTGCCCGCGAGCAGGCGCAGAACGAGCGTTAACGTGTATGCGGCGAGGCTGATGAGGACGTCGCGCCCGTCCGCGAGCACGCGCAGTATTGCGCCGACGTATGCCCACACCATCGTTTGCCCGCATGCGGCGAAAAACGCGATGCCGAACGGGGCTGCCCCGAGCGTCACCGTCGTCCCCGCGAGCATAAACGCGGCAACGGTGCAGAGCGCCGGCTTTGCGATGCGCCAAAGCGGCGCGGGAACATCGTCGCCGGCGGTGAGCATGTCCCGCGCGCGGACGGCGGAGACCGCCTCGGCGACGGTTTTTTTCAGTTTGCTTGTTTTTTCCTTGACGCGGTCAAGGAGGCGGGCGTATTTTTCCGAATTCATCTTCCCATAAACTTCCTTTGCTTTATTTTCCGTGCGGTGAATAACATTTTATACCGCACCCGGCGCGCCCGCGGTCGAAGCGGACGTGTCGGGGCGGGGAAGTTTCGCGGCGCGATTGGCGGGGAGTCGGCGGAAATGTCGGCGAGGTTCAATTTCCCGTGTGAGGAATATCGTCTCCGCGCAAAAAGGGCGAGCGGCGGGGAGATTTTATCGGACGAAAGACAAAAAGCGACGCCCGCCGCACGGTTTTGCGCGCGCGGCGGGCGGGTGTTGTTGATTTTTCGGTTGGGGTGGGCAGATTTTACTTCTTTCTGCCGTGCCGGTCAAAATTTCGGTCGAGCGCGCGCTCCGTCAAGGCGAGCGGGATAAACATAAGCGCGATCTCAATGAGCACGGCGACGCCCATGACGACGGCGAAGCCGTCCGCACCCGGAATGAGAAAGGCGGCGAGCGCAAGCGCGCCGAGATCGGCAGGGATCATAGACAGCCCGAAATAAAGCCATAGCCTGCCGCAGTATTTGTGCGCGAACTCCCACGTGTCGCGGCTCATCATCGAGCGGCGCGTCCTGTACCCGAAGAAATAGTTGATCTCCTTCGGCGTGTGCCTCATAAAAAATGCCCCGAAGCCGACCATCGAGAGCGGGACGACGAGCGACACGGTAAACGTCCAGATATAGATGCCCATGTTTTCCTCCTATATAAAGGGGGAGGCCTTTTTCCGAAAGCCTCCCCCGAAAGCTTTTTTATTCTGCGGTATTGCCGCTTTCGTCGTTCACATCTCTCAGCAGGGAGCCGAGCAGAAGGCGGCCGAGCTCGGAATCACGTCCGAGTATGATCGTCTTTTCGTTCCCGTTGAGGGACGCCTTGAGCGCGTCGAGCGCGCGGACGAACTCGTAGAAGTCCTTCTTGTCGTCGCTGTCATAAGCCTCGGCGAGCAGGCGCATATATTCCGCCTCGCCCTCCGCCTCGATGGCGGCGGCCTCGGCCTCCGCATTGGAGATGATGATGTTGACCTGCTTGTCGACGTCGTTTCTGATGAGCGACGCCTGATATTCGCCGTTCGCCGTGTATTCGGCGGCGATGCGCTCGCGGTCGGAGATCATGCGGTCGTAGACCGCCTGCTCGTTGTCGCCCGGAAGGTCAAAGCGCTTGATCTTGACGTCGATGACGTCGATGCCGTAGACCTTCGCGTTCTCGGCGACCTCGTCGGTGATCCCGGCGTATATGTCGTTGCGCTCGCTCGCGTCCTCGCGGTTGATGATGTCGTCCTGCGCGAGCGTGCCCATCAGGTTCTTGAGCGCGTTATACGTCAGGGCGTTCAGGCGCGTCTCGGCGGAGCTGATCGTGCCGAGCGTCTGATAGAACGTCTGCGGCTCGGATATCTTCCACGTGAGGTAGCTGTCAACGGTCATGCTCTTCTGGTCCGAGGTCAGAACGTCTGACGGGGGGATATCGTAGAGCAGGACCGTGTCCGGGAAGCGGCGAACTTCATCGACGAACGGGATCTTGAAGTGGAGCCCGGCCTCGTCCGTGACGGATTCGATGCGGGAGAAACGGAATACGCACGCGTACTCGTTCTCGGCGACGGTGTAAAAGCTGTTGCAGAGCACGACGACTGCCGCGACCGCGACGACCGCGAGCAGGACGAGCGATATTTTCTTACCTTTTGTCATGATCATTCACCCTCCTTCGTGGTGGTAGTGTTCGAAGTGTCAACGACGCCTGCCGTCGCGTCCGCCACAAGGCTGTCGAGCGGCAGGAGCTTTGATACGCCGCCCTCCGAGGTGTCGATATACAGCTTGACGCCGGGGAGCACTTCGGATATCGCCTCATAATACATGCGGACGCGCGTGATCTCGGGGTTGTTCTTGTACTCGGAGTACATCGCGTTGAACATCGCGACGGCCTCCTTCGCCTCGTTGATGCGGCTCTGCTTCAGGTATTCCGCGTTTTGCAGGAGCTTGTCTGCCTGCGCCTGCGCGGCGGGGATCTTCTCGTTCTGATATGCCTCTGCCTGGTTGATGACGCGCTCCGCGGACTGCTTAGCCGTCTCGACCGCCTTGAACGCTGCGGTGACCGTATCCGTCGGCGGTTCGCTGTCCTGGATCGAGATGTTCGTGAGCACAAGACCGATATCGTATTTCTCAAGCTCCGAGGTGACAAGGTCCTGTATCTGTATCTGCATCTCGGTGCGTCCCGTCGTCAGCGCGCTGTCAACGTCGGTCGAGCCGACGACGGAGCGGAGCTGGCTCTGCACGAGGTTTTTGAGGATCATGTCCGCGTCGTGAGAATTGTAGAGATATTTTATCGGGTCGGAGATCTTGTATTCGACGAAGAAGTCGATGTTGATGATATTGTAGTCGCCCGTTATCATCTTCGATTCGTCGTCGACGGAGACGTCCGTCTGTCCGTCCGATTTATATCCGATCTCGATCTTGCGGAACACGTTGACGGGAACGGGCGTCACCTTCTGTATTCCGAACGGGAGCTTGAAGTGCATTCCGGCGTCCGCCGTCCCGGTCACTCGGCCGAACGTCGTTATAACGCCCTGCTCCTGCTCGTCTACGGTGAACCAGCAGGTCGACGCGAGGACGATCACAAATAACGCGACGACCGCTATGACGGCGTAGCGTTTGATCTTCCCGGGGTCGACGTGCTTTTTCGTCTTGTCAAAAAAGCTGTCCTTGTCTCTCATATTTTGACCTCTCAGTTTGATAAATCGGGCGCTTTTCGCACCTGTTGAAAATAGTATACCACACGTTCACGTGATTGTCAACAGTATTCTGAAGAAAAAGCAAAAATTTTTTTGCCCGGCAGCGAGCCCGACAGAATAAGCCTTTTTTCACACTTGAACTTGCCCGCGCGGGCGTGTATAATAAAAAGGAAAAACGATAGCGGAGGCAAGATATGGCTGCCGATGAGCGCGATATATATTATATGAAGGAGGCGCTGCGCCTCGCAGACGAGGCGGGGGCGGCGGGGGAGGTCCCGGTCGGCTGCGTCATCGTCTGCGGCGGCGAGATCGTCGCGCGGGGGAAGAATACGCGCGAGGCGAAAAAAAACGCGCTCTGTCACGCGGAGATCGCGGCGATCGATGCGGCTTGCCGCGCGCTCGGCGGCTGGCGGCTCTCGGGCTGTACGCTGTACGTGACCCTTGAGCCCTGCCCGATGTGCGCGGGCGCGATAATAAACGCGCGCGCGGACCGTGTTGTCTTCGGGGCGAAGGATCCGGCGGCGGGCGCGCTCGGCAGCGTCCTCAATATGTGTTCGTACCCGATAGGGAGGCGGCCGGAGGTCGTATCCGGCGTGCTTGCGGACGAGTGCTCCGGGCTTTTGCGCCGCTTTTTTGCCGCGAGACGCGCCGGGCGGGAGGGGAGCGGAAATTGAAAAAGCTGCTGTTTGTCTTCGGCACGAGGCCGGAGGCGATAAAGATGTGCCCGCTCGTGAACGAGTTCGGGCGGCGGGAGGGATTTGACGTCCGCGTTTGCGTCACGGGGCAGCATGAAGAGCTCCTGCGGGACGCGATGGGCGCGTTCGGCGTCGCCCCGGACTACGATCTCGGCATAATGCGCCCGGAGCAGACGCTTGAGAACATAACGGCGCGCGTGCTCGACGGAATGGGGGACGTGTTCGCCTCGTACCGGCCCGACCTCGTGTTCGTCCACGGCGACACGACGACGTCGTTTTCATCGGCGCTATACTGCTTTTATCACCGCGTCCCGGTCGCGCACGTTGAGGCGGGGCTGCGCACGCACGATATATTCTCCCCGTTCCCGGAGGAGTATAACCGCCGCGCGATCGGCCTTTCGGCGGAATATCACTTCGCGCCGACGGAGAATGCGCGGGATAACCTGCTCGCGGAGGGCGTGCCGGAGGCGCGCGTGTGGGTGACGGGGAACACCGTCGTCGACGCGCTCAAAGCGACCGTCAGCGACGGCTACAAGAGCCGGATAACGGAGCGTGTCGGCGGCGGTCGACTGATACTTTTGACGGCGCACAGAAGGGAGAATCACGGCGAGCCGCTCCAAAGAATGTTGTCCGCGGCGCGCCGCGTCGCCGAGGAGCACGGGGACGTGACGCTCGTTTATCCCGTCCATCTGAACCCGGCGGTCAGCATAGCCGCGCACGAGCTCCTCGGCGGCCTGAAAAACGTGATACTTTCGGAGCCGCTCGGCGTATACGACTTTCACAATCTGCTCTCGCGCGCGTATTTCGTCATGACGGACAGCGGAGGCGTGCAGGAGGAGGCGTCCGCGCTCGGCGTCCCGGCGCTCGTGATGCGGGAGAAGACAGAGCGCCCGGAGGGAATCGCGGCGGGGACGCTCCGCCTCGTCGGAACGGAGGAGGAGGGGATAGTTTCGGCGTGCCGGGAGCTGCTCTCAGACGCGGGCGCGCGAGAAAAAATGGCCCGCGCCGAAAGCCCGTTCGGAGACGGGCGGGCGTGCGCCAGGATCGCGGACATAATATGCGAAAAGGCAAGGGAAGGGTCGTTTTAATGGCCCTTCCCGGATTTTTTATTCTTTAAAATAGTCGAATATTTCCTCTGCGGTGCGGCAGAATCGGCAGTTTGAGAGGGATTTTTCCTTCATGAATCCGTCCGTGACGGTCGAGACGAGCAGCGAGCGGAGCGCGTCATAACAGCCGCAGACGTTATAGACGGCGATCGGCTTTTTCATCTGCCCGAGCTGGCAGAGCACGAGGACCTCGAAAAATTCCTCGTATGTACCGATGCCGCCGGGCAAAACGGCGAACGCGTCCGCCGCGTCCTCGAGCTGCGCCTTGCGCTCGCGCATCGTCTCGGTGAAGATAAAGTCGGTGCAATCGCGGAACAGCACGCCGTCCGTGTCGAAGAACTTCGGTGCGATGCCGACGAGCTTTCCCCCGCGCGAGGCGGCGCCGCGCGCCGCCTCACCCATGACGCCGTGCGCCCCGCCGCCGAAATAAAGCGTGTGCCCGCGGTCGGCAAGCTCCTCGCCGAATCGGCGCGCCGCCAGGAGATATTCTTTTTTTATGTCGTCGCTCGATGCGCCGAAAAGACATATATTCATTTTGCCGCCTCCCCGTCGATGAATGAAATGATGACGTCCGCGATCAGCCCGTGCCCCTTTGCGGTCGGGTGCGGGTCGAGGGCGAGCGGCGCTGATGCGAGGCCGCCGCCCTCCGCGTTGACGACGCCGGTTTCCGTTTCAAATGCCGTGTAGACGTCGGCGACTTTGTAGTCGAGCAGAACCGCGCCGCTCTCGATAATATCGTTGAGCGCCGAGACGAGCCTGTCCGAGTCGGTGTTGAGGTCGACGGTGACGTCGCCGAGCGTCAGCGTCAGGGAGACGTTGTTGTAGGGATTGTATATAGTTTGGAAGATTATCTCCGCCTCCGGCGCCGCACGCTTTATGGCGGATATTATCTCGGGCAGGTCCTTTTTGAACTGCTCGATGCCCGCCGCCGTTGCCGCGTTGAATTCTTTGTAGGCCGAGGAAAACGCCGCCGCGCGGAGGTCCTCGTCCTCGATGAGCAGCGCGGCGCCGTACTTCGCGAACATATCGACGGCCGGGCCGAGCACGTTGTTCGCGCCGATGCTGACGGTCACATAGTCCGTGCCGTCAAGCGGGGGGAGCGACGCGAACGATTCGATAAGGCCGCCGCTCGTCTGCCCGTTGACGCCGCAGTTCGTTTCGATACATTCAAAGCCGTCCCGCGCGTCGATGCGCTCTTTTATAAGGTGGGAGTACCGCTCCGCCTCGGGCGAGGCAAGCCCGTATCCGGCGGCGATGGAATCCCCGAGCGCGACGATATTTATAATTTCGGTCTCGGGCTCCGCCATCACGTCGTCCGTCTCGGGCGCGTTTGTTTCGGGAGCCTCTGTCTGCACGTCTGTTTCGGGTGACTCAGTCCGCGCGTCCGTTTCAGTATTGTTTGCTGTCTGCTCGTCCGTTCCGGATACCGCTGCGGTGCCGGAGCCTTCGGTGTCGCTGCCGCCGCGCGCGCAGGAGAACAGCGCCGGGAGGGCGAGCACCAATACGAGCAGCAGCGCCGCAATTCTTTTTATCATCATTATTTTTTGCCTCCGTTCATTCTTCGTCAAACCGTATTGTTTCGGACAGGCCGTCGTACCCGAGGACGGCGCCGGGGAATATCGCTCGCGCCTCGTCGATATACGCCTCAGGGTCCGGCATGGAAGGGCTGTAATGCGTCAGCCAGAAGCGGCGCGGCTCTGCCGCCTTCGCAAGCGACGCCGCCTCCGAAAACGTCATGTGCTTCGCCGTGACGGCCTTGCCGTGCTTGTCCTCGTCGCCGTACATTCCCTCGCAGATGAAGAGGTCGGCGTCCGCCGCCTGCTCCGCGATGACGGGGACCGGGCGGGTGTCCGTGCAGTACGTGACCTTTATCCCGCGCCTGTCCGGACCGAGCACCATGTCCAGCGTGTATGTGACGCCCTCGTATTCGACAGATTCCCGCTTTTGGAGCGGGCTCCAGACCGCCATGGGAATGTTGTTTGCCCTTGCGCGCTCGAGGTCGAATTTGCCGACGCGCGGTATCTTTACCGTGTAGCCGTATGTCGGCAGTGTGTGATTGACGCGGAACGCCGTCACCGTGAAGCCGCAGAGTGAAAAAGTCTCCTCCCGCTCGGTTATCGGGCGGCACACCACCTCGAACGGCAGCTCCGGCGCAATTGTCAAAAGCGCCCGAACGTACCGCTCGATGTGCGCGGGGCCGACTACCGTGACGGGCTCCGTTCGCCCCTCGCCGCCCATCGAGAGCAGCAGTCCCGGCAGGCCGCCAATATGGTCGGCGTGATAATGCGTGATGCATATGACCGAGATCGGCTTGAACGGGAGCGACGCTTCCTTCATCGCGATCTGCGTGCCCTCCCCGCAGTCTATGAGAAGGCATTTGCCCTCGTGCCTCATCATGCACGAGGTCAGCCATCTGTTTTTGAGCGGAATCGTCCCGCCGCAGCCCGAGAGCGTTACGTCGAGCATCTGTCTTTCACCACCTACACTACAGTTTGTCCGTCTTTTATCAAAAGTATATCATAAAGCCGCCCGGAATTCAAGCGGGCGGCGTTCTTTCTGATAGTGACAAAAATCGGGAAAAGGAAAAGGACCGGCGGGCTTGCCGCCGGTCCCAATTTTACCTTTCCTCGCGGAAATATGACTTTCCGAGCGAGGCCGGGCCCTGGTTTTCTTTCTTTTTCCGCGTGCTCGCGATTATGAGCACGAGTATCGTTACGACGTAAGGAGTCATTTTTAAGAGCTCCGTCACAGATGTGGCGATGCGTATGCCCGTCAGCGTCGGGAGGTTTGTCGCCATCCAGAAGAGAAGGGCAAAGAGGTACGAGGCGAGGGGCGCGTTTTTCGGCTTCCACGTCGAGAAAATGACGAGCGCGACCGCGAGCCAGCCGACGGCCTCGAGCCCGTTCTGTGACGACCACTTTCCGCTGCTGTATTCGATGATGTAGTAAAAACCGCCGATGCCGCATATGCCGCCGCCGATGCAGGTGGCGACGTATTTGTAGAGCGTGACGTTTATCCCCGCGGCGTCCGCCGTGCCCGGGTCTTCGCCGACGGCGCGCAGATTCAGCCCGCGCCTTGTGTGCATGAGAAAATAGTTCATGAATATCGCGAGCGCGACGGCGGCATAGGTCAGAAATCCGTATGAGAGGAATATCTGCCCGAACGCGCCGAGGTTGAAGGCGGCGTTGAGGTTCGCGGTGTAGACGGCGCTTGTAGAGGCGGCGACGGAATAGCTCGCGCTGCCCGTCACGCTCAGAAGGCGCGCGCTGCCGAAGGTGCCGATGCCGACGCCGAGAGACGTCAGCGCAAGGCCGGTCACGTTCTGATTCGCGCGGAGCGTCACGGTCAGAAAGCTGTATAACAGCCCTCCGAGCATCGACGCGAGAAATGCCGCGATCAGCGGGATAAGTATGAGCAGCACGACGTTCGGGTCCTCGGTCGAGCGCTCGTATACGAACGCGGAGGCAAACCCGGCGAAGCCGCCGAGGTACATCAGCCCGGGGACGCCGAGGTTGAGGTGGCCGCTCTTCTCGGTCAAAATTTCGCCGAGCGCGCCGAACATTATGACGGTGCCGTAGATTATCGAGCTGTGCAGCCAGCTTATGAGAGTGTTCATTTGCCCGCCTCCTTTCCGCCGCGGAATATGATCTTGTAGTTCAGGAAGAATTCGCAGCCGAGCAGGAAGAACAGGAAGATGCCGATGTTGATGTTCGCTATCGAGGAATCGAGCGTCGTCGTATTTCGGCTGACGATCTCGCTTGAGCCGGAGCGGACGAACGAGATGAGCATCGAGATAAGCGTCATGAATATCGGGTTGAACTTCGCGAGCCACGCGACGATGACGGCCGTAAAGCCGTATCCGCCGCCCATCGTTTCGGAGATCGTGTGGTCTATCGCCGAGACGTACAAAAATCCCGCGATGCCGCAGATCGCGCCGGAGATGAACGCGGTGCGGAGGATAACCTTCATCTCGCTGATCCCGGCGTACCGCGCCGTGTTCGGAGCTTCGCCGACGACGGTGATCTCGTAGCCGTGCTTAGTCTTGTTCATGTAAACGTACATGAGCACGACGGCGACGGCGGTGATGACGTATATCCAGCCGTTTGCATTGCCGAAGAGGGCGGGGAGGGAGCCTGACTTGCGCGTTATCATTCCGAGCGCGTGTATCGGGCTCCACGTGATGCGCAGATATTTGACGAGCTGTATCGCGATATAGTTCATCATCAGCGTAAAGAGCGTTTCGTTCGTCGTGAATTTGACGCGGAAGACAGCGGGCAAGATCGCCCATATGCCGCCGCCGATCGCGGCGCTGACGATCATCAGCGGCAGGATAACGGCGTTCGGCAGGTTATTTCCGAGGTAGAAGAGCCACATCGCCGCCGCCATGCCTCCGGCGAGCACCTGGCCCTGACCGCCTACGTTCCAAAAGCTCATCTTGAACGCGGGCGCGAGCCCTATCGCTATGATGAGCAGCATGCACGCCTCTCTGAAAAACGAGTTCACGGTGATGTCGTTGCGGAACGTGCCCTCTATCATTGCCGAATAGACCTCGACTATCGAGGAATCGGTCACGGTGACAAAGAAGATGCCGGAGACGAGAAGGGCGGCGATTATCGCCAGCGCGCGGACGATGACCGCGCGGGAGACGGGGACCGTGCTGCGCTTGACGAGGCGCAAAAGCGGCTCGCGCACGGCGTCTGCTTTCGTTGCTGCGTCCTTCATACGGTCTCATCTCCTTCTGCCGCTTGGGCTGTTTTATCTTCGGCGCCGGGGCCGCCCACCTTTGTCATATAAAGGCCTATGTCTTCCTTGTTCGCGGATTTGGCGTCCACTATCCCGGAGACGACGCCGCCGCAGAGGATAAGTATCCTGTCGCAGAGCTCGAGCAGGACGTCTATGTCCTCGCCGACGTATATGACGGCGACGCCCTTTTCCTTCTGCTCGTTCAGGAGCTTATATATCGCGTAAGACGTGTTGATGTCGAGCCCGCGGACGGCATACGCCGTCATCAGCACGGTCGGCGCCTCGGATATCTCTCTGCCGACGAGGACCTTCTGCACGTTGCCGCCGGAGAGGCGGCGCACCGGCGTCGAAAGCGACGGGGTGACGACGCCGAGCTCGTCGCGGACGTTCACCGCGAGGGCGGCGGGGTCCTTTTTGTGCAGGAACACGGGCGCGCCCCCGCCGTAGCTCTTGAGCATCATGTTGTCCGTCATTCCCATCGAGCCGACAAGCCCCATACC
>CANROT010000036.1 GCA_947632285.1 uncultured Clostridia bacterium
TCATGAAGGCCTATCCCGCCGCCGTCATCGTCTCCTCCGCCAAGGCGTTCACCATGATGGGCCAGTTCTTCGGCACGCAGTTCGAGGACAGGAGGATCGTCGTCGGCGAAGGCGACACGCTCGCGCTCGGAAAGCACACGCTCACCTTTGTGACCGCGCCCATGGTACACTGGCCCGAGGTCATCGTCACGTATGACGCGTGCGACAAGGTGCTCTTTTCTGCGGACGGGTTCGGCAAGTTCGGCGCGCTCGACGTTGATGAGGAATGGGCCTGCGAGGCGCGCAGATACTATTTCGGCATCGTCGGCAAATACGGCGCGCAGGTCGGCGCGCTCCTTAAAAAGGCGGCGGCGCTCGACATCGAAAAGATATGCCCGCTGCACGGCCCGGTACTGACGGAAAATCTCGGCTATTACATCGGGCTTTATAAAATTTGGTCGTCATACGAGGCGGAGAGCGACGGCGTCATGATCGCGTACACGTCCGTATACGGGCACACGCGCGAGGCCGTCGAAAAGCTCGCGGAAAAGCTGCGCGCCAAGGGCTGCCCGAAGGTCGTCGTCACCGACCTCGCCCGCTCCGACATGGCGGAGGCGGTGGAAGATGCGTTCAGGTACGGCAAGCTCGTCCTCGCGACGACGACGTATAACGCGGACATCTTCCCGTTCATGCGCGAATTCATCGGCCACCTGACCGAGCGCTCGTATCAGAAGCGCACGGTCGGCATAATCGAGAACGGCTCGTGGGCGCCGCTCGCCGCGAAGACGATAAAGAAAATGTTCGAGGGCTCGAAGAATATCACGTTCACCGATACGACCGTGACGATACGCTCCGCGCTGAACGCCGAGAGCAGCTCCGCGCTCGACGCGCTCGCGGACGAGCTCTGCCGCGACTACATCGCGCAGCACGGCGAAACGGCGAACAAGCAGGATCTGACGGCGCTCTTCAACATCGGCTACGGGCTCTACGTCGTGACGTGCAACGACGGGAAGAAGGACAACGGCCTCATCGTCAACACCGTCTGCCAGGTGACGAACACCCCGAACCGCATCGCCGTGACCATAAACAAAGACAACTACTCGCACCACGTCATAAAGGGCACGGGAAAGATGAACGTCTGCTGCCTGTCTGTCGAGGCGCCGTTCTCGGTGTTTGAGAGCTTCGGCTTCCGCTCCGGCAGGAACGTCAACAAATTCGACGGCATGGAGCCGCTCTACTCCGACAACGGGCTTGCGTTTTTGCCGAGATATATCAACTCGTTTTTGTCGCTGACCGTTGACGACTATGTCGACCTCGGCACGCACGGAATGTTCATCTGCTCGGTGACAGAGGCGCGCGTCATCTCGGACGCCGAGACGATGACATATACGTATTATCAGAAAAACGTAAAGCCGAAGCCGAAGACGGAGGGCCGCCGCGGCTGGGTCTGCCGCGTCTGCGGTTATGTCTACGAGGGGGACGAGCTCCCGGAGGATTTCGTCTGCCCGCTTTGCAAGCACGGCGCCGCCGACTTTGAACCTATCGAGGGCTGAAAATAATGCCGATGCGGCGGGGACGCGCGTCCCCGCCGCATTTTCTATCCTCCCGCGGATTTTTCAGGTTCGGCTTCCGGCCTTCAAAATTACCATATATTTTGAGTACCATTTCGCGCGCTTTTGGACTATAATGATAGGGAAGCGATATCGCGGAGGACTCTTGATGGAAACGATAAAGATAAGCGAGCGCAAGCTCAAGATCATGCTGACGGCGGAGGATCTTTCGGGCTATGAGCTCTCGGTGCCCGTGGACGTCGCGTCCGAGTACGGGCGCGCGCGCCTGCGGCGCGTGCTGCGGGACGCCTGCACGGGCGGCAGCTTTGACCCGGACGCGGGCCGAGTGTTTGTCCAGATATATGAATCCGCCTCCGGCGGATGCGAGCTGTTTGTGACGCAGTATGAAAAATTCAGTCCCGGGGAGGCAGTCATGACGCCGAGAGTCACGTTACCTAAGACAAGAACGGAGCGCGGGATATACGCGTTTCCGGACCTTGATTCGCTGCTCGCCCTGTGCGAACGGCTGTCAAGACCCGGCCGCGCCGGGTCCGCCGCATATGCCGGACGGGACGGCGGATATTATTTGATTACATATGAATCCGAGCCCAAGCTCGACGCCATAGTCGGTGAGTACGGCGGGGAGAGATGCGGCAGAGCGGCGGACGCGTATTTGTCCGAGCACTGTGACCTCATCTGCAAGGGCGACGCCGTCGGCATTCTCGGCGCGCTCTTTTGAGCTGCGAAAAATCGCGCCGCCCCGGTCGACAAAAGTTGACATTTTTCATGGTTGAGTATATAATTATCCCCGGACATTTTGTGTCCGGGGACGGTTTTTATTTCTTGTTCGCGGTCGGTTCCGGCTTGAAAAGCCCCTTGATCTTGCGGATCAGGCTGATATCGTGCAGCCCGGCGATGTACGCGAGCGTCACGCAGATGATGGCGGGCAGCGGAATGAGCGCGTAACAGAAGTTCGGCACGTCCGCGATCGTCGTGACGCCTGCCCCGGGGGAGAATGTACCCGTGAGGCCGATGAGCACGCCCCAATACATCGCCTGAATGACGATGCCGATGACCTTTGACGTGCCGGCGATGGCGCCCGCCCATTCGAGCGCGGGCCCGGGGTCGGCGCCGAGCGGGCCGCAGACGTTCACGAGCAGCCCGAGGACGAGGTTCGGGATAGAGGCGATGAGGACGATCTTCAGCCCGCGCCACCTGTCGCGCTCGAGGCGCCCGGCGTCTATGCGGATCTTGTCCTTCTGCCCCTCTTCCTTGATCGCGGCGTAATCTATAAACATATAGAAGATTATCGCGAACACGCTGACCCAGATCATACACGTGTACTGTATATTTCCTTCACCGGCGAGCGTATTGTCGATCGCGGCGGCGGACATCGCCGTCATCAGGCCGAACAGCGTCAGTCCGATCTGGTTAAGAATGAGACGCCAAATGAAGTGAGCGTTTTTTTTCACAAAGTCGAGCATGGGTACCTCCGGCGGGCCGTACTTCAACTTACTATTGTATATAATTCCGTAAGCAAACGCAATAGTTATACGATAAAGTTTACAAAATGTTCATTTTATTATTTACAAAAGCCCGTTTTTTTTGTATAATAGGAACCGTATAGGTATCTGTCCCGGGCGGGGCGCGCGGAAGGGAGACTGCGATGGCGTTTGAACTTGACAAAATGCCGGAGCTCGTGCGCGAGTTTGCATCGTACAAGAGCACGATACAGCAGTGCTCGCCCAAAACGGTCGAGGAATACTGCCTCGATCTGCGGACGTTTCTGCGCTACATCAAGGCGGAGCGCCTCGGGCTGCCGAAGACGGACGAAACGTTTGAGTCGCTCGATATCAGCGATATCGGGATCGAGGTCATAAGGGACATAACGACCGCGGACATATACGAATTTTTGATGTACGCCGGCGGAGAGCGCGGGAACGGCCCGAGCACCCGAGCGCGAAAGCTGTCGGCGATCAAGGCGTTTTTCAAATATCTGACCGTCAAGACGAAGTACCTTGAGGTCAATCCCGCCGCAAACATCGAGTCCCCGAAAAAGAAAAAGTCGCTGCCCAAGCACCTGACGCTCGAGGAGAGCATAGACCTGCTCGAGGCGGTCAAAAACGACGAGACGTCGAAAAACCGCATACGCGACTACGCGATAATAACGCTGTTTCTCAATACCGGAATGCGGCTTTCCGAGCTCGTCGGGATCTCGCTGCCGGACATTGACCGCGAGCTGCGCTCGCTGCGCGTCGTCGGAAAAGGGAACAAGGAGCGGATCATATATCTCAACGACGCGTGCCGCCGCGCAATAGCGGACTATCTGCCGGTGCGGCAGGCGCAGCCCGCGAAAAAGAAGGGCGAGTCCGCGCTGTTCCTGTCCTCGCAGGGCAACCGAATAAGCGTAAAGACGGTACAGTGGCTCGTCGGCAAATATCTCGGCGCCGCCGGGCTCGAATACAAGCATTTTTCAACTCATAAGCTGCGCCACACCGCCGCGACGCTGATGTACCAGTCCGGGCACGTTGACGTCCGCGTACTCAAGGAGATACTCGGCCACGAGCAGCTCAACACGACGCAGATATACACCCACGTTTCGAACGAGGGAATGGAAGAAGCCGTCGCGGCAAACCCGCTCGCGGAATACGGTTCCGCGAAAAAAAGGCGCGTCGCGAGAAAGGATCACGAGTGAAAAACACAGAAAACAGAGAAAAGACAGAAAAGGAAAAATATCCCGTCATCAAGGGCAGAGCCAAGTCGCGGGACATTTTGACGCTGCCCAACGTGCTGAGCATCATACGCATACTTCTGATCCCGCTGATCGTTTACCTCTACGTATGGCGGCAGGATTATCTGCTCGCCGCGTGCGTGCTCGTCATCTCCTACGCCTCGGACGTTGCGGACGGGATCATAGCGAGAAAATTCAATATGATCTCCGACTTCGGGAAAATGCTCGATCCGCTCGCTGACAAGCTGACGCAGGCGTCCATGCTCGTCTGCATCGCGATAACGCGCAGCTACGCGTGGATACTGTTCGCGCTGCTCGCCGTGAAGGAGATCGCAACGGCGCTCTCCGGTTTCTTCGCCGTCCGCAGGACGGGCGTCGTCTCCGGCGCGAAGTGGTACGGAAAGGTATGCACGGTCGCGCTCAACGCGATGTTCGCGCTTTTGATGTTTATCCCGCTCCACTCAGAGGAGACAGCGCACGTTCTCCTCTGGATATGCGCCGGATTCATGGTCGCCTCCGCGGTCGCGTACCTCCTGTTCTTCACGAAGAATTACGACAAAAAGTAAAAGCCCGGCGCGGGACGCGATCGGAAAAGCATCAGCGTCCATACCGGACAAAACGGGGTAAGGACTATTGCGTCCCGCCCCGTTTTTGCGTTATATTGACCTTTTTTGCAGAGATTCAACCGTCCGGTTATAAAAAATCAACCTTTGAGTTACAGTATTCCCCAACCGGTTTGTGTTCAAAAGCTGCGCTCCGGTTTAAAATAAAGGCACAACGAGGGAACATGATTAAAAAGGAGAAATTCAAATGCTTGACACACTCGGTGAACGGATCGCATTTTACCGCAAAAAATGCGGACTTACGCAGGAGGAGCTGGCGGAAAAATGCTCCGTCACGCCTCAGGCGGTCTCAAAATGGGAGAACGCAATAACGTCGCCAGATATCTCGCTTTTGCCGCGGCTGTCGGAGGTTTTCGGCATAAGCTGCGACGAGCTTTTGGGCGTAAAAAAGGCTGAGACGGTCGCGGTCGCGAAAAGCGACTTTGACCCGTCGCACGCGCTGCTTAAAATACGCGTCATTTCGGACGATGCAAAGGTGAGCATAAATCTGCCGCTCGAGATAGCAAAGCTGGCTCTGACGAGCGGAGCCGTTGATCTCAGCGGAAGCGACTCGCTCAAAGGCTTAAAAAGCGCGCTCGAAAGCATCGATCTCGACCGTGTGATCGCGCTCGCAAACGTCGGCGTCATGGGTAAGCTCGTTGAGGTCGACGTCAGCGAGGACAATACAAAAGTGGAGATCTGGGTCGAATGACTGTCAGAGTTCGCGCGGAGGGCGTGCGGCTTCTGCTCATTTTCCCGCGCTGTTTTTTGACATTAGGGTTGCGCGCCGCCGTCCGCTTCGGAGGGGAAGATCTGAGCGAGGACGAGAGGGCGATCATACTCGCGCTGTCGTCGGCGGTGCGCAAAATGCAGCCGCGCCGCTATCGCGGCCTCGAGCTCGTACACATCAGCAATTCCGACGGCACGGAAGTCGTCGTAAAGCTGTAGAAACGTATCTTTCGGACTGCGCGGCAGGCGCGATTTTGCGCGCCGCCCGCCGCATCGCAAAAAAACGACCGTGGGGAGGGACATATGTTCCTCCCCACGGGGTTATTTTACACTGATGTGCCGGTCTATTACTTATAGAGCTCGGAGAGCTTCTGGAGGTGAGCGTACTTCTCGGCTGCCTTGACCTTCGCCTCGTTGAATAGCTTTTCTGCTCTCTCGGGGAAGCTCTGGACAAGACGGCTGTAGCGCGTCTCGCTCTTGATGAACTCGATGTAATCCGCCGTCGGCTCCTTGCAGTCGATGGTGAGCGGGTTCTCGCCGGTCGCCTTCTTCGCCGGGTTGTAGCGGAACATCTGCCAGTAGCCCGCGTCGACCGCGCGCTTCATCTCGAGCTGGCAGTTCGTCATGCCGCCCTTGACGCCGTGCATCTCGCACGGTGCATAGCCGATGACGAGCGACGGGCCGTTATAAGCCTCAGCCTCGGTGAGCGCCTTGATCGTCTGGTTCATGTCCGCGCCCATCGCGATCTGCGCGACGTAGACGTAGCCGTAGGACATTGCGATCTCGGCGAGATTCTTCTTGCCTATCGCCTTGCCCGCCGCCGCGAACTGCGCGACCTGACCGAGCTGAGATGCCTTGGACGCCTGCCCGCCCGTGTTCGAGTAGACCTCGGTGTCGAAGACCATGACGTTGACATTTTCGCCGGAGGCGAGCACGTGATCAAGTCCGCCGAAGCCGATGTCGTATGCCCAGCCGTCACCGCCGAAGATCCAGACGGACTTCTTGCCAAGCATGTCGCCGTTCTCGACGATGTACTTCGCCGCCTTGCCGACCTCGCAGTCGCAGTCTATCTTCTTCGCCTCTGCGAGCAGCGCCGCAGATACCTCGTCCGTCTTCGCGCTGTCGTCCTTGGACTCGAGCCAAGCCTCAGCCGCTGCCTTGAGCGCCTCGGGGCAATTCTCGAGGGCGACGAGCGCCTTCACTCTGTCGGTGAGGACTTCGCGGCGATACTTCTGAGCGAGGTAAATGCCGTAACCGTGCTCGGCGTTGTCCTCAAAGAGGGAGTTCGCCCATGCGGGTCCGCGACCCGTCTCACGGTTGACGGTGTACGGCGTCGCGGGAGCGGAGCCGCCCCAAATGGAGGAGCACCCGGTCGCGTTCGAGATATACATTCTCTCGCCGAAGAGCTGTGTGATAAGGCGTGCATAAGATGTCTCGGCACAGCCTGCGCAGGAGCCGGAGAACTCAAGCAGCGGCTGCTTGAACTGGCTGCCCTTGACCGTGTTGTTGATGAGTTCCTTCTTCTCGGAGACGTTCGCGACCGCGTAATCGAATACGGGCTGCTGAGAAAGCTGCGTGTCGCGCGGGACCATTTCGAGCGCGCCGACCTTGCAGACCTTGACGCAGAGCGCGCAGCCCATGCAGTCGAGCGGGCTGACGGCGAGTGAGAACTTGTAATTCGTCTTGACGACGGGCTTCTCGGTGAACTTCGTGTCCGCGGGAGCCTTCGCCGCCTCTTCCTCCGTCATCGCGAACGGGCGGATCGTGGCGTGCGGGCAGACGAACGAGCACATGTTGCACTGTACGCACTTCGCCTCGTTCCAAACCGGAACGTTGACGGCGACGCCGCGCTTTTCGGAAGCGGCCGCGCCCTGCGGGAACGTGCCGTCCACATACTTTTCGAATGCGGAAACGGGCAGCGAGTCACCGCGCATTGCGTCAACGGGCTCGACGATATTGTTGACGAACTCGTCAAGCTCGGGGCGCTCGGACTTGAATTCGGGAGCCTTCGCGTCGGGCGTCGGGTTCTTCCACGATTCGGGGACTTCCACCTTGACGTATGCGTCTCCGCCGGCGTCGATGGCGGCATAGTTGAGGTCGACCATCGCCTGACCCTTCTTGATGTAGGACTTGTACGCCATCTTCTTCATGTATTCGATGGCGTCCGCCTTCGGAAGGATATTCGCGAGCGAGAAGAACGCGGACTGGAGGACGGTGTTCTTGACCTTCGCGTTGCCGATGCGCTCGGTCGCGATGCCGGTGCCGTTGATGATGTAGAAATTGATATCGTTCTCGGCGATGTACTTCTTCACCTTCGCCGGAATGTGAGCGTCGAGCTCTTCAACGCTCCACGGGCAGTCGAGGAGGAACGTGCCGTTCGGCTTGATGTCCTCGACCATGTCGTACTTCGTCAGGTATGCGCAGTTGTGGCACGCGACGAAGTTCGCCTTCGTGATGTAGTAGGGCGCCTTTATCGGCTTGTCGCCGAAGCGGAGATGCGAGATCGTGATGCCGCCCGTCTTCTTCGAGTCATACTGGAAGTATGCCTGAATGTATTTGTCCGTATGGTCGCCGATGATCTTTATCGAGTTTTTGTTCGCGCCGACCGTACCGTCTCCGCCGAGACCCCAGAACTTGCACGCGATGGTGCCCTCGGGAGCCGTGTCGGGAGCCGGTTTCTCGGTGAGGGAGCAGCCCGTCACATCGTCAACGATGCCGAGCGAGAAGCCGTTCTTCGGGTGATCGGAGGCGAGGTTCTCGTAAACGGCGAAGACTGATGACGGAGGCGTGTCCTTGGAGCCGAGGCCGTATCTGCCGCCGACGATCTCCGCCTTGCAGCCCGCCTGGGAGAGCGCGGTGACAACGTCGAGGTAGAGGGGCTCGCCGAGCGCGCCGGGTTCCTTCGTCCTGTCGAGGACGGCGATCTTCTTAACCGTCGCGGGAATGGCGGCGGCAAGCTTATCCGCGCAGAACGGACGGTAGAGGCGGACCTTGACAAGGCCGACCTTTTCGCCCCTTGCGAGCATATAGTCGATGACTTCCTCCGCGACGTCGCAGATGGAGCCCATGGCGACGATAACGCGGTCTGCGTCCGGTGCGCCGTAGTAGTTGAAGAGCTTATAATCGGTGCCGATGCGCTCGTTGATCTTGTTCATGTAGTCCTCAACGATTGCGGGCAGCGCGTTATAATACTTGTTGGCGGCTTCCTTGTGCTGGAAGAAGATGTCGCCGTTCTCGGCCGAGCCGCGGAGCACGGGGTGCTCGGGGTTCAGAGCTCTCTCTCTGAAGGCGCGGAGCGCGTCCTCATCGACGAGGTCTGCGAGCTGATCGTTTTCCCAGCACTCGATCTTCTGGATCTCGTGGCTGGTGCGGAATCCGTCAAAGAAATGAAGGAACGGCACTCTGCCCTTGATCGTGGAGAGGTGTGCGACGGCGCCGAGGTCCATGATCTCCTGCGGGTTGGACGACGCGAGCATTGCAAAGCCCGTCTGACGGCAGGAATAGACGTCACTGTGATCGCCGAAGATGTTGAGCGCGTGTGCGGCGACCGTGCGCGCCGAAACGTGGAAGACGCAGGGGAGAAGCTCGCCCGCGATCTTGTACATGTTCGGGATCATGAGAAGAAGACCCTGGGACGCCGTGTATGTAGTCGTGAGAGCGCCGGCTGCGAGGGAACCGTGTACCGTTCCTGCAGCGCCGCCTTCGGACTGCATCTCGGAGACCTTGACGGTGTTCCCGAAGATGTTCTTTCTGCCCTGCGCGGACCATTGATCGACAAAGTCCGCCATCGGGCTCGAGGGGGTGATGGGGTAAATGCCCGCAACTTCCGTAAACGCGTAGCTTACGTGAGCCGCAGCCTGGTTACCGTCCATCGACTGCTTGTTTCTTTTGATAGCCATTCTGTTTTGATATCCTCCTGCCAAATATATAGAAAATATATTTCTGACCACCCAATATAATAACACGAATGCGCCGATTTTGCAATCGGCAATTTATGAGTATTCGATTATTTTGTGAAAAATAGCGCGTTATTTTTCTTTTTTCGGCGTCAAAGCGCCTCGATATCCGCCGCCTTTATCGTCATCAGCTCGTCCCGCGTGACGGACGGCTGTGCTGCCAAGCGGTTAGCCTGCGCTATCAAGATGCGCTCGAAGAGGTTGCGGACGCCGCGCGCGTTGCCGAAGTCGCTGTCCTTTGACATATCGTCGAGCAGCGAACGGAGCGCGCCGCGCGCGCCCGGCTCCTCGAGCACGTAGCAGTTGTTTTTGCACTGAAGCTCGAAGATGTCGAGCATTTCGTCGACCGTGTAGTCGTCGAAGTAGAGGTACCGGTTGAATCGCGAGGAGAGGCCGGGGTTCGAGTTGATGAACTCCTCCATCAGGTCGGTATATCCGGCGACGATGACGATGAGGTCGTCCCTGTTGTCCTCCATCGCCTTGAGCAGCGTTTCTATCGCCTCGAGCCCGAAATCGTTCTCCGCCTTGCCGGACGAGAGCGAATACGCCTCGTCGATGAAGAGGACGCCGCCCTTCGCGCGCTCGATGACGGAGGCGGTCTTTATCGCGGTCTGCCCGACATATCCGGCGACAAGCCCCGACCTGTCGACCTCGACGAGGTGCCCCTTTGAAAGGATCCCGAGCGAGTGATAGACGCGCGCCATAAAGCGCGCCATCATCGTCTTGCCCGTCCCGGGATTGCCGGAAAAGACCATGTGCAGCGAGAGGTCCGGAGCGGGCAGGTCGTGCTCGCGGCGCATCTTCCACACCGTCACCATATTTATGAGGTCGCGGACCTCGTCCTTGACGGCGGAAAGGCCGATATATGAGTCGAGCTCCGCGCGCAGGTCGTCAATGCTCTCCTTCGGCGGCACAGGGACGTCCCCCGGCTTCGGGTCACCCTGCCCCGTTGAGGCGGCCGTCTTCGGCGCGTCCGCGGAGGCGCCCGCAGATGAGGACGGCTTGCGTTCACCGGCGGACTCCGGCGCTTTCGGGCGCGGCGCGCCCCATATGTCGCTGCCGACGTGCCTCATGTTCCGCGCCGTCATCTCGCGAATGACGTCGAGCTGCTGAAGAATTATTTCGTCTTTTTTATCCAAGTGATGGAACCCGTCCGTTTTTTTCGTTTTTCAACACATATTATATACGATAAACCGCCCGGTGTCTATATTTCCGACGTGTTTTTGTGAAGAAATAAAAGGGATTTGCAATCCGGCGGGATTTGTGGTATTATATGTTGTATCATATTTATGCGCAGTACTTTATTTGGGACATACCGCAAAGGGGCAGAAAATATAATGAAGAAAAACGCAATAAAGACCGCGGCCGCGGTGCTAGGCGCGCTGCTCCTTGTCGGGGGCATCGTGCTGATTTCGTGCTCGCTCTCGTCAAGGGCTGCCGCGATGGCCGCGATAAGTGAATTTGAGGACGACTCGTACATTCGTGAAGACGGAAAATATGTGCACGACTTCGATATGTATCTCGTCATCGTGCCGGGCGAGGTGACGTATGACAAGGCGGGCGCCGTCGATCCGATATTCGGCGTGAGCGCGGACTCCGTCCTGCTCTCGCGCATATCGGAGATGTACCAGTGGCTCCCGGTGAACGGCGGATTTGAAGCCGGGTGGAGCACGGGGCTCGTCGATACGGGCGACGGTGAACACAAAAATCCGTCCGCATATCCGGCGAGCACGGAGTCCGGCGAATTCAGCGCCGCCGCGGCGAGCATCGGCGGGTTCCGCGTCAATGACCGGCAGCTCTCCGGCCTTCGTGAGCGGGCGAGGATAACGGCGCTGCCGGAGGTCGACGTCCGCGGTTTCCACACGGAGGGAGAATACCTGACGAACGCCGAGAATATCGACTCCCCGAAGATAGGGGACGTGAGGATCAGATACGAATACGTCACGTCCCGGGAAATAACGGTGACCGGTATGCAGCTCAACGGCACCACGAACGAGTGGACGCAGAACGGACAGACGTTCTATGACGGCTTTGACGGCAGGCGCACAAAGGCCGAGGTGATGGCGGAATACCGCCGCGCCGCGGACCCGGTCGTATACTGGACGCTCGCCGTCGGGATCGCATTGACCGTCGCGGGCGGCGTCACCGCGCTGCTTGCGTTCTCGGCGCTCACCGGGTATGACGCGTCGATCTCGCTGCCGCTCGGAAAGAAAAAGAAGCTCGCCGCCAAAGGCAGGCGCGCGGCGGCGATATACGGCGCGCTGCTCGGCGCGCTCGCGGCGGCGGTTACCGCCTGTGCGATGTTCGCGGCCTCCTCGTCGCTGTGGCTCGTTTTGTCCGTCGCCGTTTCAGCGGTTTATGCCGTCGTGCTCTGCCTCAATATAATAAAGCACACGCCGAGGCGCGTGCGCGAGGAGGCACCGTATGTGCCGATCCTCCGCCGCCGGGACGGTGACAAAAAATAAAATTTTCGGGCGCGGGAGGGCAGTCTCCCGCGCCTTTGTTTGCGCAAAAAACCGTTTTTATTTGACGCAAATTCGTTGACACGGGCGCGTGTTTAAAGTATAATCGAAAGTGAAAACGATATTAGTCGGAGGAAAATCATGGCAGAGCTTTCCGGCATCAGAGTTAATGCCGATGAAAAACTTTTTCCCACAAACGACCTCTACGGTATATTTTTCGAGGATATAAACCACGCGGCGGACGGCGGGCTCTACGCTGAAACGGTTCGGAACCGCTCGTTTGAGTTTTCCGAAACAGACAACAAGGATTACACGCCGCTGACGGCGTGGGAGCTCATCGGGCGCGACGGCGGGGTCGTTCGCGGCGGCGTTGAATCCGTCTACCCGCTGAATGTGAACAACACGCATTATCTCCGCATCTCAAACGGATCAAGGCGTGGGCTCGAGGTCGAGGGGACCGTCGGCGCCGTCAACTGCGGATATAATACGGGTATACCGCTGCGCGCGGGCGCGTCATATTCATTTTCGATGTTCGCAAGGCGCGATATCTGCCTCCGCGAGCCGGTCGAGATAAGGCTTGAAAGCGCGGACGGGGCGCTCTACGGGAGGGCGGAGCTCACCGTCGACTCGCCGGAATGGAAAAAATACGAGGCGGAGATCGTCTCCGACGCGGAGGATTTCGCGGGCAGGCTCGTTATCCTCGTGCACGGCGCGGGCAGCGTCTGCCTCGATATGGTGTCTCTCTTCCCGAAGGACACGTTCCGCGGCAGGAAAAACGGGCTGCGCCCCGACATCGCGCAGTTCCTTGCCGATATGAAACCGAAATTCATGCGCTTCCCCGGCGGGTGCCTCACGCACGACGGCGACGTCGACGAGCACGCGCGCGACGCCATGTACCGCTGGCGCAACTCGGTCGGCCCCGTTGAGGCGCGCCCGTCAAAGCGCGACAACTGGGGGTACAATCAGAGCTACGGGTTCGGATATTACGAATTCTTCCTGTTCTGCGAGGACATCGGCGCAAAGCCGCTGCCCGTCATTCCCGGCGCCTTCAACCCGCACCGGCAGTATTGGGTGCCGATCGACGAGATGCAGCCGTGGATAGACGAGGCGCTGGAGCTGCTCGAATTTGCGAACGGCGCGCCCGACACGAAATGGGGCGCTGTCCGCGCCGAAATGGGGCACCCGGAGCCGTTTGGCGTCGAATACATCGCCGTCGGCAACGAGGAGGTGGACGAGGGGTTCTTTGAGCGCTACCCGCTCTTCCACCGCGCGATAGCGGAAAAATATCCGAACGTCAAAATACTCAATACGGCAGGACCCGCTCCCGCCGGAAAGGGCTTTGACCTCGGCTGGGAGAGCGCGCGGAAGTGGGGCTCATACGGCGTCGACGAGCACTATTACGTCGCGCCCGACTGGCTGATACAGAATTACGACCGCTATTTCTCCGATTTCTACGACCCGAAGGGGCCGAAGGTGTTCCTCGGCGAATATGCGAGCAGGAACAACACGTTCTATAACGCGCTCTGCGAGGCCGCGTACATGACGAGCTTTGAGCTCTGCGCCGACAGGGTCGCCCTGACGTGCTACGCGCCGCTTTTATGCAACGCCGATTACGTCAACTGGCGCCCGAACCTGATATGGTACAACAACCACGAGGTCTTCGGTATCCCGAGCTACTATGTGCAGAAGATGTATTCGGTCAATCAGGGCGACGTGACGCTCGGTGTCAGCTGTGATATCACGCCCGAGGACGAAAAGTGCGAGCCCGAGCGCATATCCGGCGGATTTGCGTTCGGAGCCGGCGCCGGAGACGCCTCCTTCCGGGGCATAAGGGTGAACGGCGAGCTTATCCCCGCGTCCGATATAGAGGTCAGGGAGGGCGACTGGACGTACCGCGAGGGCGACCTTGTCCGCGAGCCGTCGTCCGCCCGTGCGGAGGCAGACACGCGCCGCCGCTGGGGTCCGCCGCGCGACGTCGTCGTGAACGGGGACTGGGAGGACTTTGACTTCGAGTGCACGGTCCGGCTGAATGAAATTCCCGTTGAGTTCCCGCCGCGCCGCCCGGGCGAGCCGCCCGTGAGGTTCCGCCGCGGCGTTTCGATAGCGTTCTCGGTCGGCGATGATGCCGAATTTTCGTGGCACATCGGCGGCGGCAGAGAGGACGAATCCGTGATCGGATGCCGCCTGCGCGGTTACGACAGCAGGCTGTCACACGTGCCGTTCACGTTTGAAAACGGGCGCGAATACAAGCTGACGCTGTCGCGCCGCGGGTCGCACATCACGGCCGCGATAGACGGCGAGGTCATAAACGACGTCGAATACTGCCCGAAGCCGCCGAAGCGCATATACGTTTCCTCAACGCTCGACGAGGGCGCGGGCGAGGTCATAATCAAGGCGGTCAACGTCCGTCCGACGCCGGTGACGATGCAGATCGATGTCGAGGGCGCCGGGGCCGGCGCGCGCACCGTGAAGACGGAGACGCTCACGGCGGATTCGATAGACGACACGAACAGCTTTGCGGAGCCCGAAAAGGTCGCGACGAAGTACGGCTCGTTCGACGTCGGCGGGCTGCCGTTCACGCATGAGTTCCCGCCGCGCTCCGTCAACATCTTCCGCATACCGATAATAAAGTAAAAATATTTATAAAACAGTCAGCACCTGGAGGGAGACAACATGAAAGCAAAGATCAGACTTGACCGGGATTTCACAGTCGGGAGCGTAGACCCCCGCATTTACGGCAGCTTTATAGAGCACCTCGGGCGCGCCGTCTACGGCGGGATATATGAGCCGGGACACCCGACGGCGGACGACATGGGCTTCCGCCGCGACGTCATCGAGCTCGTGAGAAAGCTCGGCGTACCCGTCGTGCGCTATCCGGGCGGAAACTTCGTTTCCGGCTACAACTGGGAGGACGGCATCGGCCCCAAGGACAAGCGCCCCGTGCGCACCGAGCTCGCGTGGGGAACGCTTGAGACGAATCAGGTCGGCATCGACGAGTTTCAGGAATGGGCAAAGCGCGCGAACACGAGCGTCATGATGGCGGTCAATCTCGGGACGCGCGGCCCCGCCGAGGCGAAGGACCTCATCGAATACTGCAACCACCCGGGCGGGACGTACTGGTCCGACCTGCGCGCCGCGAACGGCCACCGCGACCCCTACGGCATAAAGCTCTGGTGCCTCGGCAACGAGATGGACGGCCCGTGGCAGATGTGCGCGAAGACGGCGGACGAATACGGCAGGATCGCGAACGAAACGGCGAAGATGCTCAAATGGGTCGACCCCTCGATAGAGACGGTCGCGTGCGGCAGCTCGTCGAGCGGGATGGCGACGTTCGGCACGTGGGAGGCGACGATGCTCTCGCACTGTTACGACAACGTCGACTACGTCTCGTGCCACACGTATTACAACAACCATGCGCACGACACGAAGACCTTCCTCGCAAACAACCTCGACATGGACTACTTTATAAAGAGCGTCGTCTCTGCGATAGACTACGCAAAGGTCGTCGCGCGCTCGAAAAAGCAGGTCAACATCAGCTTTGACGAGTGGAACGTGTGGTACCACTGCAACGAGCCCGGGAACCATAAGCACATCGAGCGCTGGAGCGTAGCGCCCCCGCAGCTCGAGGACGTCTACAATTTCGAGGACGCGCTCCTGATCGGGTCGCTGCTCATCACGATGCTCCGCCACGCTGACCGCGTCAAGGTCGCGTGCATGGCGCAGCTCGTCAACGTCATCGCGCCGATAATGACGCGCAACGGCGGCGGCGCCTGGGCGCAGACGATCTTCTACCCCTATATGCACGCCTCCGCATACGGGCGCGGGACCGCGCTCGAAACGAAGGTCGAGTGCGAAAAGTACGACACGCGCAAGTATACGGACGTGCCGTTCGTCGACAGCGTCGCCGTCCGCAACGATGAGGCGGGCGAGCTGACGGTGTTCGCCGTCAACAAGAACCTTGACGAGGATATCGCGGCGGAGATCGACCTCGGCGGCTTCGAGGGCTACAGGCTCGTCGAGCACATCACGATGCACCACGACGACGTCAACGCCGTCAACACCGAGGACGCGCCGTACACGGTCTGCCCGAAGAGCGACGGCAAAACGACCGTCGACGGCACGCGCGCTGAGGCGCTGCTCGGCAGGGCTTCCTGGAATGTCATAAGATTTAAGAAATAAGGTTTTTGGCAGGGGGAGGAAAACTTTTTGAAAAAAGTTTTCCTCCCCCTGCACCCCCTCTTTTTAAAAACTTTCATTGAATTTTTTATAAAAAGAGGGCGGACGCGGGGAGAGGGTCGAAATGTTTTCGGAATATGAGATAACGGCGGAATTTTATGACCGCATTAACGCGCACGTCGACTATTCGGGGTGGGCGGATTTTATTGAAGAGGTCTTCCGGCGGTACTGCAAGGAGAAACCCGAGCTCGTGCTCGATCTCGGCTGCGGCACGGGAAAGCTGACGCTCGAGCTCGCGCGGCGCGGCTACGACATGA